>JACQNZ010000005.1 GCA_016202815.1 Candidatus Aenigmatarchaeota archaeon
ATATAATATAATTATATTGTATTAATTAATTGTAGGTGAAAAAACGAAAATCAGGAACCTCAACCTGTTGATAGCGAAAAACCATGTTTCACTAAAACTGTTGCTGGGTGGGTGGTTTGTCCAAGACCTTTTCTATGAGGGCGGGCCGGACCTTGTGGCGGCTGGGAAAAACACCATGATACGGATAAAGGTTCGGTACGCCACGAAAGGCGACGCCGGTTACGTTTTTTCTGTTGGGGGGCAGCAAGAGAGCACGTTCCATGGTTTGGTTGGTGGCTGTGAATATCTTGTTCTGGTGTGCCTCGATGACGGGTTGCAGGCGGCCGGTTTCTATGTGTTTCCTGCCAGCGACGCCCCAAAAGCTAAGACGTTGTTTCATCCCACAAAGGGGCCGTTCCCGAAATATGCGGAGTTTTACGATGGATGGAACCTTGTGCAGTGGAAATGATGGGGTGTGGCCCGGGGCAGAAAGATTATATACCAACAATTCAAATGAAATCTTGGTCGCTTTATGGCACAGACTTCTTTGCAGAAAATCTTTTCCGGCTACCTGAAGGGCGGCAAGCTTTTCCTGTCGAAAGACGCCCTGGCCACGTCTTACGACCCCTCTACAATAACACACCGGGACAAACAGATGGATCTGGTGGCGTCCATACTTGCCCCGTGCCTACGGAACGAAAAACCGTCGAACGCCTTTGTGTACGGCAAGACTGGCACAGGAAAAACACTTTGCGTCAGGCATGTCATCGGCGAGCTCGCGAAGACGGCGAAGGAAAATTCGGTTCAGATAAAAACTGTTTTTATAAATTGCAAGATGAAAAAAATCGCGGACACGGAGTACCGGGTCCTGGCCCAACTTTGTAAGGAGTTTGGCTATGATGTGCCCCCCACCGGGCTTCCAACGAACAGGCTCTATGAGATTTTTTACGAGAGCTTGGACTCCCAGAAACAAAACGTTTTGCTCGTTCTGGACGAAATAGACGCTTTGGTAACAAAGGTCGGGGACAACATATTGTACAACCTCACAAGAGTGAACCAGGACCTCGAGAACGCGAAACTGACGCTGATAGGCGTTACGAACGACCTTTCCTTTTCGGAAACGCTTGATCCCCGCGTCAAGTCTTCCCTGAACGAGGAGGAAATAGTGTTCCCCCCGTACAACGCGCTGGAACTGCGGGACATACTTAACGAGCGTGCGAAGCTCACGTTTATCGCCGGCGGGGTGAAGGACGGGGTAATACAAAAATGCGCCGCGCTTGCGGCGCAGGAGCACGGCGACGCCCGCCGCGCGCTGGATTTGTTGCGGGTCGCCGGCGAAATAGCGGAAAGAAACGGGGAGCAATTTTTGGACGAGGTGCATGTGGACAAGGCCCAGGAAAAAATCAACGTTGACCGTGTCCTGGAAACTGTGCGAACCCAACCGCGGCAATCCCAGGCCATATTGTGGGCCATCGCCAACAACCAAAACCCAAACCAGACGACGGGCGAGACCTACGAAAAATACAAGGAGGTCTGCAAGAAAAGAGGCCTGGAAGTTCTTGGCCCGCGCAGGGCGTCGGACCTGATATCTGAGCTTGGAATGCTTGGTATACTTTCGGTTCACACCACATCGAAAGGGCGGCACGGGCGCACCAAGGAAATAAGCCTGCTGATTTCAAAACACACAACCGAGAACATCAAGGAGACGCTCAAAAAAGATTTTTATTTTGAGTAGCGCCACCCAACGGCGCGGTGATTAGATGGACAAATTTTTGCTTGGAAAATTCATGGAGCGCGGAATAATGGTGGCGCCCGAAATTGCGGACCAGCTCACCGAAGACGATTACGACCAGGCGTTTGCCGAGGCGGGCCTGACACTGCTGACCGCGAAAAAGCTTGCGGAACTACGAAGGAGGCACACCACGAAAACGGAACTGACCACCAGGGATTTTGTGGAATATTACAGGAATAAGATCAGCACATTCGCGCCGTTCCTGCTCTCACGAATTACTGACGGGCCCGTTTCCATAAACAAAATGCGCCCGGGGCGCAACACCATACTCGGAATAGTGCGCGACCCGGAAGAAAACGGGTTCCAGCTGGAAGACCCGACGGGCCGGTGTGCGGTTATAGCCAGAGTTTCGGATGCGCAGGAAAACGACGTGGTCGTGGTCAGCGGCACGCTTTCCGGGGACAAATTCACAGCGGACGGCGTAATTTATCCTGAACTGCCGGTCAAAAAACATGTCAAAAGGGCCCTTCGCCCGGCAAAACTTTTTTTCGGTTCGGTGAAAGGGGACGCGGGACCGGCCATCAAGAAACTGTCCGGGGACAGGGGAACGGAAACGTTCGCTTTCATAATCGAAACGAGCGGTGGAATAAAGCGACTGGTTTCGGCGCGCATCATAAACGGCGATGCGGAGACGACAGCGGAGCCGGCGGCGTCGGTGAAAGCGTTGTCCGGACCGGGGGGCGAAGAATTAAAAATCCAGCTCTTCCACACGGCGTTAAGTGTTCCTATAGAAACGGCGGCGCGGTCAGCCTCAAGAAGGCGTTGTGTTGCGCAGAATTCTTTATCATCGCAGCTTGTGCAGGAGAGGTATATAGACGAGGACGCCGACGTAATTTTACTCGGGGAGTCCGCCAAATCCGGATTCGTGAACCACAGGGGGTACACATTCGTGACAGCCGGGGACAAATTTGTCGGGATAGACCTACAGACGAGGTCTGCGTGGATCGCGGATTTTTAAACCACACGAGTGGATAATATTGTGACGGACATGAAATTACAGGTACTCGACACGGATTATGTGGTGGTAGAAGACAGACCAATCGTGAGAATTTTCGGCAAAGACGAAGACGGAAAAACCGTTTGCGGATTTGTAAAAGGATACTTCCCATATTTTTACGTCATGCCGACCGAAGACGGGACAGGCGGCGTGGAGAAGCTTATTTCAGCAAGACCGGAAGTGTTAAAACACGAAACAGTTTTGAAAAGATTCCCGCGGGGTTATTCGGCCACACCCACGAAAATGCTGAAGATCACACTGAAAAACCCGCAAAAAGTTTCCGAGTTGCGGGAGGCCCTGAAAGCGAACCCGCATGTGAAAGAAATTTTCGAGGCAGACATACTTTTCAAGTACAGGTTCATGGCCGATTATGCCGTCAGCGGGATGGGATGGGTCGAGGCCGAATGTTTGGACATAAACACGCACACGGTAAAGACTGACAGGACAGTCAACATAACCAAGCTTGGGCCAGCCGACTCTGCGAAGAATGTCCAAATGAAATATATGGCAATAGACATCGAGACACTTTCCAAATCCGGCGGGCTGCCGAATCCGGCCGAAGACGAAATAATCATGGTAAGCGCGGCATTTTATCCTGAACACCGCGGCAAGCGGTCCATTGTGATCACCACACGCGGCACCGAAACGGACAGCATCGTACGCTGCCTGGATGAAACGGAAATGCTCACGCGCCTGTCCGCAGTAATCGAAGATTACGATCCTGACATCGTAACCGGGTTCAACGTAAACAATTTCGACATGCCATTCATACTCAAGCGGATGGAAATTCTCAAAGTGCCCCGTACAATAGGGCGGTGCAACGAAAAACCTGCGTACACAAAAGAAATAATGAAAAACCGTGTGCGATCCACGATACCCGGCCGCGTAGTCGCGGATAGTTACCAGTTGATTAAGAAAAACTTTTCCTTCAAGCGGTACGGGCTGGCCGACGTTTCCAGGATTTTGCTTAACCAGGAAAAACACGATGTCGCCCACTCGGAAATTTCCAAGCTGTGGAACAGCGGAGACCTGAATAAGATAGCGCGTTTGGCCGAATACGCGCGCAAGGACGCCGAGTTGGCGCTGGACCTTGTTGTAAAAAAACAACTGTTGGACAAATACCTTGAACTTTCTAAAGTCAGCGGGGTACTGCTTCAGGACAGCCTCGACGGCGGCGAAGCCGGCCGCGTGGAAAATCTGCTGTTACGCGAATTCAACAGGAGAAATTATGTTGTCCCATGCAAACCGGACACGGCAGACATACGGAAAAAGGAGAAAGAAAAGGAGGACCAGGGGCTAAAAGGCGGTTTTGTGCTAACACCAAAAACAGGACTCCATTCCAACGGACTGGTTGTAGTCCTAGACTTTCGCAGCATGTACCCGTCCATATTCAGGAGTTACAATATCTGCCCCACGACGATACTGACAGGGAGCGCGGACGGCGTGGCGAACATAAAGACGCCGGCCGGCTACAGGTTTGTGCCAAAGGAAGTGCAGGAAGGCATAATACCCAACATCCTCGCCAACCTGCTTGAAGAGCGCGCAAAGGCAAGGCAGGCCATGAGAAACGAAACGGACGACGAGCGCAGAAGGGCGCTCGACGCAAAACAGCTTGCGCTCAAGCTGTTGTCGAACTCGTTTTACGGATATACCGGTTACACCAAAGCGAAATTGTACGTTTTGGACATAGCCAACGCGATAACATCGTGCGGCCGCTACCTGATACAAACCGTCAACCAGACCGTTGAGAATAAACTTGGGTACGAGGCGGTCTACGGGGACACGGATTCCATCATGATAAAAATTCCGGTAACAGACCTTGATGCGGGCTGGGAACTGGGAACAAAAATAGCCGGGCAGATAAACAGCGAGCTCTCCGGCGTAATGCACATGGAGTTTGAAAAACTTTTCAAGAGCCTCCTCATACTCACGAAAAAAAGATACGCGGCGTGGAAATTTGTCAGGGAGAACGGCAAGTGGAAGGACAAGATCGAGATGAAAGGCATCGAAACTGTGCGAAGGGACTGGTGCGAACTGGTTTCTGATACGATGAACAAGACGATAGATATAATATTGAAAAAAGGCGACACGCGGGGCGCGTTAAATTATTTCAACGGGGTAATGAAGGACCTGGCCGAAAACAAAATCCCCATAGAAAAGCTGGTGATCACCAAAAGCATAACAAAAAACCCGTCCAGCTATGCGGGTGTGCAGCCGCACATAGAGCTTGTGAAGAAAATGCAGAAGCGCAACTCCCAGGACGCGCCGGGCGTGGGAGACAGGATAGGGTATGTGATAATCAAAGGCAACCAGCTGCTTTCAAAAAGGACAGAGGATCCGGACTATGTGAAAGAAAAGAGGCTCGAGGTAGACCCAGTTTACTATGTGGAAAACCAGCTTCTGCCGCCGGTCGAACGCATTTTTACGGCTCTCGGTTTTTCCAAATCCGAATTGCTGGGAAAGGGGCGCCAATCGTCTTTGGCCGAAATGCTTCGCGCCAAGCCGGCACAAAGCAACGTGTTCGACGGCTTCATGTGCGCATCGTGCAACAACGTATACACCTCGGCGCCGCTCACGGGCCTGTGCCAGTGCGGAGGGAAAATACAGATAAAAACGCCCACTGGCCCAACGGAAAGGATAATTGTGGCCGGTAATTGACATGACAATGGACGCCGTGCTGTTTAGCGTAATGGGAAACTACGATGCAGCCATAATGGAACGCATCATGGAGTTCATAAGCCTTTCCGCGTTTCCCATATTTGCCGCAAGCGCGATGTTTTTCGGCGGGCGGATGAAGGCTGTTGACTATGTTGCTGTTATGGCGACAACAATCTCGTTTTCGGTGTTTTTCCAGCAGTTTTTTGCCAGACCCAGGCCTGAAGGCGCGATTCTACGCGGGTTAGACGGACCATATTCGTTTCCGTCCACGCACTCGTCGTCTGCGTTTGCCTGGGCAAGTTGTATGGGAAAAAATTTCCGTAAATTAGCAATAATTTTCTACGTTTTTGCCGCGCTTGTTGCGGTTTCCAGGGTTTACGTGGGGGTACATTATCCGGTTGATGTTGCTGCGGGCGCCATTCTCGGGTCAGCGATATCCCGGTTCGTGACACGAAAAAACGGGATCAGGAAAAGCGGAAAACCTCGTTGAGCGCGTCTTTCTTGGGCGTTCTCAGCGGTATGCGCTCCGAAAAGACTTTAAGGCGCCAGGCTCCCCGGATGACCAGACGCCCAAGCCCTTTCGGCGTCGTCCGCAGAGCAGACTCAATGCCCTGGAGAGAAAGCAGGTTCTTGACTTCTCTTAAGCCGCCCGGATTAACCGAGGTTGCGCGTAAATATCTGTAACCACTGCCGGAAGTTAAAAACTTTTCACGGTTGAAATATACAACAGCCGTTGAATCAAAAAAACCAGCCAGAAACCCCAGCCGAAATTCTGCGTTTTCACCGGCAATTTTTGGGGGTGCCCAAATTTTACGGGTTGGCGCGAAACCTATACCGTCGAATATACCAACGACATCTTTTCCGTAAACCTCCACTGTAAAATATGTTTTCCCGTCTGGTGTTTTCTCCCTGATTGTTGGTTCGTAACCGCACAGGTTGCGCAAAGATGAAGCGACGTGAATCGCCAGACTCCTGTTTCTGGTGTGGATGCCGACACAGTTGTTGCGACCCCGTTTTATGAAACCGCGGCCGCACAACACACCGCACACGTATCCGAACTCTTCATTGTCCATGGATTTAATTGGGCGGCTGACTATTTATTCACCACAATTTAACCTCCCTGTTGTTTCACGTGGAGTAATGTGTGTTAACGTTCGCAATGATGGCAGGTTAACGTGAAAACACGCGCATAAGGGACTGCCGGGGCCTGTTTATTTAATCGTAAATCTCGAATGATGATCATGATCAATCCGCGTGACCTTGAAAAGTTGATGAAGAGCATGAAGATGGAGGCCGTGGAAGCCGATGAAGTCCTGATCAAGTCGAAGCAGAAAACTATAATTGTCAGGAACCCGCAGGTTGTAAAATCTGATGTTATGGGCAAAACATCATTTCAGGTTACAGGAGACGTTGTGGAGGAAAACAACGATTCTGATATAGATATCATAGCACAGAAAACCGGAGCCAGCAAAGAAGAAGCGAAACTGGCGTTGCAGGAAACGGGCGACATCGCGTCGGCCATTCTGAAGTTGACCTCGGGCTGAGCATGGTTGTCGTCATCACTACTGTTGCGTGAGACACAGCGTAACCAGAACAGGTTCAAATTAAAAATAATTCGGGGTGCAGCGGCACCAACGGCTTGCCTACAAACCGACTGTTTGTTTTGGCTGGCTAAGCCACAGAAAATCATTCGATTTCCTGCGCACGGAAACTTGGGTTTCCTGTGTAAAAGGACGCCACCGCACCCACTCGAACCATCTCGGCGCAAGGTCGCGTTGTCGAGCCGTTCGCACAACGTTCATCCCGGACTAAACGTCGACCGACCAGTGATTACACCGGCTGCGGTGGAATACGCAAAGATTCTTACTAAGATCGACTCGAAAGGTCTTCATATTCCAACCCGCGATTACTTGAGACGCATAGAATAAAAACCTAACCCGTTTTTCCATCAATCCTGACGCATAAAATCAAACGTTCCGCAGAGTAAAGCAACTTTTAAATGCAAGAGTTGTGAATACATACTGGATACTTTATGGCGGCTATACGGGACAAGGAAAAGCAGGTGCTGTTTGAATTATTGAAGGACGGAAGAAAACCCGATAAGCACATAGCGCAGCTGCTGAAACTGACCCAGCCCACGGTAACGAGAATACGCCAGCGGTTAGAGCGGGACAAAATAATCCGCGGATACAGGGCAATAGTGGACGAAAAGGCGGCCGGATTTTCCATATCCGCGATAACGTTTTTTGACTGGCGCGACTACTCTGAAAAGGAGCAGATTGAGGAGGCCGTGAATTACATAAACAAGATGCCCGAGGTTGTGTATTTCGCGCGCGGCGAGGGCCTCAGGGGGAAGACGTACGTCATGATCACCTCGCACAAAACCTTTGCCGATTACATTGATTTCACGAAAAAGCTGCGCGAGCGCTACGGCAAGCAGATAGCTTACATAGAAGAATTCATCTCGTCAACCGATGCGATACAGAAAAAAGATTCGACACAGGCGGTCATCAAGGCGATGACAGACGGAACTTAAATTGGCGAAGTTTTTGCCTGTGCATTTGCGTCCAAACCGCCCAAAGAACTTATAACAATAGACAAACTTTTCATCCCGAAAAATAAATTATTTCTTCTAGGGCAGAAACCCGGCGGGAATTTAAGCGCAAATAAATATTCTTCACTATGGAAACCGGCGAAACAAGGGACGCTATAATCAAAAGAAGAAATTACCGCAATAACGTTAGCGGAGACGCCAGTTCTTTGTACATATCCAGTTACCCTGTCAGCGTAATGTATCTCAAAAACAGAATCGGTGACGGGAACAAAACGCTCGCGGAGTTGTGCTGCGGTGTGGGTATGACTTTAGAGCATATAGGAGACGCATTCCGGCGTTTGATAGGCGTAGATGTTGATAAAAACGTTTTGTCCGCGTGCTCAGAAAACCTGGAAGCTGTGGGGCTCCTTCCTAAAACGACTCTGGTTTGCGGTGACATCACCGACGACGTTCTTAGGAGAATCAAGGCGGACATAGTAATATATGACGTGCCTTTCTGGGGACTCCCAGAAAATGGGGGGAGGGTTGCCGATACAAACCCGTCACTTAAAAAATTAATTAGAAAGATCAGGAAATATATTACCAGTGAAATTGTGGTATACTGCCCGCCAAATTACGATTATGATACAGTCTTGGGTCAAGCCGGCAAATGCGAATACCAAAAGATTTTCATCAACGGAAAATACGACAGAAATTATGTGTATCTTGGAAGTTTGATCCACACTAACGGCATTACAAGAATTAATTTATCCGCGGGTTGTTGATCAAAGCGTATTTCTACGGCACCACGATTTCCTTTGCGTGATTTATTTCTTCTCCGACAAAATGCGCTCAACGATCTGGCTGTACGCGGGCCGCGTTATCAGAACCCCGATCAAAACACCGGCAATGCTCGTTATTGCGAAACCTTTAACAAGGCCGACGCCGATGAAGAGGAGCGCAAACATCGCGGACACGACAGTTATCGCGGAAGCGAAAACCATTGCGAACGCTTTTTTTATCTTTTCCCACGGAGTAATCGGGATCAGCCTGCTGCGGTTAACCTCGTCGGAGATGATTATCATTTGGCTTATCCCGGTTCCTATAAAGGCTATTGTGCCGGCGATAACCGCGAGATCTATGGTCCATGACAGGAAAACGGCCATTATGGGTATGAGGAAAACGCCAAATATGTCCAGGAGGTCGACGTGCACCTTCTTCTGATACGCGAACACAACCAAAACCAAGCTTGCCAGCATTGCGATCACCCACGGAAGTTCATTCCCGCGCACCGACACGCCAAGAAGTATAATAACTTCCCCGAGGCTGGTGAGAACCATCGGCAACACTATTTTCAAGCTGCGGTAACGGATTGCAACGACAACAGCGACCGCGATCACCGCAAACATTGCGGACTTTGCCGCGGATTCTATGAAATTGCTACCCAGCCCCGCAGAAACGCTTTCGATGTTCGCTATTTCCAACCCAACCGGCAGCGCCCCGGCTTTCAAAATTGATTGCAGGGCAGAGCGTTCCGACACAGCCTCTTTGCGGTCCTGCCGGAAGCCTTCGATGGATATTTCAGTTAACACACGCCCGGCCAGATCCGATGCGATGCTGAGGTCTGTAACGGGCTTGTTGTCCAAATACAAGACGATCGGCGATTTCAAATAACCTGATCTGGACGGATCTTCTGCAAGACCCGATGTCACTTTTGCAAATCGTTCCGCGCCTTCCCGCGAAATCAGGATGGAAAATGCGAACCTGTAACCCCCGCCCACGGACTGAATAACGGAACGTGCCGAATCTGTGAACACGTTTTCGATGTCGTCACCTTCCAGAACAGACGCTGATAAAAACACGGAATTTTCTGTGCGGTTCAAAATTTCATGTTCGACACCGTCTATGGTTGTTGTGCCGCCCTGCTCGTAGTCGATGGTATCTATTCTTATTTTATCTCCTGCGATCCCGATTGTGTGCGAATTGCTTCCAAGCATGAAAGAGCCGCGGCCGTCAAAAAGCCTGACTTCGTGCGGTATTTTCGCCTCAAAATTACCCTTTGAGGCCAACAGGCGTTCAATAACGTCCCTGCTTTCCCCGGCCATTTCGACGACCACGAAACAGTTGTCGATGTCACATTCAGAGCGTAGCACGATCTCCTGCAGCCCGTACGTGTTTACCCTTCCCTGTAACACCGGTATTATCTGGGTGTTGGTCGTTTCCGAGGAAACCTTTTCCACGGGCGCAAGCAAAACTTTTGTGCCGCCCTGCAGATCTATGCCAAGGTCGAGATTGTTTCTTCTCAGATCCCGTACCGTGACGTTTTTCAACACGTCTGATTTTATTTCGTAAGAGTTGCCGTCGAATGTCACGAAGTGAGACTCACCCGTTGAAATTGCGCCGTACCATTCGCTTACAGACGTTATTTTTATCCCGTCCACTTCCGATACCATCCCGCCGCTTTTCAGAACGCCGGCGCCGCCAGACACGGTGACACCGTTACCGAAGTTGTACCCTATTGACAACAGCGCGGCCAGCACGTACAGGGCAAGCACCACGACTTTGTAGGACCTAAGCACGGAGATGCCACCTCAATATTGCGGAATTTTGCAGCCATGTGTTTGGCAGGTCGAACACCAACCCGATGATAAGCACGGACGCTATATGCGTCAGCACAGAGGCCGGTGAAAACATTATGATAGAAACCAGTGCAGCTATGGATGCGGCACTCATTGTTAGCCCGGTCATCATGGAAGTTCCCAGCGTCCTGTCAAAATCTTCCGATCCAAATTCCTTTCTCAGAAGGCGGGTTGTCAGAACGACGTTGGTGTCCACAGAGTAACCGATCATCATGAGCAACGCAGCGATGCCACCAAGGGACATCTCCATCCCGAGAATGTTCATCGCAGCAATTGTTTCAACCATATTTGAAGCTGCGCTGAGTATGATTGCAAGCGACGGGACAGGCGAACGGTAGATCATGTAGACGCTGATGCCCATCAGAATAAAACCGAACAGGATTGAAAGCTGGGCCTGTTTCCAAAACGACGAGCCCAGGGCGGGTCCGACAGACTTTACTGAGGGCGCACCTTCAAGTTCAATGCCGCCGTTTTTCAGAAATCCTTCGACTGCGGTTGCGTTCAGCTCCTTTGTGCTGGCAATGGAAATCCCTCCCCCGCCCGTGCTGCGGAAAACGCGAGGGCGTACCCCGTATTCGTTTGCGATTCTATCCTCCAGGCCGGGCTCCAGACCACCTGAAAATTTAAATGTTATTTCTGTGCCCCCGCTCAGATCAACGGCCTTGCGCACCCAGTCCCCGTTTTTTGACCACGCCTGCGCTATCACAACGAGCGATAGAATGAAAAGGAGCTGCGCAAACATCAGCCCGTATTTATAGTTTGATTTGTTAACAAGCATATTACCAGTATCAGATATCAGCATAAAGTGATAAATATGCCGGAATACGACGTCGTGGTTGTGGGCGCAGGATCTGCTGGATTAAACACCGCCATCGCCTGCGCCAAGGCCGGGTTAAGCGTTGCCGTGATCGAAGAACACGGTAAAATAGGCTTTCCCAGACACTGTTCCGGCCTTTATTCCACACGATTTCTCGGCATGATGGACGTCAGGAAAGAGTTTTACGAGCACGAGATCTTCGGCGCCAAATTCCATTCGCCGTCAGGCAAGATAGTGGAACTGATGAGAAAGGAGAGGGCGGCTTTTGTAATAAATCGCGAGGCGCTGGACGCGTACCTTTCAAGGGTCGCTGCAGAAAATGGCGTAAATGTCATGTCAGGCGTGAAAGTTGTTGATTTCGACACAGGCAACGACGTCTGCCAGATAACAATGGAGAAAGGCACCGTTGAATCCAGCCTGATGTGCGGTGCAGACGGGTCGAATTCGTTTGTTTCGAGAAAGCTCGGTTTCAGGGCACCCAACAAATTGCACGGCATAATGGCGATAACGAAAGAGGGCAACTACGACAATTATGTAGACCTGTATTTCGACAACAAACTTTATCCGGGATTTTTTGCGTGGAAAATACCGCGCGGCAGGACCGTGGAATACGGGATCGCGGGAAACATAGGCCCGCCGAACGTCCAAAATTTCAACAATTTTCTTGCGAAGTTCGGAGTAACCAAATATGAACTGTCCAGCGGTGTCATACCGTTCGGATTCCAGAAAAGCTACGCCAACCGGGTTTTGTTGGTCGGGGACGCGGCCGCACAGGTGAAACCGCTGACCGGGGGCGGAGTTATCTACGGCATGATATGCGCACGGATAGCTGCGAAGACTTTCGCCGACGCGACCCACGAAAAAAAATTCGGCGAAAAATTCCTTGCGCGTTACCAGAAGGCCTGGAAGGCTTCGATAGGGAAGGGGATAAGCCGCGGCCTGGCGATAAGGAAAGTTTATTCCAAAATGCCGAACAGCATGATTGACGCATCATTCGGCGTGTTGAGCACACGTGTTGTTGCGAAATTCCTGGAAAACCACGGGGACATGGAATTTATTTTGGAAAGAAAACCGCACGCGGCCGTTTCTTAGACGATTTGGGGATTTTCCAGCCGTTGTAAATCTAAAGGGCTGACAACAAACGAAACATCGACCCTTCCGGCGTTCATGAACGCCTCCTTCTCATCCAGAAAATCTTTGTCCAACAAAAGTTTTATACCAAATATCTTGCCCACTGGAGGAAGCTCGCCAAAACCACAGCCTGTAACGCTCTTCAATTCTTCGCGGGTTGCCATGCGTATTTTCTTCGCGTTCAGCGCGCCCTTAATTGATTTCAGATCCGCCCGTTTCTGGGCGGGAATGGTGAGTACTACAAATTCTTCCCGACTGTCGGTATACGTTTTTAGCAGCAAACACTTCAACTGTTGCTCCCATCGACAGCCTAAAGCTTTGTGATAGTCTTCTACTGATGCCCCGGCCGTGTGCTTAATTTCTCTGTATGAAACTTTGTTGACATAGAAGTAGTTTTTAATTTTATCGTAAACGCTAACCATTACTATCCACCAGTCTATAAATCCTGACGTCGCCGCTTGTGAACGCCGGCGGCACGTTTCCGAACAGCGACTTTTCTGCGTTTGAATAATATTGCACATAATCTGCGAACTGCGCCGACTTGGCGAACCCACTGTAATCGAACATTATGTACCTGGTATCGTACGTTATGCTGCCGCCGGCATAATTGTGGACGAATGTCAGGTTAAGCTCTCCGTTGTTAACACTGGGCTGCGTGTAAACCCTGGTTTTCGACAGTGCTTCTGTCAGGCCGCGCCTTTCGTCGGCTGCCTGCACGTTGGCGCTGAAAACCAACATTGCAGAATTGTCTGCGGTGTCGGCGCGCACGTCATCCATCAGGGAGTATACGCCTGCGCTCATCCTGTAGGGCTGTGCATATATGGAACCGGCGGCGGAAACCTTTTCCGGCACATATGCCAGCAGGATTAAAATAAACACAACCAGTCCTATTGGGACACCTTCGTTGCGGGAGATGAACAACTTCCCGTCTTTGTTGGAAATTCTGTAGGCGGCGACCAGGCCGGCCACGACCGCGAGTATTACCGACGACTGCGCCATCCACCGGCCGGCGTAATCATATAACACACCGAAACCAAGCGGCCCCCACAGTATGTAAGAATGTGTCAGCACGTAATCAGCAGCCAGCCACGCGGCGACCTTTCTTCTGCCCTCGAACCTGGACAGGGCCAGAACGCCGAGCCCAACAACGATGAGCACCAACCACGGAATTCCAAGTGTTACGCCGGGGTCGAAATACCAGCCAGGCAGGCCGGGCTGCTTCGCTATCATTCTGAAAGGCCACACGAGATCTGGCAGGCTAAGCGAATCCGGCGTGCCCGCAGGCCTTGCCCCGAAAAAGGAAGACCACGCGGCGAATTTAGGCAGGAAAAAGGATGACACTGCAAGCAGCACAACAACAGCGGTTGCGAAATTTTTTAAGTGCGATGTGTTCTTTGACGCGCGCCACTCGAATGCTGACACGAAAAATGCGGCGAATATAAAATAGCCTGCGGCAAGAGGCGAAACTAAAAACGAAAGCCCGCCGACCAGCCCGGACACCGCCACGCGCCAATTTTTCAGGTGGCTTTCAGACACATAAACAAACAGGGCGAACATGGAAAGCATTATACCGAGTTCGTAAGCGACTTGGCCGAAATAAAGCGAGAATATGTTTTTCCCGGATACGCTGAACAATGTTGCCGCAACAACGCCGGCGCGGACGTCCTTCAAAACTTTTCCGCAAATCATGTAGATTATGAGGACGGTAAATGCATCAAACAATGCGGAAAAAATATGCACAGTGTACGGCCACGACAAATTGAAAACGGATTTCATGACAGCCAGCATTATAGCATTCCCGGGCGGGTAAACCCATACACCGTTTACGTTGTCCTGGGACGCGCCATACCAGTTAAGATATTTTGGAAACTCGTTCGGCACCGCCCCGCCCTCGTATGTTTCCATGGCCATGGCGTAATGTTGTATGACATCATAGCTGCCGAACGGCGCAGGATCTGAAATTATAGGCGCCGCCCTGACAAAAAAGGCCATCAAAAATACCAGAAGCGCAGCATAGTCCGGCATATTAAATTCAATTTTATCGAAAACGGGTTTTTTATGCGCGTGAACTGCGGCGCCCAGGAGAACAAGGTTAACCACGGTTATCTGGGCTGTTCCGATCTGTCCGAATAAATTGAGCAGAACCCCGGAAGAAAACAGGATAATGAACGAAAGTATCGTTGAGTAAAATACCCTTTCGTAATCCACCTTATTTCCGAAAAGCCTCCCAGTTACCAGGAAGGATGCGGAGAGCGCGAAAAGAAAAGCCAACGCCATGTTTATTATTCAAAGGGGCGTCATATAAACCGGTGCTGATTTGATTTCCGTAATAGTCCCTGCATACAACGAGCAGGGCGGCATACGAAAGACCGTCGAACGTTTGAAAAGGGTAAGATTCAGGGAAAAATCGGAGATAATCGTTGTCGACGACGGGTCGTCTGACAATACATACCAGGAATCCAGAAAAATCCGCGGGATCAGAATACTGAAGCATGAAAGGAACATGGGCAAGGCGGCGGCGCTGCACACGGGCTTCGAAGCGGCAAAAGGCGACGTTGTCGCCACAATAGACGCTGATTGCACCTACCCGCCAGAAAGGCTGCCCGACATGCTGGAAATCATCAGGGACGGCGAAGCCGATGTTGTGCTCGGTTCCAGATTCTACAACAGACGGCGCGGACCCGGCGTGATAATAGGAGCAGTAAAAAAAATCGCGTTTTTGTTGGCAGGAAAAAGAAGCGACGACCACACAAACTTTTACGGCAACGCAATATTTTCCGGCGTCATTACCATCCTAACAGGAAAGCGCATTACCGACGGATCGACGGGCCTGCGTGCATTCAGGAAAAAAATACTAAATCGGATGCATATCAGGTCGCGCGGGTTGGACTGGGAAGTTGAAATGACAACACGTTCGGTGCGCGCCGGTTTAAAGGTCGTTGAGATACCCGTTGATTATTACCCGCGCGTTGGCAGGACAAAATTAAAAATCCTAACGGACGGGATCAGGTTCTTTGTCGGGATTGTGAGAGGCAGGTTTTTCTAGGGCCATCGGAAGAAGGAAGAAGAGCAGGTAAACCACGGTTGCGATTGACGATGCCGCGTAATAGGCCGGTTTTTCCATCCTCAGTTCGATGTCGCCCTCCGACTTTATCATCATGAACCCAAGGTCGCTTTGGTAAATTTTCAGTTTTTCTCCCTTACTGTACGCAGACCACAAAGGATAATACGTTTCTTTTATCAGTGTCCATCCGGTTGTGTTTTTGATTTTTATGCCGTCGCGGCCGCGGTCCCACGACAGAGGCTTCGGCTCGGTTGCCGCGATGTTGGTTATTTCCGTAGCAAGCGCCTCGTCCCACACAACATCTTTGTTTATGACAAGCCTGTATTCTGCCTGGCCTATGTCGCGCAGGTTTTTCGTGAAATGCACGCGATAACCATTTTCGGTATCATATACGGAGTCCTTGATTTTTTGCGTGTCGTTGACGACCCCCACGGGCTCTATTGTTTCCGCAAATTCCGTGCCCGGCGTTTCCAGTATAACCAAACAACCCTGGCTGTTGCCGTTGCGCCAGGCAAAAAGATACCTGCTGTCCTGTGCAAACGTGGAGTTCACGGCAAGCGCACCCTCCTGGCTGCACAGGTTGATTACGATCCACCTTGTCCAACTTTGCTGGAAAATCGTGTAGACGAATTTGTTCGAAACCGCGAAATTGAAAAGGCTCTGCCCGCTTATGTCTTCGATTTTTCCGGCCACACGTTTATAGTTCGGAGAGCTTTGCGGCTGCCAGCCGGAGATGACACCTTTGCCTGTCTGGACCGGGATCGCCCCGACGATCGCACCCTGAAAAATACCGTATGTCATCACGCGTCCGGGCGGAAGAACGGACAACGCGCCATAAAGGTCTGAAAGTCCGCTGCTGTTCAGGGGAGCGGACTCTGTGTTCCATTCGGCCGCGCGAAAGTTAACAAGATCTATGTAGTTCCACAGGAACAATGCAACTAAAGCTGTGAGCACCGCGCCGCCAGCGAAGAAGTCCCTGCCGGCCAACCCGTTGGCCGATTCTAAGATAGCGCCGCCAAGTATCGCCAGCGGAAGAATGAGATAGAATGTGAACCTTTCCGCCCCAAACGACGAGCCGAACGGCAAATAGCTGGCGATCCCCAGGAACGGGGCCAGCGCAAGAAATAAAACGCCAAAAAGCATTGAAACCGCGATAGCGGAACCGAACGTTATTTTGGGGTGCATGAAAATCTTTCCGCGCCCGATCGAAAGCCCTGCCAGCCAGATCGCCGCGCCAATAACTGCCAGGGCGGTAAACTCGGCGCCCATCGCCTCAAAACAGTAGAAATCGTTGCATGCTTTTGTAGGGCTTGTCGTGAGTACCAAAAAAACGTCCGGATTAAAGCCGATCACGGATTTTTTGGAATATTCGCTGAAGCCGATGTTGAAAAAGAACGGCACCAGCCAGAAAGCAACAATCATGACAGCGGACAGGACAACGGCGGCGAAATCCCCGGCTTCGAGCCGCTTTTTCCTGGCCGAAACCACAGCAAACGCCATAATGAGCAGGGTCGCGAGAAAATACCCCGTGAGATGATGGACGAGGAAATTTGCACCAAGCAAAACTCCGGACAACCCGGACAACTTTGCACCCCTCTCCGTGAACGCGCGGATGAATATGTAAAGTGATATGGGCACAAGGGAGAACGCCAGTATTGTCGGGAATTGGCCTGAGAACATGGTATTTGTAGCCAGGCGCGGAGACGAAATTATAATCAGCCCCGCCAGGAAACTTGAAAATTTGTTCAAGCCGATTTCCCTGCCCAGGACGAAAGTGCCCAGGGAAAGCATGATGTAGGACAGTATTATCACATAATCGAACACGACATTTAGGGGGGCCGGCGTGAAATAGCTGACCAACGCCGTGAAGTAGTACGACATGGGGGGATAAAAATCAAACAGTGCGTAACCGCCATACCATCCCGGGTCCCATAATGATATCCGGTTGTCTTTGTCCAGCGATTCGCGCACTTCCCAAAATTTATAATAGTGAGACGAGCCGTCTGTGCGAGGAAGCAGCCCGCCGCGCATGGGATATGTCATGAATACGGCTGCTAATACCAGAACCAGAATCAGCACAGTTTCCAGATCGGGCTTTGCGCGCAAAACAATCTTGCGCCCCTTCAGCAGGGCGGCGAACGCGATCGTGTAAGCCAGTGAAATCATTACCAGCGACAACCCGTTTATCGGTACCGAAAAAATGTTCAGCACCCAGGTAGGAACAAGTACCAGGACAATTGACAGCGGGACAGAAAGCAACACGCGGACCGTTTTCCTGCATTCGAGGAAAAAATACGAGAAAAGGAAGCCGGGAAGCAGGGCAAAGACCACGCCCGCGGATCCGACATCAAAGGCGAGGATAAACGCAGTGACGACGGCGATATAGACCGCAACACTTTTTGTTTCCAAATTCATACACAATGCCAAAACGAATAACGCACGCGATATTAATAAAACGATCCAACGTAATAGCTTTAATAATAAATCGCATATAGTTTTACAGGATTTGATCCTATGGTTCATGAACTTCTGAGGGACATATCGGACGAAGGCGAAATGAAAAAGAATTTGGTCAGCGTCGGCGAGCACCTGTATATAAAGCCTGGCCAGGGACTGGAAGTTGAAGACCACAGGAGAGATGCGGCCAAAATTCCGGTCGTCTTTGCCATGGGCGGATCCGGCAGCCGGCTGGTGCATGTCACACGGGACAGTTTTTCAAAACATATGATACCGATAAACTGGCAGCCCCTGAGTAAATACACATTCGACGCATGGAGAAAACCGGGATTCAAGGAATTCCGCTTTTTGGTCGACGGCACCCACCGGGGGGCTTCCATATCAGAATATTACGGTGACGGCTCCAATTTCGGGACCAGAAACCTTTATTCCGTTGAGCCCAAGAAGCTCGGGTCCGGCGGCGCTTTGAAACTGGCCCTGGAAAACAAAACAATAACTGAAAATTTCATTTGGCATCAGCCTGACGACATGATAGTCAATTACAACAACTTCCCTACGGATTTTGGCAACGTTTTCCTGTCCGCTGTAAACCAGGGGTTTGAAATTGTCATATTGTGCACACCCGGCACGCTTTACCCCTACGGCGAGGTGATAGATGTGGACGGAAAAGTCACGGAATTCGTTGAAAAACCGTTCATATCAAAAGATTCCAGCGTCGGCATATGGGGCATGGGATCGAAAACCTTTGAAGACGTGCGCGCCCTGGAGAGCGGCGAGGAGCTCAGAATAGAGAGCACGGTTTTCAAGAAAGCCGCCAAGAACGGAAAAATGTGCAAAATACTGATGCCTAGCGATTACTGGATACCAGTGAACGACGATCCTAATCTGAAGAAGTTCGAAGAGATTGTAAAAAACCATACGAAAAGTTGATTGCGCCCGAAGAGATTCTGAGATGAAGAGAAGTTTGAGCGATATAGTGCTTTTTTTGATAGCCGCGGGCCTTCTTGCAGCGCTAATAGCAAGTTCGAACCCGGAATCAATAGCCAAAAATCTTTCCCGTGCGGATCTAACAGTCGTCGCGGCTGCCCTGTTTGTCACACTGGTCATAATATGCGTAAAAATTGTCAGGTGGAACATTCTGCTGGGATCCGTGGGGATCGAATTGGCGCTGAAACAGGCCGCGGGACCTTACATGGCTTCGTTGTTTGTCAGCAACATAACTCCCGGGCGGGTTGGAGAGCCCATACGAAGTTATTACCTCAAAAAAAGCCTCGGCCACCATATATCAAAAACATTGCCGACGGTCGTCATGGAACGCATAATGGACCTGTCCGCCGTTGTGATTTTTTGTATTTTTGGCCTGTTCGCCCTTTCCACAACATCGAACCCTATACTACTTGCAGGAATCGGCGCGATGGTCACCGGGTTGGTTGTGGTCACAGGCGTTTCGCTGAACAAAAAGCTCCTTAACAAACTTCTCCGGGCTTCGTACTTCTTTTTGAAGTACGTACCAAATATTAAAAAACTTACGTTTAAATTCGAAAAAATTGCGGACAACTTCCATTCGGGTTTTGGAATCATCTCGAAGAGCAGGCAGATGCCGCTGTTGTTTATGATAACCCTTTCCGGGTGGTTGATGGAGTTCTCAATAATGAAACTTGCATTTATTTCCATAGGGCTGGATATAGATTTTTTCACAATCGCGTCTGTCGCCAGCCTGGCGACAGTTGTTTCCTTGCTTACGTTCCTTCCCGGAAACATAGGGTCGTTTGAGGCGTCGTCGGCAATCCTTATGTCGCAGGCCGTCCCCGGCCTTGACCTCGCCGCGGCAACATCAGGAATCCTGATTTACAGGTTTTCCAGCCTAATATTCGCGCTGATCGTCACGTCCGGAAGTTTCTTAGAATATCAGCGGACGTAGACATCTAAAATCCTTTTCGACGTTTTCCTGCAGTCAAAAAACTTCACGGCCCTGCAGCGCGCCGCCTTGGACATCTTTGACAGCAATTTTCGGTTGTCCATCATATACATCATCGCGTTTGCCAGCGAAATCTTGTCGTGCGGCCTGACAACTATTCCCGTGACGTTGTTTTTATTTACAAACGGCACGCCGCTGCCGGCTATATCCGTCGATATTACAGGCTTTCCCGATGCCATGGCCTCCAGCTGAGCAATTCCAAACGCCTCCGACCTGTAAACAGAAGGGAGGACGAAAACGTCACATTGTTTGTACACTAGGGGGAGTTTTTTATCGGAAACGTTCCTGAAAAACCTGACGCGGTCCGTTACACCGGACAAGGAGGCGGACTTTTTGAGAGCAGAATACAACCGGCCGTCGCCGGCTATGTTTAAAATAAAATTTTTCCCGCTGCCTTTAACTATGCTGCACGCCTCTATGAGGTTGTCAAGGCCTTTGTACGGGATCAAACGCCCTACGAACAGAAAAGTGAACCTCCTGTTCCTGTTTTTTCCCGGCCGGAACTTTTTCGTATCCACACCTATCGGTATTACGGCCACATTTTTTGACAGCCTGAGGGCGGAAGAACCGGAAACATAGTTCTCGCTTGTGGCTATCACCCTGTCACAAAGGAAATTCATGGCCGGTACCAGATAGATGAGCCTGAGAATCGCGAACAACCGCATCAGCGGATTGTATGATATCACGTCGGAATGATAGGTTACGATCAGCCTTGTTTTGGGGTGTGTCAACTTATACAAAAATACATTTAGCTCGGCCCACGGGTTTGGTATATGAAGGTGGATTACATCAGGCTTCAGTTTACCAAGAATCGGCACGATCGGCCCGGTTATCGGGGCGTTCATCATGGTTGCGATTTCCGGCAATTTTATTACTCCTATCCCGCCTTCTTTCATTTCGGAATATTTTTTCTTTTCTGTCGCGCAGACAACATGCACCTCGTGACCGGCTTTTTTTGCAGCTTCGGCCACAGTCCTTGTATAGGACTCTATCCCACCGTTGCCTGAAAAATATTTTGTGATATGAACAATCCTCATTTGCGCACCCCCAGACTTTCCAGGTATTCTGATATTTTTCTTTCCAGCAGTTTGCTGGCGCCCGGTACGGACGATGATGACGCCTTTTGCACGGCCTGGGGCAGCTTTTCTACATCGATAACGCACACGGCCTTTCCGTCAGTTTCCATGACACCTGCCAAATCCAGCTGATGGTCGTCTGTGTGCTCGTGAAATTTTTTCAGGCGCGGCACTATGACCAGATGCTTGTTGTTTTTTAATGCGTTGATAATGCTGCCGGCTCCCGCGTGACAGATTATCACATCGGCCGTCCTGTACAGCTCATCGAACTTTTCCGAGTTGACAAACCTGTAGAACTCGCAATTTTTCGGTTCATGGGTTGCGTTCCCTATCTGCATCACAACCTTGTCTTTGATCAGCCCATTGCCCACAAGCTCGTCCACTTTGCGCACCAGCCGGTCGAACGGGTCTTTGTGCGTTCCAACGGTCACGAAAATCAAAAAACCCCACCCCAGTATTGCGTTTTTTTGCCGTATTTCGAAACCATGGACGGCCACTGAACCAGGAAAACATCGGCAAACGGGTAAAGCAGGGTCCCGGACCACGACCTGTTTTTCGTGCGGCAATAACTTTCCATGTAAACAAGTTTGGCGCCTAGAAACTTTCCTATTATGCTGGATGGGATGGCAGCGCCGGCGCCGGTAGTTATGACGACATCCGGGCGTTCTTTGGCCATTATTCTCATTGAACTGATAATATTTTTTATAAGGCCCAGCGGGCTGCGGGCCGTGTCGGCGACGAAATAAACTTTTTCCTTGCCGGCCAGATCTTCCGTGTCCTTCCTCCGAACTGTTATGAAGAATCTTTCATGCGCTCCGAACGCGCCCTTTATTTGCATCAATTCGGTAAGATGGCCGCCAGCGGACGACGGCAGCGCTATTTTCATCTGGTTCCCCGGCCGACACCCCTATACACGAACATCTTTCTTGCAGCTTCGGCATCAACCACGTGGCGTGAATCGACAAGGCAGTTGTTTTTCAAATTTTTCTTTATTTCTTCGGGCCGAATGCCGAAAAATTCCCTGTGGTCCGTGAGTATTACGCAGCAATCCCTGTTTTTTACAGCCTCCTGCCACGTCGGGGATATTTTGATGTCTGAGTTCCTTACAGCCTTCACAAACGGGTCGTACGCAGTCACGGATTTACACGCCTTTTCCAGCATTTCCATCACTTTCAGGGCAGGCGACTCCCTGGTGTCGTCGGTCTCGCCTTTGAAGGCGAGGCCGAGTATTCCTATGTCAGCGTCTTCCATGGCTATACCCTTTTCCGACAGAGCGGAGTCTACCAACGACACGACATGTTCGGCCATTACGCGACCGTTAATCACGCGGACCAGTTCTATGGATTTCAGCGAGTTTTGTTCTATGTCCAGTTTCTTGGCGAGGGCAAACATCGCCGTCACGTCTTTCGGGAAGCAGCTGCCGCCGGATCCCGGACCCGCAACCATCATCCGTATTCGCGGGTCCAGGTTCGCGGTAGAGCGCACCTCCATAAAATCTATTCCGAGCTTTTCACACAGTTGCGCGATTATCTGTGCGTCTGATATGGCAGAATCGAGCAAATAATTCCAGACAAATTTGGAGAATTCTGAAGTCGTCGGATACGAAACTATGGATACCGGAACACCGAGGGCATCAAAAACGCCGGCAATTACTTCAGCGCTTTTTTTATGAAATTTCAACCCGCCTATTACCGTGGCTTCGGTTTTTAGCCCTTCCAGCGCTTTTCCCTCCTGGAGCCTTTCCGGGGCGTCGGCCAGCCCGAACTCGCCCAATTTCATACCAGACGCTTTTTCCAAAACAGGGAGCAGAACGTTTTCAGTTGTGCCCGGATTTACCGTGCTCCTTAAAACCACTATTGAACCTTTCCTCATTGAGGCGCCGACACTTTTCGCGGCTTCCATGATCTGCGAGTCGTCCAAGAACCCGTCACCTTTGACGGGCGTGCCCACGGTTATGAAAATTATGTCGCTTTTTTTCACTGCGCCCGCGACATCGGTCGTTGCTGCCAAATTTCCTTTTGACACAGCGCGTTTTACCAGGTCGTCCAAACCAATTTCATATATGTAAGTATTTCCCGCATTGGTAATGTCCACCTTTTTCTGGTCCCGGTTGCACACGAAAACCTTTGCCCCGAGATCAGCGTACAATGCCGCGAACGGCAGCCCGACATAGCCACCGCCAACCACACAGAGAGTCAAAGACCCGTTTTTTATCGCTGGCGGAATGTCTTTTCTCTCCAACGAAAGCGCGTCCATAAAATCGACCAAACTGAATAGTTATAAATCGTCACTTATATATAGGTCAATCATGAGCATGCTGGAAAACGATTTGGGCGAAATTAAAAATTCTCTGGGGGAACATGGAAAGCAAATCAGCGGCCGCAACTTCCTGGTCACTGGCGGTGCCGGATTTATCGGCAGCTGGTTTTGCGACACGATCGTGTCGATGGGCGGAACCGTCGTGTGCGTCGACAACCTTTCGGCCGGTTCCGAGAAGAATATTGCACACCTTTTAAAGGCAGCGAATTTTAAATTCGTCAAGGCCGGCGTAGAAGAATTCGAAACCGGCGAAAAATTCGATTACATAGTCCACATGGCCAGCATCGCATCGCCGCCCCTGTACCAGAAGTTTCCTGTTGAAACCCTGGATTCCGGCGTGTTAGGAACGAAGCGCATGCTCGAGATTGCCAGGAAGCAAAAAGTGAAAGGATTTCTCCTGACAAGCACAAGCGAAGTTTATGGGAACCCGCCTAACGAGATGATACCCACACCGGAAAACTATTACGGCTACGTGAATTCTTACGGGCCAAGATCCATGTATGATGAAAGCAAGAGGTGCGCGGAAGCGTACTGTTATTCTTATTGGAAGCAGCATAACGTGCCTGTCCGCATAGCGCGGATTTTCAACACGTACGGACCCAGGCTGGATACGAAGAACCCGTCAGGTTACGGCAGGGCGCTGATAAAATTCGCCTATCTTGCCGTGAACAATAAATCCATAAGCATGTACGGCGACGGGTCGCAGACCCGCAGCTTTTGTTACATAACCGACCAAATCGCCGGGCTTTTAAAACTTTTGCTTCTTCCCAACATCGATGGCGAAGTCGTGAACATAGGAAGCGAGGAAGAAATCAGCATAGGAGACCTTATCAAAACCATCCTTAAGCTGACAGGCTCATCCTCGAAACTCATAAATACCAAACCAGCTTACGATATTAGAGACGATCCCCTGCGAAGAAAACCCGATTTGTCGAAGGCGAAAAAAATGCTTGGATGGGGCGCTAAGACATCCCTGGAGCATGGATTGTCCAAAACAATATCGTGGATAAAAGAAAGTGGTTGAATGCTTTTTGCAATAACGGGCGGGGCGGGTTTTGTCGGGTCCAATTTAGCGGAAAGGCTGCTTTCGGAAGGCCACAACGTCCGCATTATCGACGATTTAAGCAGGCCGGGCGGCAAGGTGGTCGATAACCTGAACTATCTCAGGAAAAAATTCGCATCCGAGATGAGTTCAAAAAAATTTGAATTTGTGAAAAGCTCCGTGGCGAATTTCGAAGAGATGAAAAAGAACCTCGCTGGCGCGGACGTTATTTATCACCTGGCTGCGCAAACAGCGGTAACCACGTCAATCAAGGACCCGGTCCATGATTTTGCCACAAACGCTGCGGGATCGTTCAATGTGCTCGAGGCTGCGAGGCAGGTTGCCGATAACGCCGCACTTCTTTACACATCCACAAACAAAGTTTACGGAAACATGCAGAACGTTAAGCTGGACGAAAAACAGACAAGGTACGAATTCGCGGACAGCCGATACAAGCTGGGAATATCGGAAGATTTTCACATAGACCCGGAAAGCCCGTACGGCTGTTCAAAATATGCAGCAGACTCGTATTTCCTGGATTACCACAGGACGTACGGCATGAAGACGGTTGTGTTCCGATGTTCGTGCATGTACGGGGAGATGCAAAAATCGCTTGAAGACCAGGGATGGATAAGCTGGCTGGTGGGCAGGATAATCAACGGGAAAAAAATAACCATTTACGGCGACGGGAAACAGATCAGGGACATATTGCACATAGCGGACGTGACGGAAGCGGTGTCCGAAGCAACGAAAAAGATAAGCGCGACTGCGGGCCAAGTTTTCAACATAGGCGGGGGGGAAGACAATTCAATTTCGCTTCTCGAGCTGATGAGCTTCGTGCAAAAGGAGACCGGTAAAAAATCCCTGTACGAGTTCGCCGACTGGCGTTTAGCGGACCAGAAAGTTTACATAAGCAACACAGAGAAGGCCAAGAAAATTTTCGGATGGCAGCCGGGAATTTCCAAAGAAGAAGGCATACGCAGGCAGATTAAATGGGAGTCTACGCAATGAGGTTGATAATAACGGGCGCCGCGGGCCTTTACGGCGTCCATATGGTAAACGCCTTGTCGAATGCGAAGTATACGGAAAAGATCATAGGCGTGGATGATTTCTCCAGAAACTTTTTATCCAAGGACCCGTTCATTGATTCAGGAAGCGAAAAATTCGAACTCCTTAAAATGGATTATGCCGATCTTGACAAAAAGAAAATAGACGAGATACAGCCGGACGTTGTGGTCCATCTCGCCGCGTCCGTTTCAATACCAGAATCCATTGACGACCCCTGGAAATATTTCAACAACAACGAGGCCGGAACTTTCAGACTCACACAAAACCTGCTGGCGTCAAAGACGCAACCCACACTCATATACGCATCGTCGCCAGAAGTTTACGGAAACCCGAAGTACGTTCCTATGGACGAAAACCATCCGTTAAACCCGACGAGCACATACGCTGTTACAAAGCTGGCCTGCGAAAAGCACTGTATGTCCATGTGGGAGTGGTACAAATACCCCGTGACTGTGATAAGGAACTTCAACACGTACGGGGAAAACCAGAACCTGTGGGGGTATTCGGCCGTGATACCCGCGTTCATACAGAATGCGCTTAGAGGCGAGCCACTTACGATAGACGGCGACGGCAAGCAGACGCGCGATTTCATGTATGTTTCAGACGCGGTCAACGCTTACAAAATGGTGATAGAAAATCCGCGCGCCGCGACAGGCGAAACATTTAACATAGGCACCGGGACCGACACACCCATCGGAGAGTTGGCCGAGAAAATATTGGCAATGACAGGCTCCAAATCGAAGGTTGTTCACAGGGACGCAAGGCTCGGCGACCTCATGGCGTTGCGCGCAAACATAGACCACATAAAAAGCAAACTTGGCTGGAGCCCAGCGGTCGCAATGGACGAGGGCCTCCGGAAAACCATGGAATGGTACAAGAGATTCGTTTAACTTTTCGGTGAGCGGGAAATCCCACGCTCTTCGGGGGCGGGATGGAAGCGAACCATATCGGCACACCACAACCGAAAACATAAAAAGCATTTGGAACATGTACAGGATGTTGTGAGGGCGAAGCAGCATGAGAACCTACAAATTCAGAATCTACCCGTCGAGGAAGCAGGAAGCCCACATTCTTTAGGGATGGGAGCATGTCACCGAAAAAGGCTTATATTGCACACACGACGAGTTTTTCTTATGCGTATACAGGTAATAGCGCACAACAAAAAATATTCGGAATACAGCCCGTACAGATGGGATCGCATGCCAATCCTGCTGGGAAAGAACGGACACGTTGTGGACCACGTGCTGAAAAAAGACTGGCGTAATTTTTACCCGCGTTACATGGGGTTTAAGCCGGACATCGTCATATCGGCTGGCGTGATAGGCTTTTTGCCAGCGTTTTTGAAGAAAATCGGGCTGATCAAGGTCCCTGTTATTCACGATTGGGTCGATGATTACGCCGACATAATGCCCAAAAAATACAGCAGGGCGTTGATAGCATTCCTGGAGAAATTTACGGTAATGAATTCGGATATAGTAACAACTCAAAGCATGTACCGGGTGGCGCGCGGGCGCAGCTGGGGGAAGGATGTAAAGTTTTTCCCGCAGGGCGTGAACACAGGTTTCGGCAAAAAAAAAGTCATAAAACTAAAAGGCAAGTTCAAACTTCTGTATTCCGGAACGATATCCCACAACAAGCGTGTCGACAGGCTCATCGAAGCCGTCGAAGGGCTTGGATGCGAGCTTTACCTCATAGGAGAACGCGATAAAGATTTCGCGGCCAAGGCCGGGCCAAACGTGCATTTTATAGGAAAGGTGAAAAACGAGAACCTGCCGGCGTATCTAAAATCGGCTGATGTGCTCGTCCTGACCATGGACGCGGACAGCACACTGAAAATGTACGAGTATCTCAAGGCGGGCAAGCCTATACTTGGAATAAGAGGCAAATTAAATTATATACTGAAGCACAAAGAAAACGCGTATCTTACCGAAGACCTTAGGGAAGGAGCGGAGACGCTGATGAAAGATAAAAGAATTGCGGGGAAAATATCAAAGGGCGCGCGGAAATTCAAAGTTTTCACGTGGGAGCAAGTTGGAAAAATGTACAGCGACTATGTATCAGAACAGGGCAGGCGAATTAAATGTGCGGTATAGCGGGCTTTGTCGGCATGGCCGACAAACAGCTGATCAGAAGGATGTGCGACATCATCGAATACCGCGGCCCGGATAGCGCAGGCTACCACGTCGATAAAGGCGTTTCCCTCGGAAACAGGCGATTAAGC
>JACQNZ010000006.1 GCA_016202815.1 Candidatus Aenigmatarchaeota archaeon
TCCGCCCGGCGGGATTGAAATGACCTTGCTCGTCTGGGCGGACATGACCCCGCTAAACCACGCGTAAGAAATTCCAACCAAACCGACCGTGATCAGCAGCAACATAACGAGCGCTATTACCGGGGTAATGGCTTTCATGATTTAGTATTGTCCTTAGGCTGTTAAAAATTAGGGATGATGGGAGGCGGATTGGCAATTCGTGAAGCCGATGCTAATTGGAACAGTCCGATGGAAAGGACAAGGGAGGCGGTCAAGGCTTGTCGGTGTTCGTCCATCCTGATGGAAGGAAAGTAGTTATACTGTATCACAGCTGGTAAAATAAAAAGAATTGGCGGGGGCCGGGTTTGATTCAATGGATTCACACCGAAAATTCAAATTCTTCCATGTGTTCGATTATTAAACCTGCAAAAGGTTTGAGATTCCCTTTGTTGCCCGCTTCAAGCGCCTCGTAATACCTTCCTTTCCGCTTGTTCTGTATGTTTACCATTGGAAGGTTGTTCTTCTTTAAAATAAAATTCAATAGAAGCCTTCCAACCCTTCCATTGCCGTCGCGGAAAGGGTGTATAGACTCGAAAGCGTGGTGGAAGTATGCTGCTACTGCAACCGGATGGTACCTTTTCTTGTTTGCCCTGTACCATATCATCAGGCGCTTGAACTCGTTTTCAACATTTCCGGGCCTGGGGGGCGTAAACGTAGCGCCCCTGACATAGACCTGCACATCCCTGAATTTTCCCGCGTGTTTCCAGAGGATGTTGTGCATGAGCAATCTGTGCAGTTTCAGCACAAACACCTTGCTGATGTCGCCGGTGTAACGCATCATGTAATCAAATGCGTCCCTGTGGTTCTGGACTTCATTGATCTCCCGGATGGTTTTGCCTTCCGGGACGACCTTGTCAAAGAGTATCAGGGCAGTCTCCTGCAGCGTTACTGTGGATCCCTCGATCGCGTTTGTGTCGTACGTGAATTTGGTTACGAAGTTTTCGTAGCGGTTCTTATGCATCATTGCATCCCGCCGTCTTTTCAGGTAAAGGCCTTTTATCTCTATTATTCTGCCCCCCTGCTCCGCGGAAACCAGGTCCATTAACGGGTCTTCTGATTTTTTTGTTTCAGTGACCTTCTTTGTCAGTTCCGGTTTCCTCAGAGCCACACGGCGCTTTAGTTCGGCCTTTTCAAGGTCTTTGCCTATGTAAATTCTCTCCTTTTTCCACTTACCGCCTTTTCGCAGATTTGTAACTATGTAGAAATACGTCCCGCTTTTTTTCCTTTGCCTTTCCACGTACATGCATAACTTATGGGCACACGTAAATATTAATACGATTCGGGTGTGCCCATAAAATAAAAAGAATTAGCGAGGGCTGGATTTGAACCAGCGGCCTCCGGGTCACTTAGACTGTCTCCGGTTTCTTTTCCGTTGACGCTTTTCTTTTTCAAAAGAAAAGGGTCATATGAGCCCGACGAGCACTCCAGGCTGCTATAAGGAACTTGAAATCGCATTTCAAATTACTACCTCGCTAACTGGAGTTCTATGTTAATAGACTAATTATAACTTAAATAAACAAATTATGGGTTGACCGGGGTGATTGTATATAGTACTAACTTTAGGGATCGATGAAGCTGGGAGTGGGCTGTAAGTTCTGCTTTAGCCTCCCAAAAGGTGCTGTCATCGGCCCGTTAGTCGTCTGTGGCGCTGTGTTCGACGAATCTGATCTGCCGAAACTGAAGGAGCTGGGAGTGAAGGATTCCAAATTACTTTCGCCGCCGCAGCGTGAGCGTTTGCGTGCCGGAATAGAGAAACTGGCAAAGGCCATCATAATCGAAAAGTTGCAGTCGTGGGACATCGACATAAGCCGCGGCAGCGGGACAGACCTCAACAGGCTCGAAACCCTGAAGTTTGTAAGCATTGTGAACAGGGCGTTTGAAAGCCTGAGGGTCGGCAAGGTGGTCATAGACGCCCCTGACCCAAATCTGCCCAAATTCCGCTTAATGCTTGCCAGCCTGATCAGGCGCGACAGCCTTGAAATGGTAGTCGAGCATCACGCAGACTTAAACCATATCGAGTGCTCCGCTGCGTCCATTATAGCGAAAACGGAAAGGGACTCCGACATCGAAAATTTGAAAACAAAGTACGGCGACTTCGGCGCAGGTTATCCGTCAGACCCGAAATGCGTGGAATGGCTGAAAAACCAGCTTGAACTCGGCAAATTACCGGACATCGTGCGCCACAGCTGGGACACGGTCGCGGTTTTGAAGGACAGGAAGCTGCAGAAAAGCCTGGAAAAATTCTTTGGAACGGGTTAAAGTCATCCATACAATGCAGCACAGGCCGAAGGATAACTTTATGAACAATAATTAACATGGTATTAATGTGATATTAATATGGTAAAGGCGATCGTAGACATAAGCGAGAAGGCTAACAGGGTGTTGAATATTGTAAAGGCAGAATACGGGTTGAAGGATAAGTCGGAGGCCATAAACAAGGTGGTTGAGAAGTTCGAAGAATTTGGCATGGGAGAGGAGGTCCGGCCCGAATATATCAAGAAACTTAGGCGGATACAACGGGAGAAAACCATAAGGGTCGGAAGCGCGGAAGATTTCCGCAAAAGATACGGATTAGAATAAAATGTATACGGTCAGCAGCAGGCCGAAAATCGATGAGATATTCGGAAGGCTGGCAAAGAAAAACCCAAAACAACTGGGAATCATATCAAAGAAGCTCGGCGAGGTTCTGCAAAACCCTTACAGGTTCAAACCTTTGGGCAACGTTATGAAAGGCTTCAGGCGGGTTCACATAGACAAGAGCTTTGTGCTGGTTTATTCTGTAGACGAGGAAAACAAGACCGTAATACTGGAAGACTTTGATCATCATGACAATATTTATCGGTGATCTGCGGTGTTGGAATTCCCTGGAAGTTTAAAGAAGTTGAGTGAATAACTATTCTCTGGTGTAATTGTGGTTAGGGACCTGTCGAAAGGGCTGTTCAGTCTTATCCGGCCGGTAAACTGTGTGATGTCGGCAATAGCGCTGCCCGTGGCCTTTGTGTTTTTAACCGGATTCGACAGGCTCGCCGGCTTCGGGAAGGAGATGCTCATAGGGCCTGTGGTCGTTTTTTTCATGTGCGCAGGCGGCAACGCGCTTAATGACGTCGTCGACTTGAGGATAGACAGGATAAACAAGCCTTCGCGTCCCATACCGTCCGGGATGATAACAAAAAAGCAGGCGTTTCTATTTTCTGTCCTGATGTTTTTGGCGTGCATAGCAGCGGCGAGCGTTGTGTCAAAAGTTTTCCTTGTCGCTGCCGTCACAGGCACTCTGGTACTCGGATTCTACGATATGTTTTCAAAATCATTGGGCGTTCTGGGCAACATGATCGTGTCATTGGTCATTGGGTCGCCGTTCATGATAATCGGCATGGTCACGGGCGAGACGCACAGGGCGGTTTTTCTGGCCATTGCCGCCGCGGCTATAACGTTCGGCCGCGAGCTTGTGAAAAGTATCGAGGATGTGAAGGGCGACCTTGTTGTCGGCAGGTTTTCACTGCCTGCGAAATACGGGAAAAGAAAAACCATGCTTGTTGCGTCAGCGTCGATTCTCGTGGGCTCTGTTTCACTGATATATTTGCGCGCGTTTTACGGCAACCTTTACCTGCTGTTTTTGATCCCGGCGCTGTACAAGTTTTCTTCTGCGATAATCCAGCCCGTTCGGATGACGCCGTCGAAGGCCGGAAAATTTTCAAAGGACATAAAGACAGGAAGCGCGATAACGATAATTGCACTTCTGGCCGGCAGCTTGTTCGTATAAAAATCTAAACCGATGCCATACTAAATAGCATCGGTTTTAGGCATCAGACTTTCTCTTTTCCGGCCTGTTTTATCGCATCTGCCATCTTCTTGATCTTGTCAGGATCGCCGTTTAATTCAAATGCCGTACCGATATGTATGCCGTCAGCGCCCGCCCGGATGATTTCCCCGGCCTGCTCAGGCTGCCGCACGCCGCCCGCGTAAAAATACGGGACAGACAGGACATTGCTCACAGCCTTCACCAGCGCGGTTGGAGCGGGATCCGGTGCGCCCGAGCCTGAATCCGTCACTATCAGCCGCGCGCCCATGTACTCGCCCGCCAGCGCCGAGGCAGCGGCTAAGTCGGGCCTCGACCGCGGGACAAGGTTGGCGTTCGTTAACCATCCGACGGCCATGCCCGGTTCTAAAATCACATAACCTGTTGGTATGCATTCGATGCCGGCCTTTTTTGCAACAGGCGCGCCCTGTATCTGTGCTGTGGAACTCCAGTAATTGTCGCGGGAATTTATCAGGTACATGAAGTAAAGCGCATCGGCGTATTCCGTTATCGTTCCCACATTGCCTGGGAAAAGGACAACCGGAATGGAAACGTTTTCCTTTATGATTTTCACTGTATTGTCAAGCACTTCGCCCTGCGCGCCTATTGTCCCGCCGACAAGTATTATGTCCGCGCCCGATTCCTCGGAAAGCTTCGCTATCCTGTCAGGTTTCTCGGGCACATTCTTGTCCGGGTCTATCAGAGTAAGCAGCAAAGCGCCTTCTTTCTCTATCTTGTCGTTAATGTAATTTTCAACCTTTCCCGGCTTCATGGTTCTCACGCATCAATTTGGCAAGTGCCATTAAAAACCATAGGTGATGCAATGATTAATAAATGGGTAAAATGATGTATTCTTTGATATCCCGATGACAGACGAGCAAAAGGCCGTTTTAATCGCCTTGGTAACAGGCCTGCTGGCCGGTTTCTTTTCAAAAAGCGCCGGCAGCGGCCTTGGTTTAATCGTCGGCGCAATTGCCGCGTACGCCTTAAGCAATCTGCAAAAAACGCTTTTCAGGGAGAAAAAACAGGGCTGGTCGGTTGGAAACGTGGTATCGCCTTATATTTTTACATGGATAATAACATGGATAATCCTGGTCAATATTTGAAACGGTTTTTACAAAAAGGGAATGAAATGAAAGGTGTTGGGAAACCAAAAATGTTTTTGGGGTTCCTAAAGACCTTTTTACAAAAAGGGATTTAGAATGGAACGGAATTACGCTGCAGAAATAACGCCTTCAATGGACGGCAATACGGTAAGCGTCTACGGCTGGGTCGAGTCAATCAGGGATTTGGGCAGCTTGAAGTTCATCGTTCTGCGCGACATGAGCGGCACAATCCAGATGGTTGTGAAGAAAGGGGCGGTCGATGAGAAGACAGCGGAAAAGATAGGCAGCCTGTCCCGCGAATATGCTGTAAAGGTGCGCGGGTTGGTGAAGAAAAACGAGAAGGCGGCAGGCGGCCGCGAGCTTTTACCAAAGGACGTTGAGATTGTCGCAGTCTCGGACACTAACTTTCCGACAGACATAACGGACAAGACAAAATCGCATCTCGACACGAGGCTGGACTGGCGTCCTTTGGACCTGCGCAACGTTAAAAACGCAGCCATCTTCCGGTTGCAGTCAAAGATCGTAAACGCTTTCCATACTTTTTTCCACAGCCGCGGTTTCGTACACACGTTCACGCCATCGATAATGGGAAACCCGGCCGAAAGCGGGTCTGAGGTTTTTCCTGTCGTTTATTTTAACAGGCAGGCGTTTTTGCGCCAGGACCCGCAATTGCACCGTCAGCTGGCAGTGGCCGGCGGCCTGGACAAAATTTATGAGATCGGGCCCAGCTGGCGCGCTGAGTTAAGCCACACGCAAAAACATTTGTGCGAGCACCGCACGTGCGCGGCCGAGATAGGTTTCATCGATAATGAATACGACGTGATAAAGCTCGAAGAGTCGCTGATAGTGCACATATTCAAGACGCTTTCGGAGACCGCAAAGGACGAACTGGACGCGCTTGGCGTAAGGATCACGGTTCCGAAATCGCCGTTCCCGGTGCTGGAGTTCCCGGAAATTTACGGCATCCTCGAATCCTTGGGCAAAAAGTTAAAGCGCGGCGAGGATTTGGATACAGAATCGGACAAGCTGCTGGCAAAATACGTCATGGAAAAGTACAATTCGGAGTTTTTCTTCGTGAACAAGATACCTTTCTCGATAAAGCCGTTTTACGTCATGCGCGACGGTAATTCGGATTACGCCCGCAGCGTCGACCTGTATTATAGGGAAATCGAAATGTCTTCGGGCGGCCAGCGCGAGAACCGCTACGACCAATTGATGGGAAACATAAAGGAGAAAAAACTCGACGCTGCGGGCTTGGAATGGTTCACGAAGTTCTTTAAATTTTCCGTCCCTCCCCACGGAGGTTTCTCAATAGGTATAGAGCGATTAACAAAACAAATTGCCGGCTTGGATAATGTTCGAGAAACCGTGTTATTCCCAAGAGACCCGGAAAGGCTGGTGCCGTGAAAATAGAAATTAATATCGTTCAGGCCTTTCCCTTTCAAAAGGTTTCGCGCCTTTTGCCGATCCAAATGATTTTTCTATGAGTTTTGATTTCTTTTTTGATCCGGTATTGGATTGCGGCTCCATACAGATATCCGGCATTTGAGTCACTTAAAATACGCAACCGCGTTCCTGAATAATTTTATCCCGTCCGGTTCCATGCCGTCCGCGAGTTCGCCGAGATTTCTTTTGAGTCTCGTGTATTGCGGGTTGTTAGTCGGATGGTTGTAGGCTTCGAAGTGCGGCATTGTCCCGAATATTCTTCCAGTCGTGTCGCATATGCCCGCGATCGCATCGACAGACCCGTTTGGGTTATCAGGGAATTTCGCCGCAACGCGCCCGTTGCGATCGACGTATTGTATAGCCACCTGACCGTTCGCGCGCAGCCTTTGTAAGGCTTCATCGTCGCGCGTGACGAATTTCCCTTCGCCGTGCCTTACTGGGAGATAAAGGCCGTCCAAATCTTTTGTGAAAACGCATCTTGAATCAGGATTAACCCGCAGACGCACCCAGCCGTCGTAGAAAAATCCGGAGTCGTTGTAAGTGAGCGTTGCATCGCGCTGCGCCCCGCTGCTGAATGCGCCCATCTTTATGAGTATCTGGAAGCCGTTGCAGACCCCGTAAGTAAGCGTGTCCCTTTCGAAAAACCTGCGCATTTCGTCCCCGGCTTTTCCAAGCCTTTTAGCTGTCGCAACACCCGCGCCGAGGTCGTCGCCGTCTGAAAAACCGCCGCACAAAGCGAGCATCTGGAAATCTTCAAGGTCCACATCACCGTCTAACAATTCATAAAGCGTGGTTATTCTTGTTTTCGCGCCTGCTGCGCGCAGCGAATAATCCAGTTCTTTTTCAGTGTTTAATCCGTTGCCGGTTAAGATTAACGCCTTCATCAATTCCACCCAAACCTGCTTTGCCACGCGCCTTTAAGCTCGTGGATGCTTGCCGCGACAGCGGTTTGGCCGTCCAGGCCGCGCACGTAAAATCCGTCGCCGGATGTCACGCGCCCTATGCGGGCGTATTGGTCGTTTCCAAGCGTCTGCTCAAATTCATCAGCCTTTGCCGGGTCAACAGTCACAACGAACCTGCCGGCAGACTCCGAAAACATCGCCTTGTAATTTTTATCCACGCCTTGTGCGCGAAGCCGTGAAAGGTCGGCGTCCATTCCGTAACCGCCCGCGAAGGCCGTTTCCGCCAGCGCGACGCCCAGCCCGCCCTGCGATACGTCGTGCATTGACGCAACCAACCCTTTTCTTGTGGCGTCGCTCACCGATCTGTACAAAGCCTTCGCCGATTTGGCATCGACAACCGGCACGCTGTCCCCGATTGCGCCGTGCATGCCGTAAAATTCCGAGCCGCCCATTTCGTCTTTCGTTGCGCCCAGGACGTATACTATGTCGCCGGCTTTTTTCGCATCCATAGATACGTAATTTCTTACGTCGGCCATTTTAGCCATCGCAGAAATCAGTACGGTTGGCAGGCCTGATATCTTTTGTTTCTCGCCGTTTTGGCCCGTGTATGTTGTGTCGATTGTCATGCTGTCCTTTCCGGATATGCACGGCGTTTCGTATTCGAGGCAATAGTCGCGCAGCGCCATATTTGCCCGCACAAGCTGCGCCATTTTTTTCTTGTCTTCAAGCGGCGACGGCCAGCAGAAATTGTCGTTAAAAACAATCCTGTCCATGTCGCCGCCCACGGCTATCACGCCGCGTATCGCCTCGTCAATCGCATTTGCGGTCATGTGATACGTGTCAACCTGGCCGTAAAGCGGATTTACCCCGTGCGACAGTATTATGCCTTCGTCAGAGTCCAAAAACGGCCTTATCACGGCCGCGTCAGCCGGCCCGTCGTTGTTAACGCCTACGAAAGGCTTCCCGACAGACCCGCCCTGCACCTCGTGATCGAATTTTCTCACCAGCCGCTCCTTGCTTGCGATGTTCGGCCTGGCCAATATGCTGGCCAACTCTGCAGTAAGGTCGTAGTCGTTCGCGATTACAGGGTCGTCGTTGTGCATTATCCTCTGCCATTCCGCTTCCAGCTCCATTTTCGGAACTCCGTTATGCAGGAAATCCATATCCAGATGCGCGACAACCTCATCGCCGTAGGTTGCATGGAATTTTCCGCTGGCCGTGAATTTGCCGACAACGGCGGATTCAACGCGGTATTTTCTCGAAAGCTCTTCAAACTCTTTTATTTTTTCAGGCTTTACCGCAACGCTCATCCTTTCCTGCGATTCGGAGATCATGATTTCCCACGGTTGCATGCCCTCGTATTTCAATGGGACTTTGTCCAGGTATATTTCACAGCCGCCGGAAATCTGCGCCATTTCGCCCAGCGACGACGACAGCCCGCCAGCCCCGTTGTCTGTTATCGCCTCGTAAAGCCCGCGGTTGCGCGCCTCAATCAAAAAATCATAAGCGCGCTTTTGCACAATCGGGTCGCCTATCTGCACAGCGGACGACGGCGATGTCTCGGTCAGCGTGCCCGACGAAAATGTTGCGCCGTGTATGCCGTCCTTGCCTACGCGGCCGCCAACCATTACGGCAAGATATCCCGGTTCAATGGATTTTTCATCCGTTCTTCTTCCGTTTATTTCCGCAGGCATCATGCCCACTGATCCGCAAAAAACAAGCGGCTTTCCCAAAAAGCTGTCATGGAAAAACACAGAACCGTTGACTGTCGGTATTCCTGTCTTGTTGCCGGCGTGTTCGATTCCTTTGAAAACCCCTTTCCTAACGCGGTCCGGATGCAATATCGTTGGCGGCAGATAGCCGCCGTAATCCGGGTTTCCAAAGCACAGCACGTCCGTGGACGCAATTAATTCCGCCCCTATGCCTGCGCCCATTATGTCGCGATGGCAGCCATTGACGCCTGTTAGCGCGCCGCCGTAAGGATCCTTCGCGCTCGGGCTGTTGTGTGTTTCAACCTTCATCAGTGCGTTGTGCGTTCCGTTGAATTTGACAATGCCGGCATTGTCCTTGAAGACTGAAACTAAAACATCTTTCCATTTGTCCGTTTTCGCAAGCTCTTCGGTCGTGTCTTTGATGAATGTTCTGAAAATACTGTCAACGCCAAAAGCCTGGCCCGTCTCCTTGTCAACATAACGCACGGCGGCATTGAATATTTTGTGCTTGCAGTGTTCGCTCCACGTTTGCGCCACAACTTCCAGCTCCACATCCGTCGGCATCGGCCGCAGGCCCAGCAATCTGCGTTCTTCTGCGAAGTCGGTTCTTTGGTACTCTGCGCCGGCCCTGTGCATTTCGCGCAAGTTCAGCGACAGTTGGCCTTTCGTGCTTATCTCCATCAAGGCGTTGTCATCAACATTGAGATCGATATAGCCGACCCTGATTCCGTTGGCCGTGGCCATTTTTGGCAACGTATCCAATCCCGTTCTTCTGTCCCATGTGCGGTAATCGCGGATTTGCACATCCTCAATGAGCGGGTTCGCGAGCATGGCAACAGCAGCCCGTTGTAAATCTTCAGCGTTTGCGCCTTTTACAAAAAATTGCCTTGATGTGTACGCCTTCCCGTTCGCTTCCCTGCCGGTTACGGTTTCTGCGATTTCTTTCGCTGTCCTGCCTTCCGGGTCTGAAACGCCGGGTTTTCTGGAAACCTCGACCATGAAATCAAAATCGCCGGGGTTGACCGGTTTGTTTACTGCGGAAAACTCTGTCACCGGGTCTGTTAATTCCGCTTCGAGATTTTTTAACTCGCTTTCGGAAAGCCCGAAATCAAAAACAGTTTTTCTTGCGCTTCTGACGCTTTCGGTTTTGACTCCGCGTTCGGCAAAGTCCTGCCTTACGGACCCGGCAGCCGCGTCTGGAAATTCCGGCTTGACAGCGATTTGCAGCGTGTTCGGATTTGAGTCCATGATGTACACAAAAAATAAGTTTGCAAACGATTTAAGCCTGAAACGGGGCCCGGATATTAAAAGTTGACTGCCCAATTACACCAAGTGGTTCTTGTGGCATACGCGCAGTCGGGATTGAAAAAATTATACGATCCCGGAACTTCGCAACGCCCGATGCGCGTAATCGACATGATGTCCGGGTCCGGCACAAACGTGGTTAAGACTATCGAATACCAGCATGGACTCGCCGCGAAGCGCGGAAAATCCCCTTACGAGGTTGTTGCGATCTTTACGGACAACAAAGGAAGCAAAGCGCAACAACTCGCTGAAAATTTTTCTTTGCCCTGGGAATGCGACGACATAACGGATTTCTATGCAGGCCGGGGGCATCCGAACAAACGCGATTTAAGCCTGCGGCCGGCATATTTTGAACGGGTAATAAGAAAACTGGAGCAATACAAGCCTGACGCAATCGTTCTGGGCGGTTTCATGTCCGTAGTTACAGAGCCATTTTTATCGTGGTGCCTGGGGGTTAATGTGCATCCTGCAGACCTTTCCATTGCCGGAAACAACGGGCCTAAATACACAGGCGACAACGCCGTGCTGAACCAGATACTGGCCGGAGAAACGGAATTGCGCTCGAGCACGCACATTGTCCGGGAGCGGGTCGACCAGGGCGAAGTTTTGATGGTGTCCGAACCGCTTGCAGTGGATTTGGAAAGGGCGGCCGAAGAATTGTTTATCGAAGGAAAAATGAGGATCGATGAAAGGGCAATAGGCCTGGGTTTTTTGAGAAAGCCGCAGCACAGCTACATGGCGATAATGGTAGCAGGCAGGCACCAGGACTGGCTGAAACAGAAAGGCGATTGGGCGGTCTTGCCGCAAACCGTCGAATGGATAGCCGACGGCCGTTTTGCGTTGGGTCCGGACGGCGTTTACGTCGACGGTTTGTGGACGCCGAACGGCTACAGGCTGTAAATACCGGATTAAAAATTTTGCTACGCCGCGTACCTCGCCAGCAATTCGCGCGTTTCTTTTGCCCTGTCAGCCATCCTGTACGTATTCGCGACAGCCGTTCCCAAAAGTTCCCTTCTCGTTTCGCCCCCGTTCGCTGCTGATAAGCTTCCTACCAATTCTTCCTGCTCGATGGGATCCGTTGCATTGCGTAACCGCTCCATGCAGCCTTCTGTATCCATTACGCTGTAAAGCATGCCTTTAAGTTTTATTGCAGTTTCTTCTCCCGCCATTGCTTTGGCACCATCGATAAATGATTCGACATCCTGCGGGCTGACGTACGGCTTCATTACAACATCCTTGATCCTGTCGTATGCGTTAGGCATGCCTCTGCCCCTGAGGAACGTCTGCATAGCCGACGATATTATCCTCGGCCCTGCGCGATAGACTTCATCTTCCAGTGCGATCACGTTGGGTTCGTAATTCCTTAACTCTCCTATTAGCCGCTCTATCGCTATTACGGATAGCATGATCGGGTGGAAGCCCTCGCGCGTCGTTATGGACCTGCGCAGATCCCCCTGTTCCCTGTACGCAACGAGCATCTCCTTTATCGGGTTAATCATGCCGCTTGAGATTGATGCCAACGCCTCGGCACCTTCTGCGAGAAACGGATTGGTCTTTTGCGGCATTACCGAAGATCCTGATTCGCCTTTCTTCGTCGCCTTTGAAAGGATCTCACGCGAAGCGTATATCCACGTGTCTGTCGCGGCTTTTTTTACCACCATGCCAACGTTCACCATTGTATCAAGCGCCTGCGCCAGCGCCGCATTGCTGCAGTCCTGGTCATTGCCAAGCTCAACGTATCTCAGCCCAAATAAATTTTCTACAACGTCCTTGTACGTCGTGGTAGGATCGACATTCGGGAACGCGGCTTTCATGTCAACGTCGGTTCCGATTGCACCTGCTATCTTGCCGTCGAGCCTCAGCTTTTCTGGCCGTAAAAGCGGTTCTGCCTGAAGCCTAACTTGTTCGGATAAATTGGCGTAAATGTGCCCCAGCGATGTAAGTTGCGCATCCTGCCCGTGTGTTTCAGCCACGCATGTGATTTCAGCGTATGCTCTCGCCCGCTTTTCCAGTTCTGACAAGAGATTCGAAACAGACGACGCCCATAAGCCAATCGCCCGCGTGTAAAGTTCTCCGGTCACGTTGGTATTCACGTCCGAAGAAGTCCTTGCGAGATGCGTTATCGCCCTCATTAAGTCTTCATCAAATCCAAGTTGCTGGGCCCTTATGGTTACCCACGTATTTGCTGCAACGACATCATGGTTAGTCTTATCCTCGATGATCCGGGCAACCGCAAAATCTTTTGTGCGGAAGCTTCTGTATATGCTTCTCAGTTTTTCTTTATCATCCTCGCTGAACGGTTTCCCGACCAGTTGTCCGTATTCCGGGTAACGGCTCAACAGCTCCGCGAGCGCTATTACATACTCCACGGCGAATTTCATCCTTCCGCGCACAAGCGCCTGCTCTGAACTCACATCTTTAAAACCGTCAACATACCTGTTGTATCTTCCGGTTGTGATCTCCTCGGAATCCCCGGCGCCAATAAGTTTTTCCAGCCACGATGCCTTTTGTCTTCGTTCTGCGAATGTTTCGTCAGGCAGGCTCACGGCCTCGTACAATCTTTGGAACTCTCTTTGTCCGAACCCTTTATCTTCAAGGAGCGCTATGCTTCCGTCTGAAAAATCATGCTCCTCGTGCAGCATACGGGTCAGTTCTTGGACTGTGCTCGGCATTGCGATCTCAATTACAGATGAGATGAAATTTAAGCGTTAAATATCTATCGCAGCCTGAAGATAGCGATTGCAACGGTTAAGGATTAATAATCAAGAGGCGATGTAAGGATATCATGGAACCGAAATTAATCCATCGGGGAAAAGTCCGCGACGTTTACGACGTCGGACAGGGAATGCTTCATTTGGTTTCTACGGACAGGCTATCGGCCTTTGATATAGTTTTGGCTGACACGATACCGCACAAGGGCGAAGTCCTTAACGACGTGTCTGCGTACCATCTTCAAATGGCGGGGCGCGCTGGCATACCGACCCATTACGTGGACAGGACAGGCAGCGGCACAATGTTGGTTTACAGGCTGGGCATGATACCCGTTGAAGTCATCATCCGCGGTTATCTATACGGTTCGGCGTGGGACAGGTACAGAAGGGGCGAGTTTAGTTTGCCATCAGGGACAGAACCGAGGAAAGGCGCGAAATTTTCTGAGCCTATGGTTGAATTCACTACAAAACTTGAAGCTAGCGACAGGCCTGTTACAGCGGATGAGATTTTACACAATGATTGGATGTCAGCGAATGAAATTGCTTATGTTGTCGCCACGGCTTTGCGTGTTCATCAAATAGTCGAAGAGAATGCCGCAAAGGGCGGTATATTACTGGCCGACCAGAAATTGGAATTCGGAAGAAATCTAATGATTGATGACGTACCTATTCTCGGTGACGAGGTCGGGACGCCCGATTCATCTAGATTTTGGAACGCGGAATTGTACGCTGATAATTATCGTGCAGGCAACGACCAGCCGAGCTTTGACAAACAATATGTCCGCGATTATCTTTTGAGCGCGAGAGGTTGGGATAAAAAAAGACCGCCAGCCGGCACACATTTGACAGAGCCGTTGCTCACGCCGGAAGTTGTTGCACGAACAGCCGAAAAGTATCTGGAAGCGAGAACAAGGATAATCACGTTGGCGTAACGGAGAAATTGTTTTATGAACCCCATGGCCGTACTCGTAATGGGATCGGAATCGGATCTGGCTGACGCGATAACAGTGGAGGAAAGGTTAGCCGGCTTTGAAGTCCCAACCACGCGCCGCATTTTGTCCGCGCACAGGAACACGGGAGATGTTCTGGGGATGGTGCGCGGTCTGGACGGGAGGCATTCACCGTTGGTTTACGTCGCTGTTGTTGGAAAAAAGCCAGACCTCGGGCCGGTTATGGCCGGAAGCACGGATAACCCGGTTGTCATGTACGTCAAAAAAACAGAACCAGAAACTTTCTATCCTAACCACCTGTTGTCTGCGCTGGACGCGCCTCCCGGGATATCTTATGCAGTTTTTTCCGACCCGACGAACGCTGCGTTGTATGTTGCGAAAATGATCGGGCTGCAAGTCCCGGAAGTGAGAAAGGCGGTTGGTAATTATCGCGCCGGAAGGGCCGGGAAAAACCTTGAGGCGGACCAAAGGTTCAGCCCCATGACAACCGCTGAGGTAAAAGGCGCATTGGGCAGGAAATGAACAAATTTAATTTTTTAAGACCGTCTGCCCCTTTGCCAAGTCTATGACCTTCTTTACGTCACCGGAGAAAACTTTGCTGGCCCTTAATACTTCCAAACCGGTTATCCTTCCATCTTTGGAGACGTCGATGATTATACCGCTCGGAAGCTCCACGCTTTTCCAATAAGCTCCCTTTGAAATTCTCACGCCTAACACATCCTCTTCATCATCATACCACACCGCTTTCTCTTTCATGCTAATCAAGCCAAAACGCTGTAATTATCTTCACTTTGCCGATACTTATCCTTTTGTACACGACCTTAAGTATTTTGCCTGTGGGAGGAACCTTTGAGATTACATTTAATGCATCTGGCCAATGCCTGTCTTTCAATTCATCAGAATTTATGATTGCGTATGTTATTGCTTCGTCAGTTATATCAGGCCTGAATTTTTGTTGTAACTTCCAATGGTTAGACAAAGTCAATTCCATAATATGTATTCGTTCTGGGACATTTTAAGCAAAAGCCTGTTTCAAAACAGTCTGCCCTTTCCACGGCCCGACGCTGACAGCTGAAATTTCAAAATCTTTTACGCCCGACAGGTCTCTTAACAAAGTTTCTACACGATCAACGTAAAATCCCGCGTTTTCCGGCAAAGCGTCAAAGCCGTTTTTTCTTCCGGCCATCACGATGTCGTGCCGGTTCATCCTCTCTATGCGTCCGACAGGCTGTAACACAGGTATCGCGCGTGCCAAAGTTCCGGCGTCTGATGGGAATTGCGTGGTTCTTCCGCCGTCTATTTCGTATGCGACGCAAATCATGGGCTCTTTCACAGCGCTTAAAACATCCATCTTCGTGAAATACCCTTTCTTTATCTCACCCATTCTGATGGCGTATGCTGTAGCAACAGCATCGAACCAGCCTGTCCGCCTCGCGCGGCCTGTGGTTGTGCCGAATTCGAACCCTTTTTGTCTCAGCAGTTCGCCTGTATCGTCTTTTAATTCAGTCGGGAACGGTCCCCCGCCGACGCGTGTTGTGTAAGCCTTAATCACGCCCCAAAACCCGTTGTCCGGGTCGGCGTACCTTGACAGTCCGGCATCTGCTAATGTGGCGCCGGCTGTTGTCCTTGATGATGTGACATACGGGACTGTGCCAATGTCGCGGTCTAAAAGAATTCCCTGCGCGCCTTCAACCAAAATTCTTTTGCCGTCGTTCACGGCCTGTTGCAGTATGGTCGACGTATCATTCGCGATGTGCGGAGCCAATTTTTTTCCGGCTTCGAAAAGTTCTCCGGCCAGCAATTCGCAATATTGCTCAAAGTTCAGGCCAGACGGGACTAATGCGCTGTTGGGATCGAGCTCACCTTTTAAAATGGCTCGTTGCTCCATTTCTGATATTTCCAAAAGCTCCGCAGCGTGTGTGCGGGCGTAATTTGCAATTTTATCCCTAAGCACCCGCCTGTTCAAAAGGTCGCTGATCACAATTAATTCCCTTCGGTTGGCCTTGCTTTCGTAGGCTGGCCCCATGCCCTGGCGGGTTGTTCCAATCGCCGTGCCGTTAGCCTCGCCATACCCGTCCAGCGCGCGGTGCGCGCGCGTTATCACGGCTGCGCGCGGGTCAATAACAATGACAGATGGGTCGTCAACCTGCTGCATCTCTTCGTAAAGCAAAATTGGGTTAAGCACCATTCCAGCAGTCATTATCGAAGGTTTTCCGAACGCCGCACCCGATGGAACCTGGTGGAATGCATATTTCCTGCTGTTAACCATTACCGTATGGCCCGAATTCGGCCCGCCCTGTGACCTTACAAAAACGTCCGTGTAAGGAGCCGCATCAGAAACGAATTTGCCTTTGCCCTCGTCGCCCCATTGCGCGCCTGCTACGACGCCCACCCTGTCCCAAAAATGTGGAGCCCATGGGGAAGAAGCCAGATAATTGCGAGACACTGTTTAATTTTCCCACGCTAAATAAGATTCTTAATGATTTAAGCGTTTCGTTGTTTTTATGCGCACGTGACCGATGCTTCCGCAACGTTCGTTGATGTCCCGATTCTGGTGGCGTGGCGGCCTTCCGTTCCTGGGTAATTTATCACAACGGCAGATTGTCCGGGTTGTATGTTCACATCGCCGGTGGATCTTTTGTATAGTCTGACCTCGTCTATGAGGCCGTTTAACTGTCCCGAGCCGCCGCCTGCGCCGCCGCCGATCCTCGTGCTTCCGAACATCGTTTTGACGTTCATGACAGGTTTGGAATCGCTGCCCACTTGTACGCCGTTTGCAAATATTTTTAACACGCCTTTTTCGTAACTCATGGATATATGGGTCCATTTGTCCAGGGCCGGCACACCCGCAGGGAAATTAGCTCGCACATCGGAACCGTCTGATCTGAAAACCGCGCCGTAGAAATAATTGCTGGTGCTGCTCCATTGCAGCCAAAAGTTCCCGTTTACGGGACGCATCATAACCCCGTAGTTTGTTATTGCATTGGGTCTTACCCATCCGCCCAATGTCATGGAATCCGTAATTCCGGAACTTAATTCATTTGTTATGTCGGTATAATCATTTGAGCCGTCAAACTTGAGCCCTTTTTTGTATTTCGCGTCAACCCATTGCGGGCAATCCGGGCATGATGGTTTCAATGTTCCGTCATTGCCGTTGCCTGAAGTGTCCATCGCGACAATTCCGGACGTTTCGTCCATTTTCCACTGCCCGATAAAATAATTTTTCATATCGCCCATGAATGGTGTTCCAAGGACACTTGTGCCGTCAACGTCCGCAACCAGTATATCAGTTCCGGTAATAACCGAACTTCCTTCGTTCAGCACACGGACCGTGATGTCGCCGCCGTCGCAATACGCCCCTCCGGGCGGGATCAATACGGATTTGTTCGTGGAAGAGGAGAAAATTCCCGTAAACCATACGAAAGCTATTCCTACCATACCTACTGTGATTAGCATCAGCATGACTAACGCTATCACTGGCGTAATGGCTTTCACAAATTAAATATTATCAACGATCGTTAAAAAATCAGTTTTTGTCCACGGCGACATCATGGACGCCGCCTTCTTTGATGGAACCCGGCGAAAGTATCTGCAATACGGACTTTTCGTGAAGTTCTTTTATGCTCGAGCAGCCGGCTTTGCGCATCCCGTCTTTTATCATCGCTTTCGCCTGCGCTAAATGGTTCTTCAGCGTGCCTGCGTAAGCGACCCAGGCCTCGACGCCTTCAGGAAAATCATTTTGTCCATAGCGGCCCGCGACCATCCACTCTTTCGCCTTGTCAGAGCCTTCGCCCCAGTACGGCTTTTCGCGCATTTCGACAGCCTTGCCGTCTATGATCCTCGCAACGGTTTTTACTTTGGTAGGCGTCTCGTCGCAGCCGGCAAGGTATTTTCCGGCCATGACAACGTCCGCGCCCAGCGCCCACGCGACCGTTATGTCCTTCGCCACCCGTATGCCGCCGTCAGCTATGATCGGGACGTAAACGCCGTTTTTTTCAAAATATTCGCCGCGCGCTTCCGCGACTTCCAGTATGGATGTCCCTTGGCCGCGGCCTACGCCGATCTGCTCCTGCGTTATGCATATGCTCCCCGGCCCCATCCCGATTTTTACAGCGTCCGCGCCGTGCGAAACCAGGAACTCAAATCCTTCCTTCGTGACTACGTTCCCGGCAACGACAGGAATCCCTGGAAATTCATTTTTCGAAAACTGCAGAGCCTCTTTTACGTAATCCGTGTGGCCTTGCGACGTGTCTATAAAAAGTATGTCCGCGCCCGCTTCGACAACAGCCTTAATGCGCTCCTTGTAATCCGATGTGTTGATGGCCGCACCGACCAGGTACCTTTTTTCACTGTCTAGCATGGCAAGGGGGTTGTCAAAATGATGTTCGACGTCTTTCCTGAACACTATGTATTTCAGCTTCCCGTCACGGGTTACTATCGGCAATGAGCCGTGATGCCCTACAATAAGTTTTTCATGGGCCGCGGCCAGGCTGTCCTGTATCTCGTCGTCGTATGCAACAGTCATTTTCTCAACAGGCATCATGCGATCCTTTACCATAAGGTTTGCGTGCCTCTTCCTGTCAAAGTCGTTCTTGGTTATGTAACCCTTTAGCCTTCCCTCATCGTCCACAACAGGGAATGTGGAATAGCCGTGCTCGTCCGCGAGTTTGATTACTTCCGTCACAGGTGTTTCCGGTGAAACGGTATCCGGTACGACAAAACCCGCCCTGTGCCTTTTTACTTCTTTTATCATGGCCGCCTCGTTTTGGATGGGCTGGCTGCAGAATATTACTCCAAGTCCGCCTTCCTGCGCCATTCCTATTGCCATCTTCGCACCAGTAACGGATTGCATGGCAGAGCTCAATATCGCGAAATTCAGCCTTATCTTTGGCGTTTCCCCTCTGGAAAATTTCACTACAGGGGCCGATATGTCCGTGCTGCCCGGCGTCATGCCGGCTGTTTTGTAGCCGGGCAACATTATCAATTGGTGCAACTCAAATTCACTCAGCGCGCGGGAAGGAGTTTCGACGATTTGCTTTGCCATTTTAAAATTTGATTTCTAATCTTTAAATCTTTCATTGTGTTTTATTAGTTTCATGAACCGTGTTGATGCGATGGCCGGAATCGGGCTCACAAGGCATTCGTTGCCGGTAATTACCTATGTCGAGTTTGGAAGGGACGGTTCTTGCGTAACAGCGGCAGTCGCAGACCAATACAGGGTTACGGTGATGCCGTCTGATATGGTTGGCACCTATCTTCAGCAGCCGCATAGATCTGTTTACGATGCCATATTGGTGAACGGCGGAACCGGAATCGTGGGGAACGGCAAGCATACGGCCGCCATTATTTCCCGTTACGGTTTTGCGGGAACAATCAAAGACATCACCGCGTATGCCCACGTGGTGCACAATACTCTTGCCCGCTGGGAATCCGAGGGCACAGACATTAATCCTTACGATATACCGAGGATAGCGGGCCTTTTTGACGCCGGTCTTTGGCGCAGCGGAGAAAAATACGTGGTTCTTGACGCATCGGGAAGAAAAAAATCATCGTCCCAAAAGGCGGTAGTCGCGGTCGAGGCTGGTTCAATCAGATACATTTCTACGAAAACCGGGGAAAACCCGCCAACGGTGCAAAAAATTGAGGGAAGAACCGCGGGGGAGCTTGCCGCGGAGTTATTTTCCGATCCGTCCGAGATGTGCGCGGCCGCCGCGCTCTGGGATCCACTGAACAAACGATGGGAGTTAGCGGTTAGGAACCTGGGTTAGCTTTTTTGTTTTAGAAAACAGGGTTTTTTTCAAGGCTCGCGATGCCATTTAAGCAGTATTTGCCATATTATTAAAAGCGTTCCGAAAATGACTTATATCCAGCGCCTTGTGATGCAGGGCTTCAAGAGTTTTAACAAAAAAATAGCCGTGCCTTTCTCGCAGACTTTTTCTGTCGTGTGCGGGCCAAACGGGTCCGGGAAAAGCAATATTAACGACGCCATCTGCTTCGTTCTCGGCCGCACCTCAGCGAAATCGATGCGCGCAGAGCGTTTGCATGAGCTGATATTCCACGGAGGCAAGAGCAAGGAACCTGCCGACATCGCATCCGTTACATTGTATCTGGACAACTCGAAAAAGGAATTCCCGTTCGAGCAGGACTTCATCACCGTAACGAGAAAGGTGAACAAAAACGGGGCAAGCGTGTATAAATTAAACGACGAAACCGTCACCCGCCAGCAGGTTCTCGATGTATTGGCAGCGGCCCGCATTTTTCCGGACGGTTACAACATAGTCTTGCAGGGCGACGTCACGCAGATAATAGAAATGGATCCCGTCGAAAGGCGCGCTGTCATAGACGAGATCGCTGGAATAAAGGAGTACGATGAAAAGAAGGCGAAATCGCAAAAGGAGTTTGAAAAAGTCGAGCAAAAATTAAAGGAAGTCGGTGTTGTTTTAAAGGAGCGCGATGAGACCTACAAAAAATTGGAGGAGGAGAGGAACGTCGCTTTAAGGTACCAGGAAATGACAAACGAGCTGAAAAAGCTGCGCGCGTCGATAGCCAACAAGCGTTTAAACCAGTCGGAACAGTCCTTCGTTTCGCTCACATCGGACATAGAATCCAGGGAGAACGCCGCGGAAGAAATGAGCGCCAAACTGGCCGCCATCGACGCGGAAATAGACGGGAAAGAGGCTGAGCTGGAAACTCTGATGAAAACCCTGTTCGAAAGGTCGAAGAAGATAAAAATAGTCCGCGACGTCGAGGAACTGCGCGCAAAGATACTGCGCGTCAACGACAAGATAGAATACGACAAGCGTGAATTGTCGCGGTTAGACATGATAATTTCGCGCCTCGAAGGGATAAGCAGCGAGCAGGAATCGCGCGCAGTCGCCGAGATACTGAAGCTGGGCAAGAAAGACGTTTACGGCACGATAGCATCATTGCTGCGTGTCGGACCCCAGTACCAGACAGCCGTCGAAGTCGCGGCAGGCCCGCATATAAACGACCTTATAGTAAACGACGAAAACACGGCAATAGAGTGTGTCAACTTCCTGAAAAGCAACAAGATAGGGAGGGCCACATTTCTTCCGCTTAGCAAGATACAAGAGCGTTTACAGTCTTTGCCGCATTCAGAAACGTCTAAGTCCGTTGGGTGGGCAAACGAACTGATCGAATACGACCGCAAATACGAAGCCGCGTTCAAGTTCGTGTTTGGCAGCACCCTGGTAGTGAAGGACATAGAAACCGCGCGTTCCATAGGGATGGGCAAAACGCGCATGGTGACGCTGGATGGCGATTTGGTTGAAAGGTCGGGCGCAATAATCGGCGGTTTCTACCGCAAGAAACAGAAGGCGGTTTTTGATTCAAAGGACATCGAAGAATACAAGTCGACAATGGAAGCTTTGCGCGCGGAAATCGAAACTCTCACGAAGCAATCGAAGGAGTTGAGCAAAGACCTTGAAACGAAGACAGAACTCGAAAGGTCCGAGGCGTCGGATTTCGTGGAAAGCGAGAAGAGAATCAATTCCCTGCAGCGCGAGTCCGACGCGCTGAAGCGCCAGAGAAAAACAGTGTTCCAGGAGCGCGTCGGTCTTCAATCCGAATTGAACAGGATCAAGCTCCAGCGCGCGCGCATAGAGGTTGAACGCGACAACACCAAGTCGGAATTTTCCCAATACGCTGATGAAAAGGAATTTTACGACCTTCCCGTGGAGGAGATGGAGGCTAAGGTGCGCCCGTTGGTCCGGGAGATCGACACGACTGGCGCGGTCAATATGAAGGCCATCGATGAATTTGAAAACTTTCGGGACGAATTTGAGCAATTGCGTACGCGTTACGACGAGGTCATAAAGGAGCGCGACTCGATAATGGCCATGATTGAGTTGATAGAATCGCGAAAGAAGGAGACTTTCATGAAAACGTTTGATGCGATCGCGGCCAATTTCAGGCTGATATTCAAGGAAATGGCCCACGGGGATGGGGACATATCTCTTGAGGAGCCGGACAACATTTACTCGGGGATGGAAATCAGGGCGTCGCCGCACGGCAAAAGGTTGTTAAGCATGGATTCGATGTCCGGAGGCGAAAAGACGCTGACCGCAATGGCGTTTTTGTTCGCTATACAGAACCACAAGCCGGCGCCTTTCTACATATTCGACGAAATAGACGCCGCGCTGGACAAGGCAAACTCGAAGAAAATAGGGGAGATGGTGCAGAGATTTTCGAAAAACGCCCAGTTCATCCTGATCACGCATAACGACACTACGATAAGGATGGCGGACCAGGTGTACGGCGTCTCAATGGACCAGGGGGAATCAAAGATAATTTCCGTAAGCCTTCCGCCGGAGGAATGATTTGGTATGGAAAACCATGGTAAACATGTCAAAGACCAAAGTGGTTTTGGGGAATCAAAAGACCTTTTACAAAAGGGATTTTGTACAGAGGAAAAGATTCTGAAGCTAGTGGTCCGCGACCATTCGTGGGAGCAGATAATCTTTCATTTGATCGAAGCAGAGGGGCTGGACCCAAAGGACGTTGACCTGGAAGTACTGGCGAAATCTTTCGTGGAGTACATAAACAAGCTCGAGGAGCTTGATTTCCACATACCCGCTAAAATGGTCATTATAGCCGCCGTACTCCTGCGGATGAAGTCGGACAAGCTGGGCTTCGAAAAGGAGCTCGTCATGCCCGACGTTGAGCAAAAACCGGAACCGATAGAAAAAATCGAGACGATGCCGTTAAATGTGCCGCTAAGGCGCCAGCCCAAAAGGAAAGTTTCCGTCCAGGAACTGATAGAAGCGCTGCGCCGCATAGTCGAGACAAAGGAAAAAAAGGAACGCAAATTTTTGCGAATGCAGGAACGTATCGAGATAACCGAGGAAGACATAACCGAGCGGATAGATCGCTTGTATTCGAAAATCGCATGGATTCTGGACAGGATGTACGGCAGTCCGCTTCCGTTTAGCAAGCTGGTCGGTGAATGGAAGCGCAAAAACGTTGTTAAACACTTCGTGCCTCTGCTGCAGCTTGCCCATCAGGGTAAAGTGGACATTGCGCAGGAGGATTTCTTCAAGGAAATTCTAATTTCTAGGCGAGTGAAGAGATTAAATGAATCAGACGAAAATAACGAATAAACGGGCGTTTCGGGTTTTGAAAAGGCCTGATAGGTATACTTATATATACCTAAGTATACTATATGAATTGGGTGATGCGCATGGAAGCTACGACAATAAAGATACACAAAAATACCAAGCAGGAGCTGGACAGGTTAAAGGAGTATGGTAACGAGAGTTATGAAGAAGTGATACAGAAAGTTATTTTCATAGCCAAGAATGTGAAAAAACAGCCTGAATTAAGCGAGGAAGCCGTAAACGCCATTGAGAAGGCGAGGGAAAGAATAAGAAAAGGTAATTTTTTAACAGAAGCGGAAGCGAAGAAGAAACTTGGTTTTTAGCAAATCATTTTGAAGTGGTTTGATGTACGATGTAATTTTTGATCCGCTTGCAATAGGTTTTCTGAACAGGCTTGAGAAAGCGGTAAGAGAAAGGATATTCAAGAAGATAATTTCCACCAAAGAAAATCCTTTTCGCTATTTCGAGCGGTTAGAGGGTAGGATGGATTTCAAGCTGCGGGTAGGCGATTATCGTGTAATAGCTGATATAGATCAGACGTCAAATAAAATTCAAATAACATTGATAGGTCATAGGAAAAACATCTATAAGCGCATGTCGTAAGAGCTTTTCAAGGAGATACTGATTAGCAGGCGAACTAAGAGATTTGATGATACGGGCGAGGAAACCTCTTAAAACAGGCGGCAACCACCTTTATTTAACAGAAAAATAAATTAAATTAGTGAAAGGCGTATATCCTGCCGCGGTAATAGTTACCGTCTTATTGGTCGCTTTGGCAGGTTTTTTATTTTCTGGGTATAAGCCGTTTAAATCCACGTCAACAGAAACCACGACAACATATTCTATGCAAACGACCACAACCCAAAACGTGTACAAGTATGTTTCAGTAAAACCATCCGGCCGGCTTGGAACAGGCCGGGGTGCGGATGTTGTTCTTTACGCCACCGGTTTTGACGAAAGCGGCGGACCTTTGGTTTTAAATCATCCCGGAAAAGTGGCAACGGACGGCAGAAGATTAATCGTTTCCGATACGTGGAACAATCGCGTATTAATCTGGAGTGAAATACCAGCCAAAGATAACGCACCGCCGGATTTGGTACTGGGCCAGCAAAACTTCAACACGAACGTCGCGAAACTCGGTGCGGATGGCATGAACTGGCCGATGGGCGTTGCGACAGACGGAAAAAAACTGCTGGTTGCGGATGCCTACAATGACCGTATCCTTGTATGGAGCGACTTTCCTACGAAGAACGGCCAGCCCGCCGACCTCGTGCTCGGCGCGCCCGATTTCGATACGTGGATTAATTATCTGGAAAGGGAAAAGGAACGTAATCCTGAAACAAGGATTTATTGGCCCTGGGATGTGTGGACAGACGGTCAAAGAGTTGCCGCCACAAGCACTGTTGATGGTTCCGTTCTTATCTGGAGCACATTTCCAACTAAAAACAACCAGCCGGCCGACATCGTAATAGGCGCTGATAATTTCTCGGTCAGGTTCAGCCAGCCGTCCAACCCGCTTTCGGATATGGACACACCAAGGTCAATAGAATATGATGGAACGCATTTCATAGTCGGCGACTACAACGCTTACGGCGCGTTCGTCTGGAATGGCTTTCCGGCCAAAAGCGGCCAGCCCGCGGATTTCATATTGAGGGTAAGAAGAACGGAAGGTGAAAGTTATTCCGACATACGCGCCACGGCCACCTTTAACGGCACATTATACGCATCGGCGATACACCAGATTTTTGCGTGGAACTCTTTTCCGGCCAGCGGTGAACAAAAGGAAAACTTCAGGGTCGGGAGCCTTGCGCCCGGATTAGACACAGACAGCTTCTCCACGATTTACGGCATGGCCACTGATGGTAAACGCCTTTTTGTGGCGGACTCGAACAACAACAGGGTTGTTATATTCAACAAGCTTCCGATTAACGCGGAAGCAAAGGCCGACGTTGTATTGGGTCAGCGTAATTCCACCGCCAATGTTTTTGTCGGCAGGAACAGTTGCGGCAACCCGTCTCCGTATTCCGACGGTAACCGCCTTTTCGTATCATGCGACTTCGATCGCAGGCTCCACATATACAATCGCATACCTGATGAAAACAAGGCATCCGCGGATGTGGTGATAACAAACTGGGGTAATGCAGGGTTGGGCGGCGTGCACCAGATCACGAGCGACGGAAAAAAGCTGATCGCCGCGAACCGGGAAGCTGGCCGCGTGCTTATTTGGAACGAAATACCTGAAAAAGACAACGAATTGCCGGATGTTATTCTTGGCGTTTCGACTGATCTGGAATTCTGGCGTTCCGGAAGCGGAAAAACCGGGCTGGACAGCCCCATGGGCGTGGCTACGGACGGCAGGAAATTGTTTGTCAGCGATACAGGCAACAACCGCATCCTGGTGTGGAATGAAATCCCGGCGAAAAACCAGACGCCTGCAGATATCGTTCTAGGCCAACCGGATTTCGAGTCGAAATCGCCCGGAACCGGGCTGGGTAACGTTGACAGGCCGACGCAGCTGTCTACGGACGGAAAACGCTTGGTAATCGCGGACAGTGATAATAACCGTATCCTTGTATGGAAGAATATTCCGGAAACAAATGGCCGGCCCGCAGACTTCGAGATAAAAATAACCAACCATACCGCAGGTCTTGACTGGACCGGCATACCGCAGTACGGAAGGCTGGCAGGAACGCAGGGTGTATTCATTTACAACAGCAGCCTGTTTGTTTCAGACGGCGGCAACAACAGGGTTCTTGTGTGGTCCACGTTCCCTGATAACGAAAACGCAGAACCTGATATAGTGGTAGGGCAGAAAAATTTCATGGACAATTACCCGTCCAACTCGCAGGACGGTATGTTCCTTCCGGCGCAGGTCAGCTTTGACGGAAGTTTCCTTTGGGTGGGCGAAACAAAATGGTCCAACCGGCTGCTAAGGTATAGTGTTGGATAAGTAACCTGGTTCTAACAGCAGGAAAGGAAAGCATAAATTCGAAAACTTTTAAGCCGCGATTCACAATTATCATACATGGTGGACGATTGGTACGCTGATTTCGTTGATTGGGGTTACAAACCCAAAAAGACCGATATCACTTGCCTGTTCCGTTTTGAACCTGCAACGGGCATGAGCGTTGCCGAGGCCGCCGGTCGCATTGCGTCAGAGAGCTCATGCGGTACCTGGACAACCCTGTCGGTGATGCCTAAGTTGTTGCCAAAATTAAAAGCCTACGCTTTCAACGTAAGCGGGAATTTTCTTAAAGTCGCGTACCCGATTGACCTGTTCGAAAGCGGAAGCATCACAAATTTTCTTTCCGGGCCTGCCGGTAACATCTTCGGCATGAAAGCTGTGAAAAGCCTTCGCCTCGTTGACGTTTCGTTCCCTTCTGTGTACATGAAAAATTTTCGCGGGCCTAACTACGGAAAGGAGGCGATAAAGAAGATTTTCAAAAGGAAACACGGGCCTGTCACGTCGGTCGTGCCGAAACCTAAGCTGGGTTTCACTGCAAAGGAGCACGCTTGTGACATAGGGTTTTCCGTGTGGAAAGGCGGAATGGATTGTGTAAAGGACGACGAAAACCTTGCTGACCAGGAGTTCAACAAATTCTTTGACAGGGTCAAGCTTCTTGCCAAATACAGGGACAAAGCCGAGAAAATCACAGGCGACGTTAAAGACGCCTTCATAAATGTCACCGCGCGGGACACGAGAGAAATGGAGAAGAGGATAAGAATCGTGCGCGACCACGGCTTCAAATATTTCATGATAGACGTTGTGATATCAGGTTTTACGGCCGTGCAAACCGCCGCGGATTTGGCGCACGACTATGGCATGGCCATCCATGGCCACAGGGCGATGCACTCCATGATCACAAGAAATGAAAAGCACGGCATGACAATGTTATTTTTGGCAAAACTTGCCAGAATGATGGGTGTTGACAACCTTCACATAGGCACGGTCATAGGCAAACTTGAGGGGGACAAGCGGGAAATCGTGGCAACCAAGGACATGATAACCTCGAAAAGCGTCGGGGAGATACGCAGCTTGAGGCTGGAGCAGGATTGGGGAAGCATAAAGCCTGTGCTGCCTGTCTCTTCGGGCGGTCTGCATCCCGGATTGCTGCCCCAGATATTCGACATCTATGGCACAACGGATATTGCCATTCAGGCCGGCGGCGGAACGCAGGGCCATCCGATGGGCGCCGAGGCCGGGGCGAAAGCGATTATGCAGGCCATAGAAGCGTATCACGAAAAGGTCCCGCTTCAGGAGTATGCGAAAACGCACAGGGAATTAAAAGCTGCCCTCGACAAGTGGGGATTCGAGAGGCCGGTTTGATAATTGAAAATCAATTTTTGCAGAAATCGGTTGGCGGAGCGCCGTCGCCTGTTTTGCTTGCGAACAAGCTGTAATAAAATTTCTTTTTGTCAGCCTCGAAATAATCGTAAGGGCAGCCAGCGCGCCAGTCGAGTTCCGCATAACCAGCCTTGCCGTTTAGATGGTTCAATTTAGCCTCATTGTAAACCCCGAAATCCCAGTTATTGGCCTGCGGCGTTCCTGTTGTGTAGCCGATCAAATCGCCGGCCTTTAACTCCACGGAAGTGAGATAATCTGTTCTCGTGTCCGTCTTCGGCGGATCGGGGAACAGCTTTGCCAACGCAGGAACAAGTTCCTCCAGGTGGTCGAACTTTACTTCGACTTCGCAGCTCACATCGAAAAACAGGAGGTAGTTTAATTCGCCGCCTTCGAGGTATTTTGATCCGGCAGTCAGTTTCGCATCAACAGGCGCATATACAGGGACTTTTTTGCCGCCTTTTATCCATATGTGAGAATGCGTTTTTTCGTTTCTTGGAGGTGTGACGGCTTTGATAGTGTCCGTGTCAGTGACGTCGGCCGTAAACACCGGGTTCGTGTTGTTGACGCAATTCAGCGAGGCTTGGGTGTTTGGCGAAGCCGATTTTTTTGGTGCCAGTGCTTCCAACTTTCTTTTCAGCTCCGTCAGCTCCTCGCCTGGAACGAAGCCGACAAATGAATCAAGCTGCGCGCTCATCGTATCGTAGCGTTCGTCACCGACCCCGTATTCGGGCCTCTGCTGGTAAAGAACTTCTATTTCACGTTTAACGGAGCTGTAAAGGTTTTGTTTTTCATTCCCATCAGCAGGGTTGTTATGCTTATCTTCATTCGGTGCGTTCAACGGGTTTAATGTTGTGGTTGTTTCCACAGTGTCTGCGTTGTTTTGCACACATCCGCTGAACAGGACAACTACGATTAACAGGGGTAAATATTGTTTCATTGATTATCACTACGCAACCGGATTAAAAAACGTGTTTCCGAGCGCGACCATAAGCAAGCCTGTCAAAATCCCGAGAATGCCGCCTGCAATGACATCAGTGTGCGTGTGCGCTTTTGTAGTGACCCTGCTCACGGAAACGAATGCGGCAGTCAAGAAAAATAATGCCGTGAGCGCAGGCACGTAATAGGAGTATATGGTAGCTGTTGTGAAGATCACGTGCGAATGCCCTGATGGAAAGCCGTATTTGATTATCCTGTACTTGTTGTGCTCCGGCCTTCTTGTCTTGAAAGCGAGTTTTATCAGCAGGCTTAACAGCGATGAAAAAATCGCGCCCGCAACAGAAAGTGTAGTGAGATAATTCGGGTTGCCTATCCCGGACAGATTAAGTATAGCCAGCATAACCGCAAACAGGTGGAAAGGCTTCCTGTCTATAAGTCCGGAGATTTCGTATATCCGTCGCCTCATCAAAACCAGTTGTAAAGGAGTTGTTATAAAGGTTATGATTGGATTGGAACAGGATAAACGCCTGTAAAGCAGCCGAAGCAATGGTCGCCTCTGTCGCCCAAGAGCCTCCTGAAATCATCCATTGGAAGGTAATGCAACGAATTCAATCGCGGATCTATGCTGCGCCTTACGTTTTCTTCCAATTCTTCGAGGTTAGCAGGCTGGGTACGCGCGGAATTCACGGCTTTTAGTTTTGTTTTATCAGAATGGTTCAAACCCATATGGCACGACGATGTTATCGGGGACGTGCCGATCCTCAGATGGACCTCCTTTGCGCCCGCGTCAAAAAGGTCTTCCATGAGCTCCGGTACTGTGGAGCCGGTCACTATGGAATCGTCTGTGACAATAATTTTCTTTCCCCTGACTATTTCGGGCACCACCATGTTTTTCAGCCTTGCCAGTTTTTTCGGGCTTAGTCCAAGCGCTTTCATTTTGTCTTCTTGCATGTAGAGCCTGCTCATGTCAGGATTGAACAAGAAGGCCCGGGCCATTGGTATTCCGCTTTGCCTGCTGTAGCCTATTGCGTAATGCTCGCCGGAATTGAGGATCGGGCTGACAACATATGTGCCGTCGTTTGGAAAGCCGTCCATTTCCGCCAGCCGGCCGCCGGCGTCTTCCCTGAATCTCGAACCAAGAAGCCCGTTAAAACTTCCGCCGGGCCTCATGAAATAAGGAAGTTCGAATGCGCACATGCTTTCCTTTATCGGAATCCCGGATTTTGTGCGCTTAGGTTTCACGGACAACTTCCCGATGCTGGTTCCGTCAGTTAGGATCAAATCGCCGGGCATCAACTCTTCTGTGCCGTAAATCTTGAGCGCGTATATGCCCGGTTCCTCGGAAGCGAAATAAGTCGAATTGCCTTTCCGCCCCATGAAAAGCGGGTGATAGCCCCACGGGTCCCGGTATGCGGCGACAACGCCGTTCTCGTCCATTGCAACAAGGTTGAACGCTCCCAACGCTTCCTCTGCCAGGACGCGTACGCCTTTTTCGAGGCTTCCGGCCTGTTTGATTATCTGCGCCATCACATGGGTGTCCGAGTCGTCATCCTTCAACGCTATTCCATGCTCTTCCGCAAGCCCGCGGTAATTAAAAACGTTGCCGTTGTGCGAAACCACAACCCCGCCGGCAACGATCGGCTGTAAATTGTCCGGATTTGTGTCGCCTGTTGTCCTGTACCTGTTATTGAAAATTCCCCTGTCGGATATTATGTCCTTTGCACCCACATTCCTCTCAAAAGCATCGGCGACTTTGCCCCTTTCCCGGAAAGTTCTTATCACCCGGGCGTCCATGTCAAAGAGTGAAAATCCGCAGCCGTCATAGCCCCTGTTTTGTATGCTCTCAGCCTGCGAAAACATGTCCTGGAACGGTGTTTGCGTGTTTACAGCCGCCCCTATGCCGCATTTATGAGTAGGCAAATAGAGTTGCACAGCCACGCTTAGGATAGATTATTTAATAATTTAAAGTCGACAATAACCCAATAAAAGCGGGTTAAGGATGAATAGGAATTTTATTCTCGGTGTTTATTGGGAAAAAAGTGAATTTCTAATGCTAATTTTTCCGCATTTGTCTCTGAAGGGCGTCATAAATTTAAGATCGGATTCACATATCAATCAAAGGTACCGATGTTAACGACAAACGATTACAGGCTTCCGGGAAATGTAATTCCGGTAAGATATGACATAAAGCTGGAACCGGATATTGAAAAGTCCGTTTTTTTGGGCGAAGAAACGGTGGAAATTGAAGTCAAAAAACAGACCAAAACGGTTTCATTGAATAGCGAGGATCTGAAAATCGTTTCCGCAGAATTGGTTGCAGCAAACGGAAAATCTGTGCTATCCGAAAAAATAACCGAAGACAGGTCTAGACAGGCATTGTCAATCCATTTCAGGAATAATTTGAGTCCGGGTAAAGCAAAACTTTTAATAAAATTCTCAGGAAATCTGAATGACCAGCTTCGTGGGTTTTATCGTAGCAAATACACAAACCCGGAAGGCGGGGTGAATTATATCGCAACAACACAATTTGAAGCTACGGATGCGCGAAGGGCATTCCCATGCTGGGACGACCCTGCCACAAAGGCGATTTTTAAAGTAACCCTGGTAATTCCTGAAAATCTTACTGCTATATCAAACACTTTGGTGGAAAGGGAAAATAAAATATCCGGGAGAAAAAAAGAACTGATTTTCAAAGAAACTCCGAAGATGTCAACATACCTGCTTGCCTTTATCGTGGGTGATTTCAAATGTGTTGAGAGGAAATCCGGGAACGGAACGCTTCTTAGGGTTTGGGCAACCAGAGGAAACGAAGAAAAGGGCCGTTTCGCTTTGGATACCACGTCAAGACTTTTGGAATATTTTAACGATTACTTTGGGATACCCTACCCATTGGAGAAACTTGACCAGATAGCGATACCTGATTTCGCCGCAGGGGCGATGGAAAACTGGGGCGCAATAACTTACAGGGAGACGGTTTTGTTGTTTGATCCGAAGCATTCGTCAGCCAATACGAAACAACGGATAGCTGAGGTAGTAGCCCATGAAATGGCCCACCAGTGGTTCGGCGACCTTGTTACAATGGAATGGTGGGATGACCTGTGGCTCAACGAGTCTTTCGCGTCCTGGATGGGAAACAAGTCAACGGATAAAATATTTCCAGAATGGAAGATGTGGACCCAGTTTATATTGAACGATACAAGTTCAGGAATGTCGTTAGACGGCTTGAGAAATTCCCATCCTATAGAGGCTCATGTGAAAAATCCTGCTGAAATTCGTGAGCTGTTCGATGCTATTAGTTACAGCAAAGGCGCTGCGACCATAAGAATGTTGGAAAACTTCCTGGGCGAAGAAATTTTCAGGAAAGGGCTTAGCAAATATCTTTCTGAGCACGCCTATTCCAATGCGAGAACCGAAGACCTTTGGGATGCGTTAGACGAAGTTTCCGGGAAGCCTGTCACTGGGATAATGGATACGTGGGTAAAGCAGACAGGGTTTCCTTTTGTTGATGTTAAGTCGTACAGGAGCGGAAAAGGAATAAGAATAAAATTATCCCAAAAACGTTTCCTGTACAACAATTTGATTGACGATAAGGAAGACCCGACTTTATGGAAGATACCGGTAAACGCTGAAGTCAACGGTGAAAAAATTTCTTTTGTCATGGATAAAAGAAATACAGACACGTTGGTTAAACAAAAAAATTCAAAAAGCGAATGGATAAAATTGAATTCCGGGCAGGGCGGGTTTTACAGGGTAAAATATCAGGACGATGGGTGGAATGGACTGATAAGGGCCGTGTCATCTATGAAGTTATCGTCAAATGACAGGTTGGGCTTGCATAACGATTCTTATGCCCTGATGAAGGCGGGCTACATTTCTCCGGACGTTTTCCTCTCTTTGATAGAGGCTTATAAGGATGAAATGGATGCAATCGTGCTGGAAGACGTCTCCTCATCCTTGCGAAGCATGAAAACACTCCTTTCCGATGAATCTTCGTTCCAGGCGTTTCGTGAGTTTTCCCGTAATTTTTTTGCCCCGATAGCAAAAAAGGTAGGCTGGGACCCCAGGCCCGGAGAAGGCCATTTGGATTCCCTTAGAAGAAGCATTGTCCTCAGTCAGGCCGGCCATTATGGGGACAGGGAAACAATTAAAAAAGCCAGGGTAAAATTCAAAGGTTATCTGGAAGACCCCTTGTCGTTGCACCCGGATTTGCGTGGCGTTGTGTTCGGCCTTGTTGCCCATGGCGGGGATCGCGCCGATTACGATAAACTATGGGAGATGGAAGGCAAGGCGGTTTTGCACGAAGAAAAATTGCGTTTATTGGGCGCGCTTGGCCATTTCCGGCAAGTGGAATTTTTGGAAGAAACCCTGAAAAATTCCCTGGATGTGGACAAAGTACGCTCTCAGGATACGGTATTTTTGATAGGCCAGGTATTTTCATCCAAACAGGGGCGCGATCTGTGCTGGAATTTTATAAAATCCAATTGGCCTGAACTGTATCGCAGGTATGGGGATGGGGGCTTCGCAATAACCAGATTGGTCGCATTAACAGGCTCGTTCACAAGGAAGGAGATGGCGGACGATGTTGAAAAATTCTTTAAAACGCATCCTGCGCCTTCGGCAACAAGGACTGTACAGCAGTCGTTGGAGCGCATTAAACTCAATGAAAAATGGTTGGAAAAGAACAGGTCTTCTGTAGCCGGGTGGTTGGCGTCCAGGGGACATGTTACAGCTCAAAAACCTTGAAATCCTGAAAGTGATGGCTTTAGGCGGATGGATATGGCTTTAACTTCACCAAACAAACCTGAATGGCTGAAAACAAAACTGCAGACCACGGGATCTTTTTCGAAAGTGCACGGGACCGTCAAAGGGTTGGGCCTGAACACTGTTTGCGAGTCTGCACACTGCCCTAACATATCGGAGTGCTGGTCCGGCGGAACCGCGACGTTCATGGTAATGGGCGACACATGCACGCGTGGATGCAGGTTCTGCGAAGTGTCCCACGGCCGGCCTGCCGGGTTGGACATATTCGAGCCTGCGAAACTTGCAAAAGCCGTGAAAGAGTTTAACCTGGATTATGTAGTTATAACATCCGTAGATCGTGACGATTTGCCGGACCAGGGATCGCTTCATTTTGCAGCCTGCATAAAAGCAGTCAGGAGGATGAATCCCGGAACTCTGGTAGAGGTTCTGGTACCGGATTTCCGGGGCCGCGAAGACTTGATAAAGAACATAGTGGACGCAAAACCTGATGTTATCGCGCATAACGTGGAAACAGTCCGCCGGCTGCAGAGGCTTGTCCGCGACATACGCGCAAATTACGAGCAGTCGCTTAACGTGCTGAAAATAGCCAAAAAATTAAGCCCTTCCATGCGCACGAAATCCTCGATAATGCTTGGCTTGGGCGAGACAGAGCAGGAGGTCTGCGAGTCAATGGACGATCTGCGCAGCGCAGGCGTTGATTTCCTCACAATAGGCCAATATTTGCGGCCGACAAAAAAACAGATGGCTGTGGAAAAATACGTCCACCCGGACGTTTTTCGAAGCCTAAAAACCGCCGGCGAATCAAAGGGTTTCCTTTACGTGGCATCGGGGCCTTTCGTCAGGTCGTCGTACCGCGCAGGCGAACTTTTCATAAAATCAGCCCTGGGGAACAATCATTAATAATATCTGCTGCGGAATCCAATTTATTTTAGCGTGCGGCCATGGAAAAGAAAATAGCGGAATTTTCTGTAAATTACCTTCAGGTTCTGGACGAAAACGGCGAATGCAGCGGACCGGCGGAATTGACAAAGGACCAGATAAAAGAAGTTTACGAGTTGATGGTCCTTTCAAGGATGTTTGACGAAAAAGCGGTTAATCTGCAGCGTGAAGGGCGGTTGGGAACATACCCGTCGTTGCGCGGCCATGAGGCGGCGCAGGTCGCAAGCGCGTATGCCCTGGCAAAAAAAGACTGGATGATACCGTCGTTCCGTGAGAACGGGTCCATGATAGTGCGCGGCCTTCCGATGGAAATGATATTCCAGTACTGGGGCGGTGACGAGCGCGGGCAAAAGATGCCGTTGGACCAGAACACCCTGCCGTTCGCCATTCCGGTCGGAACACAGCCATTGCACGCCGTCGGGATAGCATGGGCATCCAAACTGGCGGGCGATAAAATCGCATCACTTGTTTATTTCGGGGACGGCGCGACTTCCGAGGGCGACGTAAGCGAAGCGATGAATCTTGCAGGCGTTTTTAATTTGCCGCTGGTTTTTGTTTGCGTTAACAACCAGTGGGCAATATCCGTCCCGCGCGGAAAGCAGACGGCAGCGAAAACAATAGCGCAAAAAGCGATCGCGTTCGGCTTCGGCGGACTGCAGGTTGACGGCAATGACGCTTTTGCCGTTTACGCTGCAACAAAAAGCGCCTTGGAAAAGGCGCGTGCAGGCTTTGGTCCTGCGTTGATTGAGCTGTTTACGTACAGGCTGGGCAACCATACAACAGCCGATGACGCCTCGAAATACAGGGAAAAGACGGAAGTCGATGAATGGGTGAAAAAGGATCCCGTTGAAAGGCTGCGGAAATACATGGAATCGAAAAAATTGTGGACAAAAGGTTACGAGGAAAAAATGGCTGAGAGGATGAAGAAAAAAGTTGACAGCGCCGTCGCTAAGTACGGCTCGGTAACGCCGGAGCAGGCTGGGAAAATTTTCGAGTACACGTATTCGGAAATGACCAAAAATCTTGTAGGACAGCAGAAAGGGGTATCGGATGAAGGAAAATCTTAGAAAATCCGCTTTGAGGTACATGGAAAGCGTGAAGATAATGACGTTAGCCACGTCGGATAAAAGCATTCCGTGGGCTTCTGTGCTGTTTTACGCCTTTGACAAACAGTTTAACATCTATTTCCTTTCCCGTCATTTCCGGAGGCACAGCATTGAAATAAGCAAAAATCCGAGGGTCGCGGGGACCATAGTAAAACCGCAGGGAACGTTCAACGCCCCGAACACCGGCATCCAGTTTGAAGGCTCTGCGAAAATGCTGGATGGAAAGGAGCTGGAATTTGCGTATAAAATTTTTATGGACCGGTACCCGTCTGCGAAAAAAACCGCCGCATCCGCTGGCGTACTTGGGGCGGGCGAGGTGCGGATGTACAAAATAAAGCCGCATCGCCTGATATTACAGGACCAGAAAAGATTCCCGAAGGAACAGCGCGCTACGGTATTGGAGAGATGACTATGGCCTTGTTGAACATGGCGCAAGCAATCAACATGGCGCTGAAACAGGAAATGGAGAAAAATAAAAAAATAATTTTATTGGGCGAGGACATTGGTGTTGACGGCGGTGTTTTTCGCGTCACGGAAGGCCTTTTGGAAAAATTTGGCCCGGATCGTGTCATCGACACACCGCTGGCCGAATCCGCGATAGTGGGCGCGTCGATAGGCATGGCTTTGTACGGGCTAAAGCCCGTTGCTGAAATCCAGTTCGATGGTTTTTTGTACCCGGCATTGGACCAGTTAATTTCACATGCGGCAAAAATGCGTAACCGCTCGCGAGGCCGTTTCTCGTGCCCGATGGTCATCCGTGTGCCTTGCTCGGGAGGCATCCATGCGCCCGAACACCATTCCGAATCACCCGAGGCTTACATCGTGCACACGCCGGGATTGAAAGCCGTGATGCCTTCGACGCCATACGACGCGAAAGGTTTGTTAACTTCTGCGATAAGATCGCAGGATCCGGTGGTGTTTTTCGAACCGAAAAAACTTTATCGCTCGCCGAAAATGGAAGTGCCTGATAAAGATTATGAGATTCCTATAGGGAAGGCGCGGATCGTTGATGAGGGCCAGGATGTCACGTTTGTTTCGTGGGGGACGATGGTTCATATATGCGAAGAAGCTTCGGCAATGCTGAAGGAAAAAAACATTTCCGCCGAGATAATCGATTTGCGCTCGTTGTCGCCTATGGACACTGATGCGGTTTTGCAGTCTGTCAAAAAAACAGGCCGCGCCGTGATCGTCCACGAGGCGCCGCGCACGCTCGGGTTGGGCGCTGAGATCGCCGCAACAATAAGCGAGGCCGGCATACTTTCGCTGAAAGCGCCTGTTAAGCGCGTCACAGGTTACGACATCCCAATGCCATTGGCAAGGCATGAGAATTTATATTTGCCAAACGCGGAACGTGTAAAGAAGGCCGCGGAAGAATTGATGAGGTTTTAAGATAAATCAAACTGTTTTTCGGGATATTAATCCCATCACGTCATGGTTAAGGTCACCGTGTTGCAAATGTTGGCCGTGCATAATATCAGATCGTGTTTGCCCGCGGGCGGGGTTGTAAGTGTTTTTAATGTGGCAGTCTTTCCCGGTTCTATGACAGCCGAAGAGTATAATTTCTTTATTTCGTCCGCGCCCAACGCCCTGCTGTATATGCCGTATTCGTCGTAAATCGCCCCCGGTATCGCATCCGTGCAACTGGGGCTATATACGCCTACCGCCAGCCATTGCACTGAACCGTAGTCGCCGTTAACCAGTGGGTTGTCGGCGACCGGTTCGCCGTCGATGTAAAATTTGTGCCGGAGGCTGGGCTTGTCGAAAACATACGCCATGTGGTGCCATGCGTTTGTGGACGGCGCAGTGTACGATATATCGGAATTTCCGCCCGAGACCGTCCTCACTTCCACATAGTTTCGTAAATTCCATACGCTGCATGTTCCGCAGCCAGGGACAGTTGCGCTTGCCATGTGCACCCTGCTGGCGCCGCTGCTTACAGGCAGGTAATTCCACCACGACTGCGTGAACGAATTTTGGGGCAGTGACTGGATCGCCGCGGGTATGCTGTTTGTGTAAACTCCGGCATTCTGGTTGCTGCAGCCTGTGTCAGCGGTTTCGCCGATTTTAACCGCCTTGCCGAATTTTCCGTCCACCCATGTCACAAGGTTCCTTATTTCAAAATTTGTAGTGCCTTGGGAATCTTTCGCGACGCTTCCGGCGCCGTCGTTGAAGCCCCAATACGCAACCAAACCGGATACGCCCGGCACAATAACCATGTTTTCCTGGTTTCCGTCCAATGTCGCGATAAAAGAGGTTATCGGCTGCGTCCCGTCATTCCTGACTATCACGGTGTTTTGCGATGAATATATTATGCTAAATACGTTGGATATTTTGCTGCTGAACGAACTTGAAATGAATATGTATGATGTTCCAACTAACCCGACTGTTATTAGCAATAACATGACTAAAGAGATCACGGGTGTTATGGCCTTCATACATTAACATTGACCGTCCAAATAGAATAATTTAAGAGCGCCTGCCGAATTAAATTGTATGCCCTGTTACGTATGCGGCGGTGATCCGGCCGATTACACGTGCGAATCGTGCAAAAAACAGGCGTGCTATTCGCACGCGCGCAGCGTCGGCAAATCCGTTTTCTGTGTCGGCTGCGTAAAGAGCACAAAACCGCCGAAGGTTGAAAAAAATATGGCAGAATCGGCATTCGTTTATTCGCTGGTTTTCACAGTCGGTTTGGTTGCAATATTCCTGGTGGGCGAATACGCGATATTTGGGATGCTGGAAACGTATTCGGGCCTGTTGCCGGACTCTGTGAAGTCGCTGGTAACGTTTCTGAGAAGCGTGTCCGTCTTGCTGGTCGGCGGCTCAATTGCGGTAACAACGTTATTATTCCTGTTAAGCAGGAAAAAAACAAAGCAAATTCCGGCTAACAGCTAGAAACATGAGGTAAACAGAAGCATACCCAAGGTATGCTTCAGCTTAAAACTGCTTCAGTTTGCGATAGGCGCCAGCTTCCGGTACTTCCTCCTGAAACCCCTTTTGTAAACGGCGCTGTATTTTTTTTTGTGCTTCCTGTCAGACTCGAAAAATTCCTGCCTGCCCATAAAATTAGTCTGGTAAAACGGTTATTAATACTGGTACAGGGGATAGTTATCTTTTGGTAGCATGAAAGGGCTTGTCAATTCCATAAAGGCTTCCGGGCACATCGGGTTCGTATACGCGTTGTTGTCCGTAATCTTCATGTCACCCATTTTTATCATCGTAAACATAGTGACAAGGGAAATGCCGACGGAAACCGCCAACCTGATGTTTTTCGGCTCCGGGCTCGCAGTAACGTTCATGGTTTCCACAATACGCAGGAGGAATATGCATATAATCAGGCTTGCTAAAAGCCATTTCTATCCGCTGCTGCTGATCGGAGGCATCAACGCGGTGGCGGCGATGCTTTTTTTCATGGGCATAAAAGCGATAGGCCCGTCCACTTCAGCGTTCATCGCAAGGCTGGAAACAGTGTTCACGGTGTTTCTGGGCGCCGTTATACTGAAGGAAAAACTGGGAAAGGCGGACATGGTTGGCATAGCGGTTACGGTGGCGGGCGCGCTGCTTATGACGTATTCGGACGTCTCGCTGGCCTTTGGGTCTTTGTTTATTTTGGGAAGCTCGGCTGTGATCTCGTTCCAAAGGATACTGCTTAAGAAATATGTTTCCAGGATAAGCTCGTTTGACTTGAACCAGTTGAGGCTGCTGTTTGCCGCGGCCATACTGTTCGTTTATGTGATTTCAACCTCTAAATTTGTTGTTCCGACCCCGGCCAACGCGCTGCTGATATCGCTTGGCGGCGTGACAGCGCCTGTGATCGGATTTTATTTCATGTTAAAGTCCATGGAATCGATGGACGTTTCAAAAACGATGACTGTCAAATCAATCGAGCCTTTCATAGTTGCGGTCATGTCCATGGTTTTGTTCGGGTCTGCCATGTCATCCAGCCAGATAACGGGTGGCGCGTTTATGGCGGCGGGTATAGTAGTCCTTGCGGTTGCCCATAAAAAACAGCTGGCCGACAAGAGCAGGATGGCTGTTAGCGTAGATTGAAGAAAATCATAAAAGGTTGGTTGGGACTATCTGCTTGGCGCGCAGCCTTATGACGTATTCGCTTGCCGCAGGGTCTTTGACGTGTTCTATTTCATGTACCAACACATGCTTCTTCAGGTAGCCTAAGCCGTAGCGGATCCAAATTTTGCTGGAGCAGTCGGTCATGCCCAGGACGTTTTCGGGCAGATAACTCCCGAAAACCTCGACAACTTCCATTCCCGCTATCGCTTTCGCGTCAGAATAGCCGATTTTGACGCCAAGGACGCTGACATAGTTTTCGCTTGCTGTTGTATCGTCGGTTTGCTCGGTTGCGTCTTCATTTTTGCCGTTTTCCTCGTCCCATACACTCTCCTCAGCTTTGCTCGTATGTTGCGGTATCGGCGAATCGAAAATGGAAAGCACCTAATATACTATGAGGATGGATGATTTATTATTTAACAGTCTTTCGCCAATATTTGTTTACAAAGGAGGTGCATTGGTTGGCTGGAAAAGGAAGAGCAGCGGTTTGCAGTTGTAATTTGGGCTTAATGCTAGTTGCAAAGGCAATCTCCGCGATCGGGATTTTTGTCCTGGTAGCAGGCTTGGGCGCACAACTGGCTGTCGGTTTGACAGGTCAGAACAGCCTCGGATTATACATGAGCATATTGCCCCTGTATTTCGTAGGCTTGGTCGTTAAGGAGCTTGGCAAGGTTGTGGGCATGGAATCGCACAAGAATTGCGCGGTCCACGGACACGTTTGCTAATTGGGGTTCTGTTTCTTTATTTTTTGGCCGGTTAGTTGTCGGAATAAGAATTTTAGTGCGGGGGGCCGGAATTTCATCAGCTGGGTTTTCTTTGAACCCCAGGGCCTTTCTTTTTCAAAAGAAAGGGGCTGTTTTGAACCGGCGAACTCGCTAGGAGACAGGCTCCTGAAGCCTGCGCCTTTGGTCGGCTGAAACAGATTGATACTAAATACAATCTGTTTCTAGTTTTAACCGGGCTTGGCTACCCCCGCATGCATATTGATTTCTTCTCAGGCCTATAACTGCTTTGTCATCCTATGTAAACCGAAGCATACCGTATACTGTATCGGTATGCTTCTAGCTGTTATCGGCCGACAAACACCCATCTTCTTTCTTCAAGATAGCTTTTTATCTCGTTGGACCTTGAAGGATGGCGCAGTATTCTTAGCGCTTTTCCTTCCAGGTCCCTGATCCTTCCTGTAGTCAATTGGAATTCGTTTGATAAGGCTTTGGGATTCGTTGGTTTTCCTTCAAAGCCGTAGCGTTTTCTAATCACATGGGCATAGGAAACTTTGCTCGGCCCAAACGGCAGCCCGTCTATTAATTCGTTGACAATCGCATCGTATTCGCCGTTGTCCAGGATAATCTCCTTCGAAGGCGCCCATAAATTGCGGTCATAATCCCCTGCAATGGCGTCGCGCTCGTCTGTTCCGCTTTGGACGCACCTTATCGCGTGCCTTCGCGCGTCGGCCTTGAAATCCCAATACGGAAGCTCTGTGTGCGGGTATATGCCGAAAATAGCCGCTGTCAGCCTTAACGAAGGCTTTTTGAAAAGGTCGTCAACCAGCTGTTGCTCAACGGTCCACGGGCTTTCTGGCCCTTCGAAATGGTTCGTTACAAGGTCTATGCTCACTTTCGGCATCCAACTCTGATGTGTGCCAAGGTATTTCAAGCCATTCGCTCTATTCCCACTCCATGGTTGCGGGCGGCTTGTTCGATATGTCGTACACGACCCTGTTTACCTCGGGTATTTCATTCGTTATCCGCGTCGACATCCTTTCCAGTAGTTCATAAGGCACCTTGGAAAAGTTTGCGGTCATCGCATCCTCGGACTCGATTATTCGCAAGGCGACCGCGTGTTTGTAGGATCTTGAATCCCCCTGTATTCCGACAGTCTTTACCGGCAATAATACGGCAAAAGCCATCCACACACCGGCGTACAGGCCCGCGTTTTTCATCTCTTCCTCAACTATCAGGTTGGCTGTGCGCGCTATCCTGGCTTTTTCCGGCGTAACCTCGCCCAATATTCTTATCGCTAAGCCGGGCCCGGGAAATACGTGCCTGCTGGTTATTTCATCCGGCAATCCAACGCTTTTAGCGATCTTCCTTACCTCGTCCTTGTACAATTCTTTAAGCGGTTCGCACAATTTCAATTTCAGGTTTTCAGGCAACCCGCCCACGTTGTGGTGTGATTTGATGCTGGACGAATGTTTTGTCACACCGCTTTCTATGCGATCCGAATATATTGTGCCCTGTATCAAAAATTCCGCACTTTCCTCTTTCGCCATTTCAGTGAATATTTCTGCAAACAGGCTGCCTATTGCTTTTCGTTTTTCTTCCGGTTCGGTAACACCTTTCAACGAGCTGAAAAACCTTTCGCGGGCATCAACAATCCGGAGATTCATGCCGTATTTCGAGAAAATATCCTGTACGAATTCTGTTTCTCTGTGCCTCATTAAGCCCGTGTCGACATACACGGCAGTCAGGTTGCGGCCTATCGCTTTGGACGCTATCGCCGCAGCGACGGAAGAGTCAACGCCGCCGGACAGCGCTATTATCGCCTTACCGTCTCCTACGCGCATCTTTGTTTCTGCAATAAGGTTTTGCACAACATCCTCCACGCGCCAGTCCTTTTTCGCCCCGCACACTTCAAATATGAAGTTGCTGAGTATTGTGTTGCCTTTTACAGTATGCGATACTTCCGGGTGGAACTGGACGCCGTAGATCTTATCGTTCCTGTTTTCCAACGCAGCCACCGGCGCGTTGGCTGACCTGGCAGTCACTGTATAATCTTCAGGCACGTTAATAACAACATCGCGATGGTTCATCCACACGGGTTCCTGGTGTTCTAATCCCCTGAGAAGCCCGCTGTTTCCGGTCACGGAAACTTGCGTTGTCCCGTATTCGCCGAACTCGCCGGATTTGACCGTGCCGCCCTTCAGGTAAGCAATTAACTGGTGGCCGTAGCATATGCCGAGCACAGGCACGCCCATTTTCAGGATTTTTTCGTCGCATTTCGGCGAATCGTTGTCGTATACAGAAGCAGCGCCCCCGGAAAGTATCACGCCTTTCAATCCCGGTGTCTTTTTCAGGCTTTCAGCGCTTATGCCAGGCTGTACAACCGAAGAAAACACGCCGTTGTCGCGCACCCTGCGCGATATAAGATGCGAATACTGCCCGCCGAAATCAATGACAACTATTGTGTCCATATTTTTTTACACACTCTCATGTATTTCAGCTTTTCTACGTTATCCGCGCCTCGACGCAGCGCTTCCACATCCTCGGCGCGTACGGCAAAACTTTGCGCGACGTTATGGCGGTCGCACTGCGCCCGAGTTTGTTCGCCTCCGCCAGCAACAGCCCTTTTGCAAAATCCTCTTCGCCTTCCTTGTTGATGGTGTAAAAATGTATGGAACCGCCTTTTTTCAGGCATTTGATCGCAACATCCAGGAACTCATGCGCATTCGAAGGCGACGGCATTATGACGCGGTCGAACTTATTGCCCATATTCCTGCAAACATCGCGGACATCGCCTTTTAGCGGATAAACGAGCGCATCGACCCTGTTGAGCCGTATGTTTACCTTCATGTATTCGTAGGCGTCGCCGTTTATTTCGACTGCGTAAACTTTTGTTTCCGGCCTTTTCCCGGTGATCGCGATTGCGTAGGCGCCTATGCCGGCGAACATGACCAGCACGGTTTCGTTGTTGCGGACTACCGACGCTATTTTCTGCCTTTCCTCGCCTTCGCGCGGCGAAAAGTAAACCTTGCCCACGTCGAGCTTGTATTTCATTCCGTGTTCCGTATGCAAAGTTTCCAAATTCTTATCGCCGGCTATTATCTTCAATTGCCTGGTCCTGTGCACGCCCTCGCGTGCCGAGAGTTTTTTTGCAACCGTTTTGATGCTTTTGTTCCTCATTATTTCTTCAGCTGCAGCTTTTTCGTCGTCATCCGGCTCGATCACGGCTATATGCCCGATGATATCATAGCTTTTCGGCATTCCCATACCTGTATTAATCAGCAGCGGCTTATAATAGCATAATGATAACCATAACCAAAAATTCAAGAAAAGTGTTCGAAGCTGAAGAAGCTGACAATTTAATAAAAAAAATAGCCGGATTGTCGTTTCGCGGCAGGCTGCCTAAAAATTGTGCCATGCTGTTTTCATTTCCCGTGGAACACAGGTGGTCTTTCTGGATGTTTGGTATGCGTTTTCCTATAGACATTATGTTCCTGGACAGGAAAGGAAGAGTCGTTCACATAGAAAAAAATGCAAAGCCTTTTTCTTTAGACCCGTCCACGTGGAAGACGTTAAAACCGGAGAAAAAATTCATGCACGCCGTAGAGATAAACGCTGGAGAAGCGAAAAACAAAAGGATAAAAGTCGGCGACGCATTAACTTTTACTAGCCGATCGTAATATTATATCATTGGTTTTTGAGCCAAAATAGTTTTTGGAGTTATCAAAGACCTTCGGAAAACCAAAGCATACCGGAAAGCTGGAAGCATATCGTATTAACTAGAAGCATGCCGATACAGTATACGGCATGCTTCAGTTGGAACGCGATATGCTTCGGTTTATGGCGGTATGCTTTTAGCTAAAGGGGTTTTGTATGGACGCTAAAATATTCGATAATTACACGAAAGCGGGAAAAATATTGAAGGATATTTTTGGAGCGCTGCTGGTAAGGCCCGGCGACAAGATAGTTGACATAGCGGATACGGTGGAAAACGAAATTTTGAGGAAAGGCGGCGTGCCGGCTTTTCCTGCCAATATATCTATCAATGAAATTGCCGCTCATTACACGCCTGTGCCGAACGACGAAATAACAATCCGGGAAGGCGACCTTGTCAAAGTAGATTTGGGCGCGCACATAGGCGGTTACATCGCCGACGCCGCGGTCACGTTTTGCTCGGGGAAAAACGACATGGTCATTGCGGTTGAGAATGCCGTCAAAGCCGCTATGAAATTGATGGTGCCTGGAAAAAAAGTAAAAGATGTTTCTGAAGCCATAGAAAGCGAAATAGAATCAAAAGGCTTTCGTGCTGTTAGCAATTTAACAGGCCACAGTTTGGATAAGTTTATTTTTCACGGGCCTGTTCCGATCCCGAACGTCCGCAACAGCATAAATTATGAGTTTAAAGTCGACGACGTTTTCGCTGTCGAGCCTTTCGCTACGGACGGCGTCGGAGCTGTAAAAGACAGCGAAAGGGTTTACATATTCAGTTATCTCAAGGATCATAACACCCGTTTGCCTGAGAGCAGGCAGGTTTTAAGCCTGGCGAAAAAGGACTTTTCGTCGCTCCCGTTTTGCGAACGCTGGATAAAAGGCATAACGCCGCTAAAATTCGACCTTGGCGTAAAACAGCTCGTAGCCGCGGGCGCGTTGCAGCCGTATCCTGTGCTGCGCGAAGCCGGCCGCGGGCTGGTCGCCCAGGCCGAGCACACGGTAATTGTCAGAGACAAGCCAGTGATAACTACCGCATAGGCGTATAAATTCTTTGGAATCTTTATCAGGTTAGCGAAGCTCATGCGAAACCAGATAATAATAACGGGATCCGAATGGATGAAGAAGCTTTTTGAAGGCGAGCGTGATTTCAGCAGGACAAAGATTGTGGGCGAACCCGTAGTGCTGCAGCACATCAAAGAAATTAACGATTACCTCACAATGGCAAACCTGGAAAGGGAGCCGCTGATTCTTGACCTCGCAGACATATCCGGTGTCCGCGCCCCGGAACTGTACGCTCCGCACACAAAGGCGCGTGGAATTCGCGCCCCGTATGCGGATTTTGGACGCGCGTTCCTGTCGTATTCCGACTTCGGCCCGTACAGGAACCCGAACGGGTCTGAGACAAGAAGCAACATGGTGTACGTAACATTCGACAACGCCACAATGAATTCAGTCGTCTTGAGAGGCGCTGTTGTCAGGGGAATCAGCCTGAGGTACGCCGACCTGTCCGGTTCTGACCTCACGGGTGTCAGGGACCTTGAGACATCGCCTAACGCAGGTTTGGCAATATATCACAATATAACCGCTGACGACGCAGTCAAAAAAATAATTTCCAGAAAAATCGGGTTAGATAATCGGGTTTGAAAAGAGATTCGGATGTCCAAACTAAACCGTTACGTGGTCTACCTGTTTGACGGAGACGGGCCTTTATTGAATTCCGCAGAACCTGCACTGGCTGCAATGAACCAGGTGCTGGAAAGTTTTGACCTGCCTCCCATGGGCGTAGATATGTGGAGGGAGAGGCAAACTTCGGATTTGAGGGGTTTTTACGCATCACTGGGAATACCTTTGGATGCTGTGGGAGAGGCCATAAATCGTTACAGGGCGTTTTTTGGCGGCATGAAATATATGGTCACGGAACCCACCGAAGCTCTCAACGCCTTGCATGGCCTTAGGTCGAGGCGTGTGGGCGTGGTCACAAGTATGTCAAGAAAATCGTGGGACGAATATTCCAAACGGTTCGGTTATGACGAGTTTATTGGGGTTTCTGTCACAAGAGACGACTGCGATGACGCAAAACCTTCACCGCGGCCTTTGTATCTTGCAATGGAAGTGTTGGGAATTCCCAGAAGGAAGATACGTGACCATAAGGTGCGCGGCATCATGGTCGGCGACAGTGTTGTGGATGTGCGGGCGGGCCGCGCGGCGGGCTTGGACACTGCGGCGATAGTCTATGAGGGAAGCTATAACAACCGGGAAAGGTTGCTGGCAAGTGAGCCTACGTACATAATCCCCCATATAGGAATCATAGCCGACAGGAGGGCGCTGAGCAACTTCCAGAGCAGGCACGACTAATAAAATAACTTGAACCCGAAAAGGCATTAATTGCAGAGAACAGATCTTATTGTGGCAAAATGCAAAAGACTTGTTGCGTATTCGACATGAACGGCACGCTGCTGGACGATCTCGGTACGATGCATTCGATATTATGCGAAACGTTTGAAAGCCTCGGCAAAAAACGGCCGGCTTTGGCGGAATATCGGAGGTTTGCCGGTTACAGCGACTATTGGCCCTTGTATGAAAAGCACGGTTTCCAGAAATCGGATAAGGGACATGCGGATGAAACGTTCAGGAAAATTTTCGATGCAAAATATCCCGGATCCGTCAAACTTTTCGATGACGTCCGCGATACAATGGAAAAATTACGGGCTTCGGGTTTCGTTGTCGCAATCGTTTCCAGCCAGGGAAGGAAAAGTGTGGAGTCAAAAATCAAAAAATGCGGGCTGGCCGGCTTAATAGATGTCGCTGTCAGCAGGGACGACGTAAAACACACAAAACCGTCTGCGGAACCGCTTTTGCTGGCTATCCGCAAGCTGGGAGTCCCCCCGGAGCGTGTAATCTGTGTCGGCGACCAGGCGGCGGATTTGCAAATGGCTCGCAACGCCGGCGTGTTTTCTGTGGCTGTTAGCAGGCGCGGCAGCTACGACACGCGGGAAACGCTTGCCAAGGCCAAACCGGATATAATGATAAACAAGTTAAGCAATATTTTGCGGCTATGCGGAGTGAAGTAGCTTTTTATGTCTGGCCATGTTCCTAAAAGTATGAAAATACAGTGTTACCTTTTTGACATGAACGGTACTGTAAGGGACGACCTGCTGGCCACTTACAGGTCAACCAACGACGTCTTGGGGGAGTTCGGGATGAAGCCTATCAGCATGCACACTTACAGGCAAACGGATGAAACGGACTTCTGGCAATTGTACCACAGCTTAGGTTTCAAAGATTCTGACAGGCCGGGAGTGGGCGAACTGTTCAAGAAATATTTTCATGCCAGGCACGAAAGCCTGGTAAGGGCTTTTCCGGGAGTAGCCGGAACTGTTCAGGAATTGAAAAGACGCGGATGCGTGGTTGGCATCGTTTCGAACATGCGTCACGAAAGGCTGGATTATCATATTGAGGAATGCGGATTGACAGGGCTCGTCGATGTGCGGGTCGGAAAAGGCGACACAGTGGAAGACAAACCTTCACCGCAGCCCCTGCTGGAAGCTTTCAGAAGGCTCGGGATCTCGCCAGAACACGGAAGTTATACCGGAGACAAAGTGACTGACATCGAAGCAGCGCACGCGGCCAACACGGTTGCAATAGCCATAACCCACAGGGGTGCCTACCACACGGAAAAGATGTTGCGTGAGGCTGCACCGGACAGGATTATCCGCAAATTCAGCTCTTTATTGTACTTTTAAGTCTGATCCCATTTTAACTTTGTATGAAGCATGTATCTGTCGAACTCGAAGGCATCCGGGGAGCAGGCAAGTCCACGTTGGCGCAGATGCTTTATGAAAGAAGCGCGGACGCTGTGGTTTGCGAAAAGAGAAAAATTTATCCTTACGACCGCGCCAAAGCCCGCGTTTACACCATCCTTAACAATATGCTGGCCACCGAGGAATGGATGAAGTTGGACGAACGTGTGAGGCGCGGAAAGGGCGCGGAAAGGATGGGTGAAATAACAGCCGAGGACGCCGCTTATCAGGCTGTTCTGGAATTTCCGGATTTGCGCAATGTTTTCCAGGCAGCGCTGGATTATTCGGCAAAATTTGCAGGAGAGCAGGCGAAAAAACAGGCGCTTATAGCGTACATGTACACAACAGACAGGGCCGAAGCCAGTGAATGGGTGCGGCAGCAGATGCAAAATCATGACGTCATCTTTGACAGGTGGAGGCTTTCTGGATGTGCTTACCAGGAAGCGCCGGGTTACGGTTGGCGGGATATCAAAAGGCTTCACGACGAACTTGGCGTGACTGTCCCGAGCGTAGAAATTGTGCTGACCTTGCCTCTGGAGGAGATAAACAGCAGGCGATATTTCAGGTTGATGGAAGGAACGAGAAGTACCGGCGCAATGGTCGGACGGGCCGAGGCGAACCTGGCAGAAGAAAGAAGGCGGATGGCGGTGTTCCTGGAAATGGCGCAGGAATTGGATGACACAGGAATCTTTGTTGTTGAAAACATGGGTGTAGGCGTAAGAGGAATAAGAAAGCAGGTGGAACAGGCCCTGCCGGCGTACCGGGTTGTCGAAAGAATTGTAAGGGACGCAGGCTTCGCATTGAAGGACAGTTCAACCGAAAATTGGGAAGATCCTGAAACCTTGGAAAGGATCCGGGCTGCCCAGATGTGATTTAATCGTTCCGCGCATCAAATTTTCGGGATCTATGGTGGCTTCATGATAGACAAATGCGTCTTATTGGACATGAATGGGACTATAAGGAACGATCTGCATGTGGTTTACCGTTCAATGTCCGAAGTGTTCGAACGTTTTGGGAAACGCCCTCCCGCACTGGATGAATATCGGAGGACGCACAATGTGCATTATTGGGACCTGTACCGGAAGCATGGATTTTTGGATTCGGAGAAACCGGCTGCTGATGCCATTTTCAGCGACCTTTTCTTCAGAAAGTACGCGCATTTGGCAAGGCCTTTTCCGGACGCTGTGGGCACGGTATTGGAAATATCCGCACGCGGAATTCCTGTGGGCATAGTGTCCAATCTGGAAAGAAATGTGCTTGGCATGTACATGGAACAATATGGATTGTCCGGGTTTGTTTCTGTCAGCGTTTGCAGGGAAGACGTGGGCGAAGTAAAGCCGTCGCCTGCTTCCATACTCTTCGCGTTTGAAAAACTGGGCATACCGCCCGAACACGGAAGTTATACCGGAGACCAGTCGCAGGATGTAATTGCCGCACACGCAGCTCGTACTACAGCGATAGCCGTTAGCAGGCGCGGCAGCTATCACACGAGAAGAATGCTGGAAGAAGCGAAACCCGACATAATTATCACGAGGTTGAGCGACCTTCTGCTCGTGGACCGGAGCGCGTAATTCAGCTCATCAGCAGGTCCAGAAGTTTTTTTTTCAGCCTCGGCAAATCTGCGCCAACAACCCCGCGGACATTGCCGCTGTTGGTTAATTTTGTATGCGTCAAGCCTTTCTCATCCGTGTCTATTTCCACACGCCTGAAATCAAAATACTGTCCGAGGGCCATGGCACCCAAAGCCACCAAGTCGTACATCAATATTACAGGCTCGACGCCGGCCGGCAACACATTTTTCATGTGCCTGTCCCTTTGTTTTATCATTTTGAAAAGTTCTCTTTGTGCCTCGTTGCCTGAGCTAAGCGGTTCAAAGTCTTCAAGCGTTAGCCATCGGTAGCCTCCGACATTTTTTCCCACGATGTAAATTTCTGCACCCGAGCTTAGCACGTCCCTCGCGGCATTTATGTCAAGCCTGAAATTGTGGTCAGGCCTTTTCTTGAGATGGTGCGGAGCGTTCGGCGATTCGTCATATTGACCCACATGGCCTCCCATCAGGAAAACTCTTTTCAATTTTTTCGGATCCGCTGATTTAAGGGTTTCAGCCACGTCTGTAAGCGGCGCTAAAGAAAGCAATGTGTAAGACCCGGGGTTCAAATTTATCTCATCCGCGGCGTACGCAACGCCGCCGGGATTTATTCCAAGCTCCCCGTCGCTGCTGCTGAGAGGCAGCCCGGCAACAAAATCGTACGCTGTTTCCTGCATGCGAAAATTACCGTCGTCTGTGCTTACGCCTTTGCCGTACCTCACTTCAACGCCCGGCCGGCCCGCTAGTCGCAAAAATTGTTTCGTGCCAGCCGCCTTTGTGCGCGCATCGTCGCACGTGGTCACTACCAGTCTTAGGTCTATGGAACCGGCTCTTGTGGAAGCATACAAAGCTGCGGCATCGTCGCTGTCGTCGAATATGTCCGTGTACATTATTAGGCGGTTGGCCATACCAATAGCATGGATGGAAAGTCTTAAAAAGGCGCTAACCAACGTAACTTAACTGCTCTCTTAACTCGTCTTTCTGCTCGGCCTTCTTCATTTTTTCAAAAACCGCCTGATAGGCGCGCATCAATTCCGGCGATAAGGACGGTTTAATCACTTTCATCATCCCTTCGAAATGCCTCCATTTAACTTCTTTCGCCTTTATGTCCTCGCGCAAAGCTGCGATCGCAGCCTCGCGGCACAGCGCCTCGATATCCGCGCCGGAATAACCTTCCGTTTCCTTTGCCAATTTGTCAATAGCGACGTCCTTGCTTAACGGCATGTCTTTTGTGTGAACCTCAAAAATCTTTTCCCTGTTCGCAGCGTCTGGTGCGCTCACAAGTATATGACGGTCGAAACGGCCTGGCCGGAGCAGCGCCGGATCAAGTATGTCCGGCCGGTTCGTAGCAGCGATGATAATAACATCATGCAAATCTTCCAGCCCGGACATTTCCGTTAGCAATTGTGAGACAACCTGTTCCGTTACGCGTGATCCCATTTCCAATCCGCGTCTAGGAGCCAAGGCGTCGATCTCGTCAAAGAACACGATCGCAGGAGAGACTTGGCGCGCGCGCCTGAATATTTCGCGCACAGCCTTTTCGCTTTCGCCGACCCATTTTGATAACAGCTCCGGCCCTTTGACAGATATGAAATTCAAACCTGCTTCGTTGGCCACAGCTTTAACGATCATCGTTTTTCCGCATCCCGGCGGGCCGTATAGCAAGACGCCATGCGGCGGCTTTATGCCCATTTTTTTGAACGCGTCCGGATGCTGCAATGGCCATTCGATAACCTCCTGAAGCCGTTCTTTTAGATCCTCCAACCCGCCTATGTCAGACCATTTCACGTTCGGAATTTCCACCAGAACCTCCCTCATCGCAGACGGTTCGACAATCTTAAGCGCGTTTTCAAAATCAACCGAAGTAACAATAAGTTTTTCCATTATTTCCACTGGTATTTCGCCTTCTTCCCTCCATCTTATTTCCGGCAACACACGGCGTAAAACGGATATCGCCGCCTCTTTAGCCAGCGCCTCGACATCCGCTCCGACAAAGCCGTGCGTTCGGGCGGCTAAATCGTCGATGCTGACGCTTTTATCAAGCGGCATGTTTCTTGTGTGGATCTGCAGGACCTCACGCCGCCCTTTGCGGTCCGGTACGCCTATTTCGACCTCTCTGTCGAAACGTCCCGGCCTTCGCAATGCGGGATCGATTGCGTTTTCGCGGTTCGTCGCAGCGATTACGACAACACGCCCGCGCTTTCTCATGCCATCCATCAATGAAAGCAACTGGGCAACAACGCGCCGCTCGACCTCGCCCGTTACCTCCTCTCTTTTTGGCGCAATGGCATCAACCTCGTCTATGAAAACGACACTCGGCGCGTTTTTTTCGGCATCCTCGAAAATTTTGCGTAAATTTTCCTCCGACTGGCCGTACCATTTGCTGTTGTGCATAACATGGCCATGTGCAGTTATGAAATTATCCGATAATGTGCCGAAATCGTATAGAATTTTTTCTTGGTTTATTTTATTTATAGAAACCACTGTGTCCAGGAGTAATTTTCTATTTATTAAATTTTCTACAAACATTATGAAACTTTTTTCGGATTCGTTCATTTCATTTCTTTTATTTTTTGTTAATTCCAATAAAGTTTCCAAAGTAAATACAGTAGGCCTTTTTCTAAGGTTAATGTAAGGTTCAATCTTTAAGTTATTTCCATACGCGATTTTATGATTTTTAAAAATGTCCTTGAACATTCTTATCAAATCTTCAGGCACATATTCGTATGAACGGTCAGAACTCATAACATTATAGTCAGTCAAAGCTAAGCTGTCTAACAATTTCTTGAAATGCTGTAAATTGTACTTGCCTTTTAATATTAATTTGTACATGTCGCTGAATTTATTTTTGTGTTTTACCGGACCATTGAAAATAACACCCCTTGAAAATCCAGCTTTCATCAATAATTCCAAAGCTTTTTTGTCGACGCTGTAAACGATGAGTGAGTGTGCGCCTTTTGTTCCATCTGTTACCAGCAAGCCTAAGATAAAAGCTGCATACAACTTGCTATCAAATTTAGCCATCCAGCTCTGTAAAAATTCTATATAATCTTTTTTGCCAGACTTGAATCCGAGGAAGTTCATGAATTTTACAAGTTCTGTGGAATAAATTACGGTTCTGTCGGCTTTTTCGTCCAGGTATTGTTTGAAGTTGTTGATACCAAAAGTCTCCTCGGAAAATTTCATAAATTTATCGTGTAGTGTGCGATTCTTTCCGGTAAATGTTATGTTGTCGTCGCCTACGTGGCCATCGCCAGCTATTAATCCTAAAAGGAATGATAGTTTTTCGTCGAATTTTTCTGGGATTTTTATTTTTCCGGAGCTTTTGTAATCTATCGTAGGTTTATCTAATTCTGATATAACTTGGGTTACAGCATATTCATCCTCTTTCAGGAAAGGCGGAGTTTTCCAGGATATCCCGGATTTGGAAAATATCAAAATAGGATGGTTAGACGAGACTTCATAATCTGCGGTCCCGAATTTTACCTCATAATAATAAGGTGCCTTTACTTGTGTTGTTTCGATTATAGTTGTGTCATCTTTCTTTAGGGACGGATTATTCATGCCCAGTAAATTTCCATTCGCCGCATAGGATGTATGGTTATCACCGCTTCCTATGACATTTCGTTTGCTTGTTTCAAAAATTTCCTTGGCAGTTTTTATTCCTCCGGATGATATCAAGGGGGTATTTTCCGAAACGCACATTATTTCCGGCCCGCTTATTGTTAAGAAATTCGCACCGGATTCGTTTGCAACAGCCCGCGCTAACAAGGTCTTTCCGGTCCCGGGCGGGCCGTACAGCAGGATCCCTTTCGGCGGTTCTATGCCGAGGCGCTCGAACAATTCCGGATGTCGTAACGGCAATTCTACCATTTCCCTGATTTTTTGTATCGCGTCGCCCAGCCCGCCGATGTCTTCGTAAGTTACGGAAGGAATTTTCTTTTCGTCGACCTCTACCGCTTCAGTCAATAATTCCATTTCCGTTAAATCTGTGACTTTGACAATCCCCTCGGGTTGCGTTTTTACAACCATTAATTTTATGTCGCCCGGAAAGCCTATCGGCAGGCCGAAAAAGAAATTCTCGACATCGACACCGAAAAACTCATCGAACATCGTGTTAGTTCGTTTGCGGTAAACGGGCGATGGTGATATTATATCGCCTTTAACGAGCGGCCTCATTATCAGGTTTTGCCGCAGCAAATTCGGGCTTACCGTTAGCAAAATGCCTTTTTGCGCGGGTGCCAGGACAACTTTTTTCGCCTCTTTCGTTTCCGCCTTGCGGATCTTTACCATTTCGCCCAGTCCGACGGACGCGTTCATCCTGAGCAGCCCGTCCATTCGTACGATATTCAGCCCGACGTCAGCGGGGTAGGCGCGAACAGCGATCGCTGCTGTTTTTTTCTGGTTTTCAAGCTCGACAACATCGCCTTCCCGGATGTTCAGGGACTTCATCGCGGTCATGTCCATCCTGACTATGCCCCGGCCGACTTCGGACCTGTTCGTTAATTCGCCGACCTTCAGCTTGATCTCTACTTTTTCTTCTTTCATGCAAAATCACTGTAATACATATTTCATTCTTCGCTTAAATCGCTCTCATTCGCCTTTTTTTCGAGCAGGCGCACCTCGTCCGGCGTCAGCAAAACTTGGAACGTTTTCCAATGGACCTTGTTCTCCCATCCGTCAAAGTAATCCAGCACCCTTTGCATCTCTTCCATCGCGACTATGAAAACTGAATTGTCAACTTTTATGTGCGGTACCTCGTTCATGACACCTTCCCTGTGGTAATGGTAAACGCTGTTATTTTTTTTTATAACCTGTTCCCAGCCGTAAAGGCCGCGAAAAAATTTGTTTCTCTCATAACTTGAGCCAAATTTGGAACAGTCCATGTCAAATGATATCAGCACAGCCGTGCTATTCCCGTCTTTCCTGATCTCTATCCTCATTTAGATCGCCTAGTTGTCCTGAAGGTTGATTTTGTCCTTGTTCAGATTCAGCAGTGCCATGAACGCCTCTGCCCTTGTGTCGAATATGGCAAACACGGGAGTTTCGCCTATCGACTGTATCGTGACCTGTTGCTTTTTCGGGGGCAAAGTTTCCATGTCATCACAATTTGTGTATACTTGATCTAAAATATGTCGGCACAGGTATTTAAATTTATGGTTTAGTTAATCTAAACTTTCCCGTGCCTTTTCAGGTGCTTCCAGGCCAGGAAAGCTGCAAACAGCAAGACAGCCAAAACAATGGCTATGTCCAGCAACTCGCTGTACTTTTTGACCAGGCCCCAATTTTCCCTCAGTTGCATGCCGGTCCACAAAAGGAACGTGTTCCACACGGTCGCCCCTGCAAGAGTTACTCCAATGAAGCGTCTTAGGTTCATCTTGGCAAGTCCGGCCGGCAGCGAGATTAAATGACGTATAACAGGTATGAAGCGGCCGGCAAAAACCGTTGAATCGCCGTGCTTCCTAAACCACTTTTCCGTCCAGCTTAGTTCGGTTTTGTCGAGAAGAAACAGCCTGCCGAACCTGTGCACCATTTCCCTTTCTCCATGGTATGCTATGAAATACGAAACCAACGAGCCCGTGATTGACGCAAAGCTGCTGATCAAAACGACAAGAAGGAAATTCATCCTGCCGTCCGCCACTAAAAAACCGGCAAAAGGCATGACAAGTTCGCTTGGCACAGGCGCTACCATGCTTTCAAGCGTCATCAGGGCAAAAATTCCAAAATAACCCGTGGAACCTATCAGGCCCGTGAAAATTTCGCTTAGCTGTTCGAAAAGCATTATTATCCCGTTTCAGATGAATTTGTATGATCTATGATTTAAACAAAAGAAGGCAAACAATTAAATTGTGGCCGGTAAAAAACTGGAAAAAGAATTGACGCTTTTTAACGCTATTCTTTACGGCGTCGGTGTTATCCTTGGCGCAGGCATCTATGTCCTTATCGGGCAAGGGGCGGCGATCGCCGGCAACGCATTGTGGATTTCTTTCGTCGTCGCCGCTTTCATAGCAGCGTTCACCGGGTTTAGCTACGCTGAATTGGCGGGCATGTTCCCGCGCAACGCAGCGGAATACGTCTACACGAAAAACGCGTTCAGGAACAATTCCCTCGCGTTTATCGCGCAATGGATAATGCTATTCACCCTCATTGTAAGCGCCGCGACCGTCGCGCTGGGATTCGGCGGGTATTTTTCGGTGTTAACAGGCGTACAGCCGCCTGTTGCGGCAGCCGCGTTGATCGCGGTGTTGTCCGTTATCAACTACAGGGGCATAAGGCTATCCACGCGCTTTAACACGTTTTCCACAATCACGGAAATTTCAGGCCTCGTCCTGGTCGTTGTCGCAGGCACATTTTTCATAGGAAAAACGAAAGTAGACATGTTCTACTCGCCCTCGGGCATGCAGGGCATATTTTCTGCGGCGTCCCTGATATTTTTTGCGTACATTGGGTTCGAGGAAATAGTCAACCTGTCCGAAGACACGAAAAAAGCCAGAAACATTGTCCCTAAGGCACTGGTAATTTCGCTTGCAATATCAACCTTGTTCTACATACTCGTTTCGTTGTCATCGGTCAGCATTCTCGGCGCCGACAGGCTGGGGGCGTCAAAAGCGCCATTGGCGGACGTGATTTCTGCGGTTTTTCCTTCGGGGGGCCTTTTGATGTCGTTAATAGCCCTTTTCGCAACAGCCAACACAGTCATGGTCATAATGCTCGTTGCATCGAGGATGATATATGGACTGGCCCGCAATAATTCCATGCCGGCTGTCTTGGGCAGGATAGGCCCGACCGGGACGCCTCATGTATCGATTGCCGTCGTGTTAATGTTCTCGCTGTTATCGCTCCTTTTTGGGGGCATAAAAACCATAGCGTTGCTGACAGACCTGGGTATCTTCACAGTTTACATCCTCATCAACTTGTCCCTGATAATCCTGCGTTACAAAAAGCCGGCAATAAAAGGGACTTTCAGGTCACCGCTGAATTTTGGCAGGTTTCCGGTGTTGGCTTTGTTTGGCATTTTAAGCAGCGCTTACATGCTTACCCATTTTCCGGCAGAACTTTTCGTTATAGAGTCCGGCATCATATTGGTTGGCCTCGTGCTTTACAAGTCGTTCAGGAAAGTTGTTGCTACGAAAAGAAAATTTTATGCAGACCTTTTCAGGAAGTCCCTGGATGCCATAAGCGGTGCGGATTTATTTAAGGAAACATTAAAGTATCCTATGGAAGTTTCCTCAATAATGATACGCGACGTGAAGACAGTTTCACCCCGGGACAACGTGAAGAAGATCGTGGGCATAATGAACCGCCACAGGCTGGGTTCTTTGGTCGTTATCGAAAACGACAAGCCTACGGGCATAATCACAGAAAGGGACATACTCAGGAAAGTAGTTTCTAAGAACTTGGTGCCGGAAGACGTTACGGCGCAGGACATAATGACAAAAAGCCTTGCAACAGTCAATCCTGCGGACAGCGTTGTTGATGCCATAGAGCTGATGGCTTCCAGAAACATTAAAAAACTGCCCGTTGTCGACAACGGCGAATTGGTGGGGATAATAACGGCCAGCGACATCCTAAAAAGCGGTGAAGAAATAGAATACGCCGTGCTAAAAAAATTGGCGAAGTTCCTGCCAGTTTCCCGGACTGCGGCCGCGGGCTAGACCAGGCTGTGGGTGATTTCATGACCGGCATGAAAGAAACCGAAAAAGAGCTTGCTGTTTCAATGGAAATTCCGGGCGCAAAAGAGGATGACATACGGATACACCTGACGGAAAAAGAGTTGAAGGTGCAGGCCGAAAGCGGGGAAGAATCAAAAATCAGGCGGAGAGGTACATTAGGGAAGAAAAATCTTACGAAAGTTTCTACAGGGAGATAACCCTGCCGTGCCGAATAATCCCAAACAAAAACGACTAATTTCCCGACGCGATCGAGTACACGGCTTTTACCGCCGCTATCGCTGCGGCCGGCGCCACAAAAATGACCATGTTACCGAACATCTTTTGCAAAACGCTTCCGAAAACCGGGACAGAATCGAAATTAGCATTACCCACGGCAAGCATCGCTATGGCAGCTACCAGGAAGTGGGTTATATCCTTGTCGCTGACGTTTAACAGCCCGACAATTATGCCCAGCAGGACTAAGATGGTCTTTAGCAAGGCAGCGTCCGCACTGATGAAAGCAGACAGGACAGCAATCGCTGACCCGAGTATGAAAGCCCATGTTCCCAGTTTGTCGTAATCCATGGTAACCCTTATTAATTACGTTCTGCCCAGAGTTTATATAAATATCGCGTTCCCGATTTGATTGGTATGAAAAGGATTTTTCCCAACCCGGTATTCGTAGGGGCTGCCGCGGGCCTTGCATCAGCTATAGGACTTGTTTACTATGCGTCCAGGGCGGTTTCACCCGGCATTTTGGGCACGCTCGCGATAACTGTGATAGCGGTCTTGTTCGGCATTTTTATCGGCCTTTCTTCGGCGACACTTTCGATCCTGTTGAACGCCAAAAAATTCTTCGGCGGTTCCGAATGTAATAACTGCGGCAACGAAACACCGGTAAACGCAAGCTTCTGCCCGCACTGCGGGAAAAGGCCGGTATATTTCAAAATGATCAGGTTATGAGTACGGAAAATGAACAGGGCGTGCAGAAAGGGTTTTCCATTAAATTGCGCCTTGCAAAACCTCTGGATAACCTTTTGCTCGGGGGCGTTGAAGCCGGCGCGCTGACAAATTTTTGCGGCCCGCCAGGAACAGGCAAAACCAACATTTGCATGTTGGCTGCGATCAACGCCGTTGCCGCAGGCAAAAAAGTCATTTACATAGACACCGAAGGCGGCTTCTCCTTTGAACGTTTTAAACAATTGGCAGCGGAAAATACGGATTCTGTGCTCAACGAAATAATTTTTTTCGAGCCGAGGAACTTCAAGGAACAGGAAGAGGCCATAAAAAAGTGCAAATCGCTTGTCGATAAAGGCGGGATCGGCCTTGTGGTCTTGGACTCTTCCGTTGCGTTGTACCGGCTGGAATACGCTGAAACAGACGATGTGATGAAAGCGAACAAGACGCTGGGTATCCATTTGTCAATACTGTCCGCGGTCGCCAGAGATTTCAAAATTCCGGTGATAATAACAACGCATGTGTTCAGGAAAAACGATTCCGAACTGCTGGACGTTATCGGCGGCGACGCGATGAAATACTGGTGCAAGTCGATAATACTGATAGAAAAATCCGGCAGTATGGGCGAAAGAAGCGCAACGATAGTTAAACATCGCTCGATGCCCGAAGGCAAGTCCGTTAATTTTCTGTTAACAGACAGCGGCATCGAGTCCGTGGAAAAGAAGTTTGGGATATTTTAATTGTCAAACCAAATCAACATTCTCGTATGCCACTCTGCCGTCTTTCACGGTCAATATGCCGGCTTTCATCCCGTCCATGTAGCTTGCGTTCCAGAACAATTCGTTGGCAAAAGCTCTTGGTTCAACGTGGCGTCCGTTCCTGTCATTCGCTCTGTGAACGGATTCGTGGAAGTGGCCGCTGACAGATTTAGTAATTCCCAGACCTTCGTATAAGCTTTCCAGGTCTTCGTTGCCGCGGTTTTCACGCTTCATGAGGACAGGGGCGCCCATCTGCACAAGCCGTTCTCCCACCGGTCCGGGAAAAACGCTGCCAGCCTCGACGGGCCGTCCGTCTAGCTTGAAATTTTTCACAGACTCCCCGAAATATGCCATATCAACAGCATCGTCCGGGTTGTGAAATTTTCTCGGTACATGGCACACGACTATTGTTTTTTGCGGGTCTGTGACATATCTTTTCAGGTCTTCCGTGTTGGCCATTAAAGTGTGGCCTGCGTCAGTCCTGTAGAATCCGGTTTTGAAGTCTCCTTTTTCAAAATGATAACCCTGCCCCATTGCGTCACCGGCCATCCAGTCGGAACCGGGTAAGAATACAAGATGGTGGTCCGGAAGCTCAATTTTTCTCTCTGCCAGCGTGTAAATAATATTACTGTGTCGCGACGCCAGCGTCCTTACGACAGGTTCGAATCTTGCGACTTTCTCATGGCTTCCCGGTTGCACATAAACCTCCAGTCCGCTTGTACCGGCGGCTGTAAGCACATACACCAGATAATCATCCTCGCTAAGCCCTGGAAACTGGTCGCCTGTAATATCACCGTTCAAAATGATTTTCTGTGCCCCCTTGGATTTGAGCACCGACATGGCGTTAATTACGCCGTCTGGATGCACGCGGTGGATGTCCGAAATTATCCCATATTTTGTTTCCATCAATATCATCTCCTGTATTTTTTCATCGCCGAAACCATGGCGTCACGCGACGCGGAAACTAGTGCGTTTGGCGACGGGACGTCTTCGTTGTATATTTCTCTCCAGTATGCGGAATGCGCCGGATCGTTGCGTGTGAACGTGTTGGGATCAACCCCAAGCGTTTGGGCTTTTTGCACGGATACGTCGACTATCACGGCCATCATACCCAGTTTTTTCGCGTGATACGATACTCTTTCTTCCCTGCCCGCGTTATTCCAGTGTTCGTAAATCGCATTTTCCAGCCCTCTGATAACCCTGTTCTCGCCGGAAACGAATTTTAGGCAAGCCGCAGTATCCAGCGTCGCTTCGTATTTACTGTCGTTCATCAGTTCGCGCACGTAAGAATGGTCAATGAGCGGCCTCAATCTGCGTGTAATGATCGCGGCTTCTCTTGGCGTCAATTCAGTTCCACGGTTCGCAACAATTCCAGCCATTACCCTCAACGCGTTGCTTCTTCCTGCCCTTTTCGCAACAGTCAAACCCGTCTTCATGGCGCGCAACGTTTCAGTGTATTCGCCGAAAAAGTCTGTTGGCGCCCCCGAAACGTCCAGCTCTACAGTCAAAGGGTCGAGCGCCATCACAACAGGCACGGCAAGAAGGTTGGACCCGTCGTCGGCAGCAATAGTTTCAGAAGGCCTGTGCATGGCCGCGTCTATGTCATATTTTATAATTTCGCCTGAGGCAAGCGCTTTTACTAATTGTATCTGCGGCCTCAGCCCGAGGCTGTCTATTTCATACGCGCATCTGAATAACGATCTTAAATGGTCCATATCCGTAGACGGTTTGAAGTCCATAAAATCACATCAGGCCCCACCTTTCGGTGGTATTTCTTTCGGTTTGAACAGTTTCTACGCCTCTGAATTTATATGTCATTTGTCATTCCTTCTTAGATTGTAAACCGCGCGTTCCGATGCAGTCGCGATTCCTGAAAACATCATATAATTTCCGGCGCGCGAAACTGTTTGTCTTGACAGTTCAAGCAATTCCGAAGGCGATGGCATATACTCTCCAATTTTTGCCCACCCACCAGCTATGTATTCATCTTCATAAAGGGGTTTTCCATCGCCGTTTGGTGTGTTGAATACATCTATGCCAGAATTACTGGCCATTTCCATCGTTGCGGCCATTATTGCATTCATCAGCCTCAATTTGCTTGTGTGCGTTCTTACACGTTCCTGCCTTCCGCGCCCGTTCCAGAATGCAATTGTTGGCAGTTCCAAACCGTCAATGATGCCTACACTCAATTTATCACTGACATCATTGTTGCCTTTAACAAAATCCATTAAAGTCCAAGGCTCAAATTCTTTACATTTTGTTTTATACCCTTTTGCATTCAATCTTTCGGAAATTTTAGCAGAATCTTCTTCGTTTATCGGATCCTGGCCAAAATAAGCAGGCAACCCGGCAATGCGGCGCAATACGTAACTTTTTCCTCTTCGCACATTATCAGTATGTTGATCGTTGAGCCTTCTGAGCCCGTTGCAGTATCTACCAAAAAATTCCGGGGGTGTTACTGCATCCATTTTATCAGTGAAATTCACGAATAAAGGGGATGACGGATCTAGAGTTCTTGCCACAATGGTCGTGGTCAAAATATTGGATTTAGAGTCTTCGATTATTGTTTTTGACGGTGAATAAACCGGAGCGTTTGGATCGTATACAACCGGATCCTCGCCCATTAAATGTTCCAGAAGTTTTATCTGAGAACCTGCGCCACCACTTTCCACATCCAAGTAATTTCTTGCGAGGCTCAAGAACGGCATATAGGTGACCATGTGAAAACCCCCATCATACTCTCGGATATTTTTCAAACACACCCCTGACTGCAATTTGAGCGCGTGTTAAAAGAACTCCCGGTAACGGTACGTCTTCATCGTAAACCTGTTTCCAATATAGTGCGTGTTTCGCGTCGTTCCTGGCCAACGTGTCCGGATTTATTCCAACGGAATGGGCCTTTTTTATCGTAGCTGCGGTTATTGCACCCATTAATTCAAGTTTGGATGCATGATATTGTGTCCTTTCCTGCCGGCCGGCATTGTTCCAAAAATCATAAACAATTCCGGACGCACGGTTAATCTCGGCTCTGGTTTCTTCTGGTGTTACAGACCTGTTTACAACATCATCGTAGCCTGTCACAAAGCCAAGGCATCGGAGCATTGATGTGTTCAAGCCATATTTTTCATTAAGCCTTCTTGAAACTTCTGACGCCTCGCCGTCCGTTAATTCAGGCTGCGCCAAGTCTGCGTGCAATCCTGCCAAAGACCTTAGCGTAAAGCTTCTTCCCCTTCTCGACATGGCGTCAAGATTTCTTTTCATAACCCTGAGTGTTTTGCCGTCTTCGCCGAAATATTCAGGCGGTGCTACGTGGTCATAGCCGGCATACACGGACGGGTCAAAAGTTCTTGCAACCGCCAAACAGTTCGAAAATAGGTTGGATTTGGCGTCGCTTCTGAGCAAACCGGACGGGTGATAATCGGACGGGGGTTCTTCGTGGTAATCAATGTGCTCCCCTTTCATGAGTGCGTTAACAAGTTGAATTTGTGGCATCACGCCTGTGCTTTTGATGTCGTAAACGCTGTAGAATATACCTTCAAGATGGTCGGAATCTGCCAGTCTTGCACCAGCCATTTCAAGCACCTTTAACCGGTTTTTGTCCGTCGTACCTGTTTTTCACATCTCTAACGACTTCCCATATATTTGTGAAGTCTGCATTTAAATCCCCGGACACGTAAAGGATTTTGTCGCCTATTTTGCCCGCGTAAAGGTTTGTTTCGGCGTCAACGATCTCGCTTATCCCGCGTGTGTTGGTCCATTCTTCCAAAACTTCCGATATCTCGGCCAGCGCGCGTATGTCGATCGAATCGAAATTTTTCGGGAACACTTCCACTACATCAAGGGCGGGCGTGAACAGCACGCCCCAGACATTCGGCAGTCCCAAGTCTGCTAAAGTTTGTCGCATAAAATCACCGTTTCCTAAGCGCCTCTTCGCGCTTTCCTGCGGACTGGGATCTTGCTGTCGTTGATTTCGCCAATCTGGGATGTCAGGAAATTGATCTTGCTTTGCAGGAACTTTATTTCTTTCAGTGTGCGTGCGGCATTTAAGCGGATCTTGGCATCGACTAATTGCTCTCTATAAACCTTGATCAAGTCTTCCGCTTCATCCCTGTTAATTACAACCATCGTTTAACACCTCTTTTACCACGAGATAGTGATATTATGATACAGTAGTATATAAGGATTTCTATTATCAAGTAGTGACATCTTTATAAGCAGTTAATCCAATAGAACACAGGTCGATGACTTTGACAATGGCGCGTTTGCTTGGTCCTTACCAGACTCCTTTGATTGTTCTAGACACTTCTGCATTAGTCGAGTTGGGACAGCACGATTTGGGCACAATTTCCGCGCTTGAGAGGCTTTCACAGGAATTGAAAGCTTCAGGAAGGGGCGAACCGTACGAAATCGCTGTTTTTGACGACGTATTTGGCGAATATGTGAACCTTTTGAAAGGTGGCGCATCCGACGATTTTGGAATGCCTAAGGCATCCATCGAAGTGCTCGGCAGCATCGATATGCACGACGCTTTTCCAGAATCGGTGAGACGCAAGGTAGATGAAGCAAGGGAGCTTTGGAGGAAAACTTCCCCAAAATCACCGTTTGCAAGGGACGAAAACGGCAGGCAAAAAGCGGGAAACCATCTCACAGCGAACGGATTTCCTGTAAGAGTCCTGCCGTCCCGCACAGACCAGAACATACTCGCGTTCGCGATCGAACAGGCTGAGAACGGCAGGCCGTGTTACATAGTGTCAAGGGACAGGGATTTGACACCACCTGTCGAGAAATTGTCAACCAGACACCCTTCGATACACGTTGTCGGAGACAAGGTGTACAGCCCGGTTGACATTTCCAAACCCGCAAAACCTTTGCTGATGCGGCCTGATTTGGTCGGTGAACTGTTTAACATGAAGCAAAAAGAGCCGTTTGACCATTACATGCTCACAACGAAAGTTCCTTTTGCCGGCGAGGAGGTCGACATGGTTGTTTCGATGCATCCTGTTGAAGGCCGCATAACAGCAGAAGAAGGCAAAGCTTCGCGGCATTTCCTTTATGTTTGGGACCAGGACGAATTAACGGGTTTGAAAGGCTATCCGGCGCAAAGGCTGCGCAATCAGGCGGACAGGGAATTGAAATCCGCCGCAAGGCGATTAAACGCCGATTATTCAACCTTTTCTGTCATTCACGCCGTCAAATCAAGAAACGACGGGATGATGAGGATAGCGCAACAGGGCAAGAGGACTGTTTATCATAACAGCTTAAAGGTTGAACAGTCATCTTCGAAAATCGAATGGTTCACGGTTTACGATGGTTATCTAAGAAGGCTTTCGCCGGAAACATGGGAACATTTACAAAGGTTTAGGGCAAAATATTCTAAATGATGGATGCCCTATGACAGAAGCATATCTTAACCGAAAATTATCAAGGAGAGAATTTTTAGGTTACGCAGCAAAAGGCGCGGCTTCATTGGCTGCTGCGACAACGCTTGGCCAGCTTTTGGCAGCTTGCGCCCCGGATGAGCCGACAACACCTGTTAAACGCGGTTACACAATCAGCGATGTCAGGGCAGGGTTCGTTCGTCCTGACATCTATGTAACAGAAACAACTGCGGCAATGCCCGAAATCCGGGACAAGAAGCAAAAGGGGGTGCTGGCAGGTATTTTGTACAATCCAGCCGGCAGCGATATAGAACAAATAACAGCAGGAATTTTTGAAGGACGGGGTTATGCGCCGGATGTTATCAAAGATGCGTCTGTTTTGGCAATGGAAGCGTACAAAGACAGCAAAAACAATTACCAACATGCTGTAGCAACGGTTGTCCCTGGCCTGAACCTACTTTTTGGGACCCGGGTTCCTATGTATCTGGTTTTCCACGAAAGTTTTGCCGATTACGTCGAAACAGACGAGGAATTTAGGATGCACACCAGGCACGAGTTGCGCCACGTCGAAGATTTTTACAGCGGCATAATTCTGGGAAGCCGTCTCATAACCGGAACCCAGCCTGATATAACTCCTGAATTCATCGAAAACATAGGCGAGTTGAGGGCAATGCACGACACTTCGATGGCCATGTTCAGGGCGTTCACGGCTGAAGGCGTGTTGCCTGTCAGTCCCAACGTTTTCGGCAGTGAAATGGGCCGTTACGCAGATTATTGGAAAAATCTGACAACCGGAGGCACCGCGACAGAACGCATGCTGGCTGATTTACAGTTGGCAGAATTTTCAGACATGATACCTGAAGACTTGGGCATCAGCGAAACGAAAATAACATTTGTATTGGAAGGCAAAAAGCAAAGTTTGGTTGTGAAACGTGTAGAATAACAATGGCCTTTGATATTTCAGGTAATAGCGGTGTAAATTATGTTCACGGATGTTGTAGAATATCAAAGGCGGCTTTTGAGGAATTTGGCAGGAATGAGACCATATTCCGTGAAGACCCAGCTGGAAAAAGGTTCGCTGGTGGAAAAAAGCTCTGGTCTGGCATACGAAATAGACGATCCGGAAATAATCAGGGAATTGGCCGGCAATCAAACGGGGAAAATCGCTATGGGTCCTGTGTATCGCGCGCTTAAGCCTTCCAGGGATGGGATTTGGAATATGTTTCATTCCGATGGCGTTACGATCCGCGACGGCAAACGTGTGATTCCATATTCAAGAGCTTTCAGGGCCGGGTTGGGCGAATGTTCTGAAAAAGCGATCGCAATCCAGTTATCCGCGCAAGCGTCTGGAATGGAATGTCATCTGATCAATGGCAGCATCGGCGAAGACGATGATTCGTTAATGTTCGACCCTCACGCATTCAATATAATATACGATGAAAAAGGTGGCCTGTTCATTGTGGATGCGGAAAATCCAGTTCGCGTGAACAGCGACGGGACAGTGTGTCCTTATTCGCCGCCGATTACCGCCATAGAGCCTAACGGCAAAATAAAAGTACCCTCAAAATGGAAGATTGGAAGAATTTATGCCCTGTTTTAAGCAGCGGATCGCCTTTTTCCGGCGTTCATTTCAAGAGTTTCCCTGATCTCCGCAAGTTTTTTTAGGTCGGGATCAGCGCCGTTTGCGACCCTGCTCGCATAATCATTGGGCTGCTGTGCATTTACTATAGTTGCGACTCTTCTCGTGATTTCATCCGCTTCTCTGGCAACAGATAAAATAAAAGGCTTGGAAGCAGCCACAGTAGTCTCAAGAAAATCATTTGCCGCTTTTGATCTTAATCTATCCGCTGTGCTCGGATTGTCAGATTTAGAAGACTGCGTGGATTGTGCCAACTCGGCTTTCTTCATGTAATTGTCCCACATACCGTTCCACTTATTGACCACATTCTGGACATTTCCCATCCCATATCTTAATAGGGCAGTTCCCACGGTTTTGCTGTTTGCAATCAGGGTACGATAAACGCTCGGGTTTGCTCCTTTGTCTTGAAGTGTTTTAATCGCGGCTACGCCCTGCGCGTAAGAATTCGCTGCACCTCTGTAATTGTTAGCATCCAATTTTTTTGCAGCTTCTCTGATATAGCTATCAGCATCGGAAACAAGCTGACCGAAACCAGACCTCCTGACAGCCATTACCATAACTAAATATACGTATAATTAGCTTTTATACATTTCGGATGCGTTGTGATTTTCTAAGAAAATTAGCCACGCAAAATTCGAACCGTTAAGAAGCCGAGCCTTCCAAACTTAATCTAAGGCCTTTGAGCTTTTTCAGGCTCTCCGCGGATTTATTATTCATATCCTTGACACGCCCGTTGTTCGGGTGTTCACCAACTATAAAATCGGCAAAGGGTCTGGTAATAATTTCCGCCTCTTCCGCCGCTGAACGGACTACGCTTTTCATCAAAGGCGCAACAGTTTTTAAGTAATCTGTAGCCGAGTTATGCCTAATGTTTTGCGCCACGCGGCTGTCGGTCGGTCTGTTAATGCCAACAACGCGCCCATAGCCTTTTCCGAGGTCTTCTGCAAGACGTAAGGCGGCATCGGCCCTTTGCACGCCCAAAGCCAGCACGTCAATCCCAACCTGATTGACGCGTGAATTCAATGACTTATAACGTTCCTGGTCGCGACCCGACTGCGAATAACCTCCGGCTTTTTCCGTCGCAATTTTTGCTAGGGCACAGGCGGCAACGGAATTGGCATAATCGCCTTTTTTAAGGCACTTTTCAGCATCTCTAAGATACCCGCCGGCTTTAGAAGCGTTTTTGGAAAAGTCAGATCTTCCAATGGAAGGCAGTCTCATATTATTAATCATGCCCGTTGATATTAATTTGTTCTTTCTGATAATCCATCAGACTCTTCAGTTCAAGCTCTCTCTCGCTTTCCTTCCCAGATAGTTGTTTTTTAACCGATTTGGCAACATTGGGTCCTATTAGCGAAGCCACTGTGATTTCCGGCGCTTCGCGCAATTTTTCAATTGACGTGAATCCCGCATTAAATAGTTTTCTCGCGCGGAACCGCCCGATGTCGCGGAGTTTCACGAGCGGCAGCAATTCTTCCTTAACGCCGTAAACGGCACGTACGCGTGTCTTGCGCAGGTCTTTTATGATCTCCTTTGCGCCCATTAAGACCGCAATCTCCTGCGCTGAATAAAGCAGCCAGTCAAGTATGGAAATTTTATTGTGCAGCTCGCCGGGTGTCAGGTGGTACGTTTCAAGTATTTCCTCTTCCGTAGCTTCGTCTATCCAGTCGCAGGCCATCAACGCGGTCTTAAAGGATTTCAGGCTTTCCTCATAATCATAATCCCATTCATCCGGCATCTCATGAAGCAGCGAAGCCTCGCTGATCTTGGCGTAAATCTCCTTGAACTCGCCTTGCCGCACGTTCAGGTTGGGCCTCATCTCCAGCGCTGTTGTCATCAATTCGATCAACGCGCTGCTGTCTATTTTTGCTGTTTTGTCCAAGCTTTTGTCAAAAGTTTGTTTTATGCCTTCTATGATTTTCACAGCAGTGTCCGGGTCTATGTACAGTTCGGAAACGCGCTTTCCCACGGCCGTCGAGTGCAGTTTATCGCCGTATTGCTCGATGAAACGGTTGCCTTTAAGGAAATCAACGATCGAATCTACTTTTTCCGCCAGTTCTGAAGAGGATCCGTACTGGAGCCCGTAGAATGTGCGCGAGAAAAAATCATAGAGGCTTTGGAGCGAACCGCACGTCTCCGTCGCTATTAACGCAAGCACATGCACGCGCAGTACGGGCTCCGATGCAAGCTTTGAATGAATTTCTTCGGCCTCGCCCATTATGTAACGTTCTGCGAGATCTTCGGCCTCTTCCGCCGTTTTAGCTATCAGTATGGATTCGCCTTCAGTATCGTATTGTGGCCTTCCAGCCCGTCCGGTCATCTGCTGGTAATCGAGGACGGGAATGTACGACCAGCCTGTTAGTGCGTAAAATCTTTTCGCGTCCCGTATCAAAACGCGGTACGCGGGAAGGTTGACGCCCATCGCCAGTGTCGGGGTCGCAACAATTGCCTTGACAAGGTTGTTTTTGAATGCGTTCTCGATCAGCTTCCGTTGTTTAGCGAGCAAACCTGCATGATGGAACGCTATCCCGCCGGCAACGCATTTCGCCAGCCGTTCGCATTGCCTCGTTGGATATTCCAGGACGTTCAGGATTCCTTCGGATAACTTCTTCAGTTCAATGGAATCCGACAGCAAAAGTTTGCTTCCAATGTAATCACCGATACGTTCGGCCGTCGCTTCCGCTGATTTGCGCGTCGCGACAAATACCAGCGACTGCTTGTTCATTTTTGCCGTGTCGTGCACGATTTTTATTTCCGGCAGCTCGCCGCCGCCCATTTCAATTGATCCTTTGTCAAAAAAACCTATTTTGCCATCTGCGTAAACGCCCTCGTACAACTTTACAGGACGATAATCAGATTCGACAATTTTCGCGTCCAGCCAGTCCGCAATTTCGCGCGCGTTTTTTATCGTGGCCGACAGCGCGATGAATTGCGCCTTTGTCAACCGTTTTAATTTCGTCAGCAGGATTTCCATTGTCGGGCCTCGGTTATGGTCGCCGATTATGTGAATCTCGTCCGCAACAACCAGGCCGACGGAGCCAATCCATGGAATATTGCGCCTAAGCAGCGAATCAAACTTTTCTGATGTTAATATGATCACGTCGTATTTTTCCAGCCACGGATCCGACGAATCGTAATCGCCCACAGAAATCGCGACTTTTATCCCGAGTTTTTCATATTTTTCCTTGAACGTTTCATATTTCTCCGAGGCCAGCGCGCGCAGAGGAACTATGTAAACGGTTTTTCTTTTGTTCTCCAGAACGCATCGGAGCATGGCCAATTCGGCTATCAATGTCTTTCCGGAAGCTGTCGGAGCCGACACGACCAGGTTTTCTCCGTTCAAAATGCCGGCTTTTATGCTTTCCTGTTGGACGGGATTGAACTTTGTCAGGCCGGACAATTTCAGAAATTCCTTTTCGTTGGGCATACCCTAGGTTTGCGGTTCAGTATTAAAAGTTAATCGGCTTTGAGGTTCCTATAGGTTTATTTGTTTTGTCTGATCCAATCGGATATTTCCGCATAACCTATGAAATCGCCTTTTTCAATGCCCGTTTCCAAAGTGTGGATCACGCCGTTTTCGTCTCTCCATCCGTGCCGTCCGTTTTTGTGGGGCCGGTAAGACACAGGCAATCCGTCGCTGTCATATTGCATCTCGAAAATTTTCCTGCCGGCTATCGTCCTTTCGTACACTTCGTGCAAGTTTGCATGCTCAACGCCCGGAGGAAAAACCAGTTCCATGGCCTCTTCTGCCGACCTTGGCCCCAAATATTCGAAAACACCGAATGCTACAAGGACCTGGTCTTTGGGTTTTCCTTGCAACGAATGTGCATCCTTTATTTCATTGTATACCCCGTCGAAACGGTCGGCATAACCCTGGAATATGCTCGTCGAAAACAAAGCCCGCATCAATTCCTTCGATTCTTCCTTAATGGACGGCATGGTTTGAATAACGGGCGATATGGTTAAATTCTTATTCCGCAACTGTAACAGTCCCGTTCGGCAGGTGCTTGAAAATTTCTTCCGGTGTTATTTTTTCTATGCCGGCCTTGTGGTCGGGTGCAGCCTTCAACAGAAGGCGTCGTTTGATTTCATCTATAAAAGCCTCCGTTGGGTTGGATCCGGGCAACAAAGTCAGGAAATAATCTGAATTTTTCCGGACAGCCATGACAGGCCCCGACAACAAAGTAGCATTGCCTTGCGGGTCTATCTTAACGCCGATGGAAAGCCTGACTTCTATTTTACTGAAATTTTTCTTGTCGCCGTTCACGAAAAAATATCCTTTTGCCAGCGGTTCGCCTGACGGGATTGTTTTCGTTAATTGCGGCGGCTTGACGCAACAGACGTCCGCATTTTCAAGCTTGTCGTGCCACGTAACGCAGTACGCGGCTGCAAATTCAACCGCCTCTTTCAGCGCGGTTTCGCTTAATTGGCCGTTTGTTTTCAGCATGACGAACGGCGAACCGGCATTTTCATTGCGTAAGATCAGATCGTCTTCTTCGGAGAATTTCGAAATTAATTTCTCTTTCCCGGCTGCGCTGTTGGCCGCGGCAACGGCATAGCCGTCGCTCGTCGTGAAATTCCTGAATTTCGTGCGCCAGTTTTTTGGAATTTTCTTACTTGGCATTCGGATCAACCTTTTTGGCTTTTGCCTGTTTTTCCTTTATCTCCGTAATTTGCTCCTCTACTTTTTTCTTTATGTTGTCCAGCGTGGTTCCGAAATAATTTTCAAATTCCTGCGTTACGGAAATTTCTTTTGTGCGGCCCTTTTTTTGGGTCTTTATCATCCCGCGCCCTTCCAGCTTTTTTATGTAGTTGTAAACTTTATTGCCTTGCATTTTCACAAGGTACGATTGCGTGGCGGGGTGTTTGTATACGATCAATGCCAGGGTTTTTAACACGCCTTCCGACAGGTCTGAGTAAGGTGACAAATGCGACACTTTGCCGATAAGTTCGGTTTTAACATGTATCTGCCAGCCTGAAGGCGTTTGTACTATTTCAATGCCCCGGTCGGCGTATTCTGTGCGCAGCTCGCCGACCAGCTTTTCGACCTCCTTTTCTCCCACGCCGGCTATTTGGGCCAGGCTTTTCGCCGAAATCGGGTTTTGGGAAAGGAAAAGGGACGCCTCAACCAGCTTTTTTGGCTTGTCGGTCATTCGTATCAAATGATATTGTCTTCGAAGGCTATTTAATTCTGCGGGATTATCCTTGTCATATGCGCGGCATTTCGACTGAAAAAGTCCAGGGCGGCAAGCTGTTGCGCGTCAAAGTCGATTTTGACGGCAAGATCGACAGGGTGCAGATCACAGGAGATTTCTTCGCGCACCCGGAAGATGTCATAGAAAAGATTGAAAGCTCGCTAAACGGCTTAGACGTTGGCACGGACGACCATGAGATGCGGGTTAAGATTGAAAGTGTAATATCGAAAACGGGCGCGGACATGGTGGGTATCGATGCGGCCGCGATTGCGAGAAATGTAATAAACGCGGTTGGTGGTGCGAAATCATTATGACTTCCAGCTTCAATCCTTCTGGTAAATCACAAAGTCGTGACGATTTGATGAATTGGCGTGTCATCCCGTTGTCGTCAAACAACGCCTTCATGAACATGGCCATAGACGAAGCTGTGTGCGAGGCTGTTGCATCGGGTAAATTCCCGCCGACAATAAGGTTTTACACCTGGCTGCCTTCAGCTGTTTCGATAGGCTATTTCCAGAGCCTGAATGACGAAGTCGATGTTAACGTGGCAAAAGAGCTTGGTGTCGACATAGTCCGCCGCCGCACAGGAGGAGGCGCTGTTTACCACGACTCAAAAGGCGAGATAACATACAGCGTCGTGGCGCCTGAATCGGTCATGCCGAAAGGTATTCGTGAGTCTTACCAGCTGGTCTGCGGCTGGATAACCGGCTCTTTGAAAAACCTGGGAATCGTGTCTGAGTTCAGGCCGATAAACGACATAATCGCAGGCGACAAGAAGATTTCCGGCAACGCCCAGACGCGCCGCAACGGGGTTTTGCTGCAGCACGGCACCCTTCTGTACGATTTGGACGTGCGCACAATGTTCACGCTTTTAAAGGTTCCGAAGGAAAAAATATCGGATAAGATGATACAGTCCGTCGAGGAACGCGTCACGAAGGTTTTGAATTTTGGAAGTTTTTCAATGCAGGATGTCAGCGACGCAATGATGAAAGGTTTTACGCGCGATAAAGAGTATGAAATTGGTTCGCTGACTGATGAAGAAATAAACAGGGCAAAAGAACTGGCGGAAAACCGCTACAAAACGGACGAATGGAATTATCGGAGGTAATTTTTAACTTTCTCGTTTAGCTCCTGTTCGGATAACGAACCTTCTTTTTTGTCCGATATTGTCCCGTTCGTGTCTACGAAATAAGTAGTTGGAAACTCTGAAACTCCGAAAGCCTGCCCGGCTTCGCCGGTCTTGTCGATTAATACCGGAAAATTTACGCTGTTGGCAACGCTTCTTACATAGGAAACGTTCGCGCGTTCGCTGACGCCGAGAATCTCGACCTTGTCGCCGTAGAAATTTCGGACAGTCTGCAATTGGGTTAGCTCGCCCGGGTCCAGGGACCAGAAATGGACAATGACAACCTTGTGGCCGTTAAACGAGCTTAATTTGATGTCCGTCCCGTTAACCGCTTCAAGGATGAAATCGGCGGCGGACTCGCCCGGGTTTGTTCCGCCCTCGGAAAGGATCACAAGCGTGCTGATTTCCAACTGTGGTTGTAATTTCTCGGATAAAAACACGCCTAATATAATAAGGGATATAACAACAGGCAAGAAGATTTTATGCTTCATTAATCTTCATTGTCTTCCGCTCAAAATATAGGCTTTCGCCTGATTGGAAAAAAATAAAACAAAAGAAATAGGGTTACCAATCAGCGAAAAACTTCGGTTTTTCGCGCATAGGAAATCAATAATCTCCTATGTTCACAGTTTGTTCGTTGGTTTTGACATTAACCTTCTTGGAGTAATGTCAATGCCGCGAGCAAAGCTCCGACCAGGACGGACACGCCGCCTAGCACGCTGAAAAGCCCTGCTAGCTGACCTCCGAAAGACAGCGAACCAAGACCTACGGAACTTAGAGTTCCGGATCCCAGACTTTCAGCCGTAACGCCGGACAGGAGTAACAAAACTCCGCCTGCGGCGATCCAGTTGAAAGCCTTTTCCGCTTGCTTTCGAAGACCTGTGTACTCGGCCAATGCGAGTACAACGAACACACTTGTGACTGGACTACTCAATAGTTCCAAGCCAACAGCCATGTCGTTTTCACCTAAACTTTATTGGAGAACAAGTGATTTAAACATCTGTTCGTTGGTTGTCGATTTTTTACGTCAATCAACGTATTTTTACCATGAAATTTCATCTCAGAGGCTTTTTTTCCCGAACCAGCAATAAGGCGAACAATATCAAAAGCAGCGCGGCATAGTACTTGAAAAACAAGGAAAAGAAAATGAGCGACCTGGCAACCTGGCTGTCGAACAATATGTAGCCTTCACCCAGTACGCTGCCTGTCAATGCGTTATACGAATGGTACGCAGCCTCGGTTAAGTTAGCAACACCGATTATGAGTATCGAGGCGACAAGGCCCAGCCAGGACAGCGGCCTGTCGCGTTTTTTGTAGCCTTCGTAGACGAATTTCAGGATGAAGTAAGAGGCAAACACATAAACTATGGTCAGTGAAAAGCCGGAAAATATCAGGAAATTCCACAAGTAAGTGTTGACCATAACATTATTTCGTTTTGCCGGGTAATATAATTAAATCCAGAAAGCATATTTTAGATTATGTTAAATTTTGGTTCGCTGTTCTTTTTGTTGGGATTCACTTTTCTCGCGTTTCCGTCCGCAGGATACGAAATAGTGGGCGACGAGGCATTGAGTGTTGAGCAGGTCAACGAAAACGCCTTGTCGATTGAACAAGTCGCGGCGTTGTCATTGGAAAAGGGGTGGAACCTTGTATCATCGCCTGTCGGGGAAAACATTCCTACAAGCCTTCTGAAACAAGAGTGTAAATTGAATGGCCCGGTATGGCACTGGGATAATATCCTTTCAACGAGCGATAGGTGGAGATCTTCGGATTCAGAGTATAAAGGCAATCCGGAAATTACAAACTTGAACATGGACAAAGCGTATTGGGTTTACGTCGAAGAGCCATGCAAAATTTATTTGACCGGGAAGGAAAGGCCGGAAAAGGGAATCATCGGATTGTTCGAGGGCTGGAACATGATTTCCTGGCCCGTAAATACCCCCGTGCTTGTCAGCGACATTGAGCGCCAGTGCCCGGGCATCAATTTCAAGAAAACGCCAATGTGGGCTTGGGATAATTCGCTGCCAAACACGGCTCAAACCAAATGGCGAAATTCAGCAGGAGAATATTACGGCAATCCTGCGATAAGCATACTCGAGCCGGGAATCGGTTATTATGTATATATCGACAAAGGCGAGGCTTGCACGCCTAAATTTCCGGTTCTGGAATCGGTTGCAGGTGAGGTGGAAAAACACTCGTTCCACAGCAATGCGCTCAATACGGAAATGAATTACAACGTTTATCTACCGCCTTCCTACCTAGAGGACAAAGACAAAAAATTCCCCGCCCTTTATTTGTTCCACGGGTCAGCGGGCAACGAAGACGATTGGCTAAAGCTGGGAAAACTAGAAAACACTGTCAACAGCCTGATAGCTGACAAAAGGCTGAAAGGGGAATTTGTAATAGTAATGCCGGACATGGACAACAGCGCGGGCGAAAACGGCTGCAGCGGCTTCGCTTTCGTGAAAGGCTTGCCGCTCAATTGGATAGGCAGTTGCGGGAATTACACCGATTACATAGTCAATGACCTTGTGCCTGAAATTGAATCAAAGTTCAGGGTTGTAAAAGACAGAAAAAGCCGCGAAACAATGGGCTTGTCCAATGGAGCGCATTCCGCCTTGTGGATAGCCAGCCAGCGTCCGGACATGTTTTCAGCAGCCTTCGGCCTTAGCGGCATTTACGATCCCAAGATGAAAACAGGGGCCTTGGGCACATACGAACCCGTGGATGCGTCAAAACTCAAGGATGTCAAGGTGTACATAGAAACCGGAATAATCGACGACTCCTTCAAGGACAATTCAAGATTTGCAAAAGAATTGAAGGACAGCAAAGTGGATTATGTGTTCAAGATAAAGGCGTTTAACAGCCACGTGTGGCCTTCTTGGATATCCAGCACGTTTCAGGTATTCCCGTTAATCTCGCACGTTTTTAACGCGCCAGCCCTCAGCATCGCCAGCATCAAAGTGGACAGCAAGACGGGCGTTTGATAAGTTTAAATCCTTGGCAAGGTTAGATTTTATCGATCTTATGAATGGCATCGATAGGTTGAAAGAGCTGATAGAAGGTGGTGCGCCCACGTACAGGGGATCTCCAATGGGTGTCGATGATAAAGATCGTCGGATTGAATTGTTGGCAATTTTTCCCGATGGCACAAAAGAATTTAAATACCCGGAATTTCCTATTACCCGTCCCGTTTCTGGGGGAGGCCGGTATGCAGCTTTGGTAAGGATTTTGGAGAAAGAAGATGTTGAACCTCAGCTAATGAAGATAAAATCGCAAATACATGCCCAATGGCATGTTTTGGAACTGCCTAACGGTGAAACTTACAGATCTTTGTTGCCGTCCCTGAGATACATAAACCGTTGAATAATTTTTTTTCAAAACTTCGCTTTTATCGCGTTCTTGGCCTCTTCAAATTTTTTCGGAGTTTCTTCGGGCTTGGCGTTGCTCTTCAGGTACGAGGCGAAACGCTTCTTAAACTCTGCCTGATCGCTCTTCTTTAACGCTTCTGCGTAGTCTGCTATGTGCTTTCCGCTTATCCTTTCCATGGAAGGCAGGATGCCTGTGTCATGCGGAACTTGGATTCCCGCATCAACAACGCCTTTCAGGACAGCATAAACAGTGCCGCCTTTTGTCGAATCGTGTAATCCAATATCCAAAATGGCATCTTTGACCTTGCCTTTTGCCTTTAGGCCGCACAAAAACCCTGTGAGGTACGCGGCAGGTAAATTGCCCGTCGGCAGCGTCCAGCCAAATTTATTCAGTTCAAGGCTGCTCGCAGCCGCAACAACCTTGTCTCCCTGGGGCGTGTAATCCACAAGCTGGGCCAAACAGTGTTTCAGCGTCTTTCGGACTACCAATCTCGTCTTTCCTGACCTCAACAAGCTGAGCCTGCTGTTGTAATCGGTCCTTTTCTCGCGCCTTCGGCGGAATTGAATGTTAATCATTTTTTCACGGCCTTTTCTTCTTTTATCGCATTCTCATTGAGCATCTTGTGCTCCTTCATGTACAATTCCAGGTGTTTCCTGCTTCGGAAAACGCCACCTTTTGAAAGCTTGTAAAGCGTTTTGTAGGTTTCGTTGTCAATGGCACCCGTGGCCTTGAGTTCGCCAAGCATTTGTCTTTGCGGCCGGATTGTCTTTATCCATCTTAATTTTTTAGTGTTGCCTATGCGGGACTCGAAAGTGCCTTTGCGGCTTCCGTGGCCGGAACGCCGGCCTTTCTTCTTTTTTATTGCACGCAGCCTTATTCCCATTCTCGACGGCGCCTCTTCAGCAGCTTTCTGTATCGCGCCGCTTTTTATCAGCCTTCTGACATCTTCCCGTGTGATAGCCTCGGATATGTCCTTCAGTTTCTGCGGGTCCATCCAGACGCGGTTCGATCCGCATTTCAGGACTTTGGACGCTATTCTTCTTTGTATGCTAGTGTTCATGTAATTCACCGGTTCAATACCTTCAACTTCGCCTCGTCAGCCACTTTCAGCATGGCCACCCGTTTTTTGCCGCCGACCGTAGACCTTATGCGCACGGCGATTTTTTCGTTCTTCATTTTTATTGCCATAGCAAGCTGTTTTTCATTGTTAATCAGGATTTCCTTAAAGCCCGAAGGATGAAAACCCTTCATTTTCGCCGGCGACCCGTGGCCTATGCGCACCGCATGGGATTTGCCGCCTTCGCGTAGGCGCATCTTTGAGTTTATTCCGCGCGGTTTGCGCCACGTCTTATTTTTTACTCTCTTCTCCGCGTATTTTTCCTGTCGCCTGAAATCCTTGCTAATTCTGGTCACCCTTTGAAGTTATGAAGATGCCGTCCTGAAAAACCCTTCGGTCGTAAAACTTTATGCGCGTCGCACGCTCAATGTTCGATGCGGTGCGGCTCACGTCTTCTATGTTCGCGCCGGTGACAATGATTTGGTCCCCTTTTACCTCAACTTTGCATTCGCCGGTTATATCAGCTGTGCGCGGCGTCCTTTCACCGAGGAAATTGCTTATTACAACCTTGTTTTTTTCAGCTTTCACGGTCATCGGAAAATGCAAATACAGGATTTTCAGCACATAAGTCCATCCTTTCGTGACCCCTATGAACATGTTGTCGATATGGGACGACACGGTACCGGCCATCGCCTTGGATTTTCGCCTCTCGTTTTTAGGGCTTATTGATATATTGGAATCGTCTTTCTTTATCTCCACGCTTCCCATCGCAATGCTTTTCTTTATGGTCCCGAGTTTTCCTTTTACAATTATCTCGTTCCCATTAACGTCTATGTTCACATCTTTTGGAATTTGTAATATTGTCATTTCATTCACCTAATACACGAACGAGATCAGTTTACCGCCTATCTTTTTTGACCTGGCCTCTTTATGGTCCATAACGCCTTTGCTCGTGGACAGTATCAATATGCCAAAATCCTTGGCCGGTAGGCGGATTATCTCATGTTTTTCCATTTCCTTGACTCCGATGGAAAATCTTGGTGATATCGCACCGCAATCGTTTAGTTTCATTATCAATTCAATCCTGAATTTGGCGGATTTACCGCTGCCGGTCGATTCAAAATTGCCTATATACCCGTTCTTTTGCATGACCAGCAAAACGTCTTTGATCAATTCAGAAACCGGCACCGAACACTCGCTTTTTCCGGCCGATCCCGCATTTCTTATAACGGTCAAAGCTTCATTAAGCAAATCTTGTCCCATATTTTCACCTTTTCTTCTTCGACTGAAGCATGTCTATTCTGTATAAGACATGCTTCTAGTTATATTTCCTGAACCCCACGCTTTTAGCCACTTCGCGAAAACATTGGCGGCAGTAATTGAGCCCGTATTTTCGTATTATTGCGCCGTACCTGCCGCATCTTCTGCAAGTGCGTGAACCGGGCCCGAATTTCCTTTCCCTTTTTACGGCTTTCATACGATTTCGGCTCCCATGGTTTTCGCCCATTCAACGGCCTGCTCACGCGTTATGAGATGGCTTTTACCGACCTTGGCGGGTTTTATCCTTCTTCTTGAAACGCTGTATCCAGCGCGTTTCAGGGTGACCGCGACATCAAACCCCATTATGCCTATTGTAGGATCATATTTCATCCCCGGCACGTCTATGTATTCATGGACGCCGATGGAAAGGTTCCCGTGGTCATCGAATTGGGACAATTTAACCTTGTTTCCCGATGCCTCCAGGATTCTTTTCAACAGCTCTTCAGCTTTTGCGCCGCGTATTATCACTTTGACGCCTATCTGTCTGCCCTTTGCCACGCCGAACGTGGATCTTTTGAGGGCTTTTGTTATAACACTCTTTTCGCCGCTAACCTTTTCGAGCAGTTTTTTGGATTTTTCCAACTTTTCACCCGGGCCGCCCGCCCCCATGTTTAGCGTTATCTTGTCTATCGAAATGTTGAGCATAGGATTCATATTATTCACCCAAATCTATCAGCGGTTTGTCCTTGCCCACCGCGAATATGAATTTTGCCTGTGTTTTGTGGTCGCCGTCATTGGTTTCTATGATCAGTTCATCGGCGCGCGAACCGCTGATTTTCTCTATCTTTTTCAATTTCGCCATTTTGCCCATGTTCTTGCCTCCGGTTATTAGCACGGACACGCCCGTGCCCATCTGGACATGCGAAACTATCTCTCTGGACGGAAGTTTAACAACAACCACGTCATTCGGCTTGTAATCGCTCTTTGTTGATATGACATTGGTTCCGTCGTGGAAGTTCAATTGTATCTTGTTGCCCCGCAGCGTTCTCTTGTTTTTTATCTTGAGCATTTTCTTATCATAGTCTTTCATCATTTCCTTTAACACGAGCCCCTTCTGGGACGGCATTATACGGTAATATTTTTGCGTATCCGGCATGTGCACAACGTCCATCAAGCCCACCGGGAAGCCGGGGTCCTTTCTTACGACGCCGTCTACCTGAACCTTTCCGGAATTGAGCACAGTCCTCGCCTCGGATGCGTTTTCAGCTATGCCAAGTATGTCCCTTACGATTATCCTCAGTGGTATCGATAGAAGTGCTGGATGCGGCCCGGGGCTCGGGCTGGTTGTAAACGCCCGCGTTTTCGTTTCTATTCCCCAGAATTTTGGGGCCATTTCCCGTTTTGTCCTCATAATCACACCTTTATCTGCAGCAGTTTTTGCCTGCCCTTGTCAGCCGTCGTAAGTTTTGTTATTCTCATGTTCGCCGCCGGGACAGGCACCTGTACCTGCCCGCCGCTTTTCTTTTTGATCACTGCGGTATCAATGTAAATTTTTGTGTCCTTGACATCAACCCGTGTGATCGTGCCTTGGGTGTTCCTAAATTTTCCTTTTATGATCTTTACTTCGTCACCCTTGCGTATTCCCAACGATCTTTTTTTTATCTGTATTCGCAAGTCTTTGCTCAACGCTACGTTTACAAGCCTTTTCTTTTTATGTAATGGCGCGTGGAGCATTTTTTTCCTCTGGTTGCCGGGATTTTTAACTGTCATGTTCGTCATCTCACACTATCTGGGAGGCGATCTTTCCTATCGCGGAAAATCTCTCCACGGCCTCTTTCGCAACCGGCCCTTTTATTTCCGTGCCGACAGGTTCACCTCTGTCGTTGACAAGAACCGCTGCGTTGTCCTCGAATTTTATCCTCATGCCACTGGCGCGCCTGTATTCCTTTTTTTGCCTTATTACGACAGCCAGGACAACTTCATGCCTTTTTTTGACATCACCTTTTACCACCGAGCATACTATGAGGTCGCCTATGGCAGCCGCGGGCTTTTTGCGTTTGGTGCTTTTGTATACTTTTACAGCTACTACATTCAGGGTTTTTGCGCCTGAATTGTCTGCGCAACCTATTACCGAATCCACGTTAATTCCGCGCGATGCGGACGATGATATTGCTTTCATTTTGATTCTCCCAGTTTTTCCACGACTACGAAAGATTTTGTCTTGCTCAACGGCCTGCATTCCGCTATCTTCACTGTGTCTCCCATCCTGGCCTGCATGCATTCAGGGCTGTGTGCGCGCACGGTTGTGTTCCTTCTTTCATACCTTTGATATTTTGGTATGAACTTGCTGTAACCCCACTTGACTACGACGGTCCTTGAAGCCCTGTTTGAAATTACCTTCCCTTCGAACACCCGCCCGCGCACGGGCAATGACCCGTGCCAGCAGCATTTTGCGTCATTGCATGCTCCTGCCGGAGGTTTTGCAACAATTCCGATATTTTGTTTGACTTTCATATGATCACCATTTGTCGATTTTTTTCTTTATCCGCTCCCTTGGCCTTCCTATAAGCGAGTCACCGCTGACTTTCACGCTTCCTTCCGGGAGCGCGAATACGAAATCATATTTTTCCTTTATCAGCATTTTCTTCCCCTTTTCAGTCATGATCATAAACGTACTTCGTGTCTCATCTACCAACCGGCCGGAGAACTTCTTGTCCCCTGCCCTGAGCAAGGCTTCGCACTTAAGCCCTATCAGTTCATGCCGCGTCACGTTCACGGGCTTTATCATCTATTTCACCTGTATTTGAGATTCTTTAAAGCCGTATTTCACCAGCATGTCCTTCAGCTTTCTTTTGTGGTCGCCCTGCAGTTCTATCCGTCCGTCTTTATGGGTTCCGCCGCAGGCAAGCTTCGACTTCAACGTCTTTGTCAGGCTTTTCGCGTTTTTGTCGTCTATGCCCTCGATAATGGTAACGTTCTTTCCATAGCTCCTCTTGTCAAGGTAAACCAGTATTTGCTGGTCCTTTATGCCCATGGCAACGCATACGCAAAGTTCCTTCGGCAACCCGCAATTGGGGCAAGTGTCTGCCATCTATGCTTCTTTTCCTCCTTTGTTTTTCATTTTCTCCTTCGTTACTTTTGAAGAGCTTGACTTTTCCTCATTGCCTATAGTAAGCATCCTCGCAATCGCTTTTCGCAATTCTTTCACTTTTCCCGGCTGTTTTATGCTCGCGCCGACCGCGGAACTTCCTTTCAGCTTTGCAAGTTCCAGCCTGAACTCGCCAAGCCTTTTTAACCGTTCATCGGCCTTCATCACGCGTGCGTCTTTTGTTTTTAGCAGAGCCATGTTTATTGCCCCTCTACAGAAGCTTCAGCAGTCTTGTCTTCCTGTTCACGCTTCTGCTTCATTTCCTGTTCAATGTTGACCGTCATTATTTTCACCTGGATGCCCGCTTTGCCTGGTTTCAGCAGCGCCTCCGCCTTTCCCTTTGAAACCAGCCTGTCAGCGGTTTCGCCGGAATGCTGCAAATAGCCCTGCATGAACTTTTCAGTCCTCGACTTTTCACCGCCCAGCTTTCCCGATACCCTGATCTGTATTCCGACAGCACCGGACTCCATAACGCGTTTTATGGCCATATTCGCCACCCGTTTATAATTTAATCCACGCTCCAGAGACGAGGCTATCTGCCTCGCTATGATCTGGGCATCCAAGTCGGCGTCCCGCACTTCTTTTACGTCCAGCTGTGGGTTGTCGAGTTTGAAATGGTCCCGCAGGTATTCGGTTATAGCCTTTATTTTTTCACCGCCCCGCCCTATCACTATTCCCGGCCTGTTTGCATAGATCAGGATCCTTGTTCCGAGAGGCGTTTTGCTGACTTCTATATGGGAATAATCGGCCCGTTGGAACTGGCTTTTCAGGTATTCTTCTATAAACACCAGCCTTATTCCCTCCTTTATGAACTTGATTTCTTTTGCCATTTACGCAACCCTCAGCATTATCTGCACATTTGTCATCCTGCCTGTTTGGCCGGCCAGCTTCCTTCTGGATCTTGGGCGCGAAAACGTGAACCCCTTTGTCGCAGAAGCCATGACAATAAGCTTGTTAACATCAAGGCCTTTTGATTTGGCATTCGCTTCAGCGCTATGCAACAGGCTTATCATCTCCCTCACAGCGTTCGTGTAAAACTTTCCGTCAAGTGACGCCCTCCCGGCAGCAATGTCTTGCAGCATGGCTTTTGCTTTTTGCAAATTTTTTCCGCGTAACGCTCTGCAGATCTCTATGGAATGCCGCGTCGATATTCGCAACGCTCTTCCATACACCTTCGCGGACACTTTTGGATCCATGTTCATCGAATATTCCATGTAGCTCACTTCAATGGTATGTATTTGCTTGACTTGGTCGCGCCTATTCCCGGGGCCGAATGCTTGACTTCTCTGGTGGTGTGTGAAAATTCCCCAAGGCGGTGCCCTAACATCTCTTCCGTGACAACTATCGAGAAAAATTCCTTGCCATTGTGGACGCCGAATTTCTTGCCCACCATTTCTGGCAGGATGACCATCTCCCTGCAATGTGTCTTGTGGAATTTTGCAGGTTCCCTTCTTATGTTCCCGAGGAGCGTTTTCTCTTGTTCTGTTAATCCGCGCTTTAGCGCCCGTCTTGCCCGCGATTTGAGCAGTTTGGAAAAGTCTTCCAGGGTCATGCCTTGCAGTTCTTCCAAAGTTTTTCCGTGGAACAGGAATTTTTTCGCCATCTAAATCACTTCTTCCTCCCTGTTCTTCTCGCAGCAATATAACCTATTTTCTGGCCTGGCGGGGCATTACGTGAAACGGTTTTTGGATGGCCCGGCCTCGTCTTCCCGCCGTAAGGATGGTCCGTAGCATTCATTACAACACCTTTCGACCTTGGGAAGAGTTTACCGCGTGCACGCATGAGGTAAAGCTTCGAACCGCCTTTTACAAACGGCTTGTCTTTGCGCCCGCCGCCTGCCGGCACGCCTATGGTAGCCCTGCAAAGCGGCTTGAATTCCTTTATCTCTCCCGAAGGCATCTGGACAAAAACTTTTCCGGCGTCATGTGCTGCGATTATGCCAAAAGACCCCGAAGACCTGCAGAATTTCGGACCCGAGCCCGGCTTGGATTCTATTCCGTATACCAGTGTCCTTTCGGGTATCTCCGACAATGTAAGAACGTTGCCCGGCATTATGGGCGCTGATATTCCGCATGATATTGTGCCTCCGACCTGCACGCCTTCCGGTGCGATAACGAGCATTTCCTCGCCGTCGCTGAATTTTATTTTTGCCAGCGGCGCATTGCGGCCCGGATCATGTATCAATTCCGTGATCGTCGCCTGCGTAACGTTTTTTATTTCCTCGGGCTGCGGATATTCGACAACACCGGCCCAATTATGCGAAGGAGCCGTGTAGCTGGGCGAACCCTTTCCCCTTGCCCGCACAATTTGACGCTTTCCCATTTACAACACCTACAACATGCCGAGCCTTGTCGCAATTTCAGACGCTGAATTGTCTTTCGACAGCTTTACAAAGGCTTTTTTCTGGCCTTTCCTCGTTATCGACGTGGTGACAGATTCAACCTTGACGCCGAACGCTCTTTCCATGGCTTGTTTTATGTCAACTTTATTCGAACCTAATCCGACAACGAACACCAGCTTGTTTTCCTTTTCTATCAGCCCTATGGACTTCTCAGTCATCAATGGGTGCGCCAAGACGTCCCATTCATTTTTAGTTGGTGTGCGCCTTACGGGCTTCTTTTCCTTGGTTACAGGCTTCTCAGTTTTCACAGCGGCTTTTTTAGCTCGTTTGGTTTTTTTCTCTTCAACAGGTTTGTTTTCTTCTGCCACTTTACTCGCGCTCCGAAAGTTTCTTTATTGCGGATTCTGCCCACAAGGTTAACCGCCCAGGCGTTCCGCCCGGCGCCAAAAGTTTTGCGTTCACGTTCGCCAATTCCACGACATCCACGCCGACGATGTTTTTTGCAGCTTCCGCGACGCCTTCATTTTTGCTTATTATTATCAACGGCCCCGTTTTTGTCCTGTATTTTCTGCCCCTTGATTTTCCGCGCCCGGCACGTACGGTTTTTTCACCGATCCTCTCAACTTCTTCGCTTAGCCCGAGGGAAATGAAAAGTTTTTCAACGTCATTGGTCCTGTTGATTTTTTGGAGTGCGTCATCGATGATTATTGGAAGGTCTATATTGGGCACCCTGTGGCCGCGCTCAGACACAAGGTTTTTATTTCCTGTCGCGGCTATTCCGGAAATGATCGCAAGCCTGCGTTCCTTTTTGTTGATTTTTTCCTCGAATATTTTCTGTTCGGTAGGCGGATGCGCTAACCGCCCTTTCACCGCGTGAGGTGCAAACCTTAGGCGCAAATTCAGGTAACCTTGCCCTGTTATTCTCGGGCCGCGCGCCATCTCCTTGTTGGCCATTGATTGGAAGACGCTCCTGCGGCCGTGGTAATGGGCCGAAGTGCGTTTTCCGGCCATCGGATCCCTGGAATGTTTGCGCCTTGAACTGGACATCATAGCCAGATAGGCCCGTAAAACCAGGTCTTTTCTCACGTCTTTTGAAAAAACGTCAGGTAATTTAATCTGGTTTTTCACCTTGCCGTCTGTGCCGTAAACATTGGTCATAGTCATATTAAACACCTTGCTTGCTTTCCACCGCTATCGTTTTCAGTTCAGGCAGCGGCCGGTTCAGGGAAGGGGGCCTCACCGAGAATCGCAGTCGTATCAGCCTTTTCCTTGGGCCTGCTACAGAGCCCTGCAATGCGATATAATCGTTTGGTACTACGCCATATTTCACAAAACCGCCTGCTGGCGTGGCGGAGTTGCTCTTGTCGCTGACAAGTATTATTCTTTTGTTCAATTCGGTTCGTGTGTGGAAACCAAGCTGCCCGGGCAGAGGCACAGTCCAGCGCAGCTTTCCCGGCCTTTTCTGGCCCATCGAACCTATGCCGCGCCTGTTTTTTCCTTCCTTATGGTCAAGCATCTTTACCCCGTGCCTTTTTATCGAACCTGCAAAACCTTTCCCGGTTGTTACGGAAACCGCATCCACCCAGTCGCCGTTTTTGAATATTTCCTTGGCGGAAATTTCTTTTCCAAGCGCCTGTTTGGCATATTCAATTTTAGATTTCACGTCCAAACCGCCCAATGCGATTTCAAAAATCTCGGGTTTCTTTTTCCCGAGCCCCGATTTTTCAGGCAGCGTATGGACAATAAGTTTGATGTCGTCCGAATTTGCAGATTCAAATTCTTTTAATTTCGAATCGAAATCGTAGCTTTTTGGCACTTTGATCTTTCTGGAAAGGTTTTTTTGGAAAGTTTTGAAGAACAAGTCTTTTGCCGGTTTCAAACCGTTGTGGTCGTGAGAATAGGCGCGGACGCCAAAAACGAAAAGAGGGGGACAATCGATTATCGTCACAGGAATCTGCATTAGCTGGCCGGCGGTCGGCGAGTTGGTACGCTTGTCAATTGCCATGACGTGTGTCATTCCCGCTTTGTAGCCCGCGAACCCCAGGGGTTTCACATCCTTTAACACAGGCCACGACCGGATCACCGGATAGATTCTGCTAGCTCTTTTTCTTGGCTTGAAAGCCAAGCTTCCTTTCCTTGGGGATTTCACCTTTGGCATTTAATCTACCTCATTCTAGTCAAAAACTGTACCCAAGAAGCACCTTCTTGATCAAACTTTTCCATTCTCTTTTGATCAAACTTCATAGGAAACTTCAGTTTCCTATGCACGGAAAGCTTTGCTTCCCGTTGTTTGGAAAAGTTTGTACAGAACCACGCCAGATGTGGTTTTTGGTTTGAGGGCATTCCAGCAGCGCGGAAACCAAAACCGCGAAGCTTTGTCGCCCTTAAATTCGATTTCACTTCGAACGTAAGCTTGTTTACCAAAAGTATAATTATAAGGTAGCCTTTATAAACGTTCCTGTCAGTCAAAAACTGTTTCAAAGCCTGGAAGCGTTCGTACACCTCCTAATTTCTATCGATGAACCGCTCCTTCTTCGCCTCATAAATCTCATTTCAAAAGCCGGTGCGCCGTAATTGGGCATATCTATTTCGTTTCGGATGACGTCACACAAACCGCAGAAATCGGTTTCACGGAATACGGTAATGCGGGCCTGTCCGAAGCTATATCCGTCATCGCCGGTCCGCGCCACCTTATCGTAAACAATTGATATCGGGAATCTACCCTCATACAGCCATTCTTCAAGGCGGTATTGGCTGAAATGGTCGACCTCGTCGCGGCTTGCGACGCCTCTGAAAACATCCACCAGAAAACCGAACGGGCGCCAGACAAAACTTTGCTCTATTTTGATGTTTCCCTGCAGATAACGGGTCAGGTAGGCCATATCACAGCCCGATCATCGCTTTCGCATCTTCGCTCATCTTGTCCTGGGTCCATCGCGGTTCCCAGACCATCTCAATGTCCGCTTTGTAGCCGGAGTTTTCTTCGACCCTTCTTTTCACATCTTCGGAAATCTGCGCATACATCGGGCAGCCCGGTGATGTTAGCGTCATCGTAATCTTGATTTTCTTTTTTTCATCGTCTATGCTAATCCCATACACGAGTCCCAAGTCCACGATGTTTATCGGTATCTCTGGATCGTAACAGTTCTTCAATATGGACTTTACCTGTTCCTCGCTTACCATGAACTGCATTTCAGCAGCAAGATTAATAAATCACAATTTCTTTTTTTGAAGGTACGCCGGAAGCTCCCTTATTGATTCTATCATTGCGTCGGGCCTCGCTGATTTTATTTCCGCAATCTTCGTTATTCCAAGCCTAACGCCGCTCTTTACCGCAATAGTGTAAACGCCCGCATTCTTACCAGCATGAACATCGAGTTGCGTATCACCGATCATTATAGCTTTCCTTTTGTCGATTTTCAGGCGTTTTATTATGTGTAATATCATGTCGGGATGGGGCTTCGGCCGCATTTTCACCTTGCCGTAACGGTAACCGACGATTAAATCAAAGTGTTTAAACAAACCAAGCCGCTTAAGCAACAGTTTTGTTTGCGCTTCGCCTTTGGCTGTGGCTATCGCCAGTTTGAACCCCCCGAACTTGAGCGTGTTTAAGGCCCTTTCAACGCCGGGAAGAATTTTTACGCCTATATGGCACGTTTTCTTGTACCGTTTTCGATAATCTCGCACAAGTTTCTCAGCTAAACGCGCATCGCTTCTGGGAAGTGTCATTTTGTAAATGTCTATCAGCGGGCGTCCTATCAGCGTGTAGACCCTGTTGCCTGTGAATGGCGGGTAACCATTGGCCTTTAAAGCGTAATTTATGTTCTCTTTAAGGTTCTTCCTCGCGTCTATCAACGTTCCGTCCAAGTCGAAGATTACCAGCTTTAAATCGTGATCCATGAAAAATATCCGTTTTTTTGCTTAAATATCGAAAAGCCTTTTTTGGGCTTTGCCGAATTTTAGGTTTGAGACACGCAGGCCGACCAATCGTATCTTTCGTTTTGTTCCAAGGAATTCCTGTGCAAGGCTTTTCGCGCCTTCTGCTATTGGTTTTTCATTGTCAGTGTTTACGGGAAGGGTTTTTGACCTGGTATACGTTTCAAAATTGGAAAAGCGCATTTTCAGCGTTATTGTTTTGAAGGAGGCCTTGTTCGATATCAACTGGCCGTGGATGTCGTGCGCAAGCGTATTTATCATCGGCAATATGTCCTCCCGCCTGTTTGTGTCCTGCTCAAAGGTGTGCTCGCGGTTAAACGATTTTATTTCATAGGATTCCTCGACAGGGCTTTCGTCGCTCCCGTGAGCGAGAAATTGAAAGTATTCTGCCACGTTGCCGAGTCTGGCCTTAAGATGGCGGGAATTTGCTTTGGCCAGATCTTCGATCGTTTTTACGCCCATCCCATTGAGCACGGCTTCAGTCTTCGGCCCGATTCCCCACACTTTTCGCACGCTTTTCGGGTAAATGAATCCTTCTATGTCGTCCGGCTTAACTACGGTAACGCCGTTGGGCTTGTTTTCATCGGAAGCCATTTTGGCGATCATTTTGTTTGGGGCGATGCCCACGGATACCGTGACCTTCTCTTTTTCTTTTATCTCGTTCTTCAGCCCATTTGCCGCATTAACAGCCTTTTCGTAGCTTCCCATGGACGAGACGTCCAAAAAAGCCTCGTCGATTCCGGCTTGCTGGAATTTGTCAGCGTATTTTTTCAATATTTCCATCACGCCGGAAGAAACCTTTTCATAAAGGGTGAAATTTGGGCGCAGGTAAATCCCTTCAGGGCAAAGCCTGAACGCCCTCGCTATGGGCATAGCGGATTTTATCCCGAATTTACGCGCCTCGTAAGAAGCACTACTAACTACGCCTCTGCCCATCCCTTCTTTAGGATCTGCGCCTACAATAACCGGTTTACCTATTAAATTCGGATTTTCTCTTTGTTCACATGAAGGGAAAAACGCGTCCAAATCCACGTGCATTATTATGCGTTCCACAAGGTTATTTGTCCAAGGCTATTTAGAACCTTTTCTTTCATAGCGTTCCTATAACGATCTGTTTAAATAACTTCAGATTGAATCAGGACGCATGCCGAAAGCTATAGGGGATTTGTACGTACCGGAAGCCAGTATTACGGAAGTTGTCCTGGACGTAGGTGATAAATTATCAATCGGTCCATTGTGGGCTGATAAAGTCAAACGCTTAGCCGACAGCCTTCCAAGGAATGAGAGGATGCCCGCTTATCGAAGTTATGAAATCAAGAAAGGTAAACTGGTTTTGCAATGTGACGAAACAGATTATGCGACGTATCTGGCATCTGTTAAAGGCGAGATACCAGAAGCCAGGTCAATGCCCATGGGAGTCATAGGCGTGCCAAGATCCATGGGAAATGTAATATCCGTAGGCGTTGTCGCAAAAAGCCACAGGCTTGCAGGTATGTACCAGGGTGTTCCGGCGGGCGGCATAAACCTTGACGAGCTGGACGCAACCATGTCACCGATAGCAACTTTTAATAACGAGCTTTTTGAAGAAGTCAACGTCCGGGCGGATGCAATCCGAAAACCGGTTTTTTTGGGCCTTGTGTCTGACAGGAAAAACCACGAACTGGCAATAACCTATGGTTTTGACACAGGGATGTCGTTTGAGGCGTTTTCCAACACCCTGCACCGGGCTGCAACGCCTGAATATGAATATCTTGTCCCGGTCATAGGTCGCCGGTCCGACCTTTTCCGGTTTGCAAGGGGCGCCGAAAAAACCCCCGGGTCTCAAAAAGCAACCGTGCATTGCAGGGGTGCGATCGCGTTGTACGCCTTAAGGGAGTTTCCCGATTCCCCGCTCGTGGGATTCCTGGCAGATTCGGACAACAGGATTTTCGGATATCTTAAATAACAGAAAAACGATATTAATTATCATGAAGTACGACTTCACACGCAGGGGCAAGAAACACCCAAGCCTTTACATTATAGCCGCCGGCGTTATCCTTCTCGCGTTTGCTTTGGTTACAGGCAACCAGCAACAGCCAGCTGCAACCACAACAACATCGACAACCACAACAATTGCAGCCACGACAACAGCGCCCACTACAACAACGGTCCCAGCCACAACAACCACATCAACTACAACTACAACAACAATCGCCGGCAACCAGCCGCCGCGCGTGATTTCGTCCGCGCAGAAACCGGATCCGATAAGGACTGGCAGGGAAGTAACATTCCTTGTTAAAGTAGCCGATGCGGAAAGCGAGTTCGTAACAGTCAATGTCTGCAAAAACGCCCAGTGCACGGCACGTTATTGCATCGGCCAGGGAAATGCAAAACCGGCTGGCGCCGACATAGCCTGCACATACGTGATACCGGTGACAACATCAGGCGCCATCAACTACTGGGCAAAAGCCGAACAAGCCGGCGGTGTCTCGGAAATAGCAGGGCCGTTTATCCTGAACGTGACATCCCTGTAGGCACGGTTTTAAATGTTTTATCGGATCTATCTGCTTCATGACAAGCTTCGAAGTTTATAGGGCGAGATTCACCCCAGCCGTTGCAGACGACCGCGGATACGCGGACCCGGATGCGGCTCATCGGTTTGAGTCCGAAATGATCTATCGTTTGGCTCACATACGTTCAGAATTGACACGTATAGGCGATGCCGTTGAACTGTCTCCGGATAAAAGAATGTTAAAAATCCGCGGATCTGTTAATCTCCAGCGCCCCGATGCCGTGCTATTTTATTTTGCAGGCTTCAAGGACACCGAAAAAGCGCCTGATGGAAGATATTCATGCGAGACAGAAATCGCACTCGCTACCAATTCGTCCAAAATGGCTAAATGGCTGGAGGAGACACTGGAAAGGGACGCAGGCGGGATCAAAGTTTCAAGGGAATTGAAATACATAAAAGTCAGGGAAAAGCCCGGCAAAATGCCTGATGTAGACTTCGCGGAATTCATGACAATTTAATTCGCTTTTAAAAACAGGTTGAGCAGGACTGTAAGTATTGTGCTTATTATCAGGAACGTCGTGATTGGCGCATAAAACCTGAAATTGCCTTTTTCGAATGTTATGTCGCCGGGCAGGTTACCGAGGGGCGTTTTGCCGCCGTACATCAAAATTAAACCTGACAATAATATCAAACTGCCAGCGATAACCAGCGTGCCGCCGAACGATTCTAACTCTGCCATATCAATTACCCTGCAATTTTCATCAATTTAAATGCTGTACAATATGTTTTTGTTCATGCCAACCGTTTACGTTTCGATGACAGGCATCGGTTACATGGGCCGCAACCATTTAGCCAAGGTTTTGAAGCTGCAAGACGCCGGAAAAGCAGAACTTGTAGCGGTTTGCGACCCGAAATTCGGAAACCCTTCATACGAACGAACCACCCCACGCGACGTCAGGCATTACGCAGATTTCCGTGACATGGTTAAGCTGGACGTACCGAAACCCCACCTGGTCGTTATAGCCTCGCCTACCCAATATCACGCCGAACAATCGATGCGGGCATTGCTTTCACCAAAGGTTTCAGGCGTGTTATGCGAGAAGCCGATGAGTGCGAACGCCGGAGAAGCTGGCGATGTTAAACGGGCACAGCAATTTACCGGAAAACCCACGATGACCGCATTCGTGGAATATTTCAACCCCGCTTTCAGGTATGCCCAAAATCCGATACAACATGAAATAGGGGATATAGATGAAATCGAAATAGTACGTTCACGCCCGCCTCTCGAAGCGGGAAGGCGCCCGGGAGCCGGCCATTTATCAGACGTTGGTTTCGACTGCGGAGTGCATGACATCGCGAACCTGTTAATGTTGTACGCTGTGCCCGGAATAAACAAAATATCAATCAACGGGCGCTCGCAGGAAACCAAAGTCAAAAAACAAAATCCGAGCAGGGACTTATTCGAAGGTGATTTTCAGGTTGAAATAAACAACGCGTTGCTCAACGTTCTATTCAGGCTGAAAATGACAGATTCTTTCGCGGCCGATGAAAGATACAGGCGCTCAACCTTTCGCGGCAACGCCGGAACCGTGAACATTGATTACATAAAACAATGGGCATCAATAAACGTTGCCGCAGAAAAAACGGAATGGTTGCAGGGAGATTCCCTGGAGATCATGTACGATGCCGTCATGAAACAAATGCTGGAAGAAACGGAATATCCCGTGCCATTAAACGTGTCCATCGGAAGCGTACAAATAATGAAGGGAATTCGCCCAGCGACAAACAAAAAAGAACGGGATGTAAATCTCACAATGGAACTTTTTATTTAGTATTTCATCCTGTGGGATCGTACTTGAAAAATAAAACAGATTCAACGTACACCGGATTTAGTTCTTCACTTCTTTCCTGTGGCCTTCTTCGTCGTATTCGTAAACAACGCCGTCCTTCTCATCAGCAGTTTTCTTGTGAGAACCGTCGCAGAAAGGCTGGTTTTTTGAAAGTCCGCACATGCAAACCCATGTCGATTCCTTGGAAGGTTTTATTTCCATCGGGCCTTTTGCGGTTTTTAGGACTTTCCTGGGCATATCGGTCATCCAATATTGATGGGCATGACATATAAATTTATCGTATAGGAAATATAGCGCCAGTGTTCAGTATCTGGGCCTTCTATTGAAGCCGGATCTCCGGAAACCGTGTCCGCCCCCTTCGCGGCTTTCGAACCTTTTAAACGGGACCCTTTCAAAGCCCGGCTTTTCAGTGCGTACGATCTTCAGGCTGCGGTCGCGCAATACCATTGTGAAGCTTACATGGTCGCGCTCTGATAACAAAGTCACGGCATCGCCTTCGCTGCCAGCGCGGGCCGTACGACCGACGCGATGGATATAATCCGCCGAGGATTTCGGCACGTCATAATTGTAGACATGAGACACGTTCCTTATGTCAAGGCCGCGCGCCGCGACGTCCGTCGCAACAAGTACGGTTATTTTTTCGCTTTTCAGCGCGTCAACAGCCTTTAATCTCTTGTTTTGTTCCATTCCGCCGTGTATGGGCAGCGCATTGATCCCCTGTTCTTTCAAATTCGACGCAACGGCATCGACTTCTCTGCGCGTCGCGCAGAAAACCAGCGCTATTCCTTCCTTGTTCTGTTTTAACAGGTGCACAAGAAGCGAAAATTTATCGTGCGGCTTAACGTCATAATAAACCTGCCTCAAAAGGCTGGTGTCGACATAAACAACGCCTTTGATCGTAACTGGTGAAATTAAATGCCTTTCAACAACGTGCCTTACTTCCGGCGGCATCGTTGCGCTGAATAAAAGCGTTTGCCTTTGCTTTGGTGTGTGCCTGATAATTTTTTCAACGTCTTCGATAAATCCCATATCGAACATCCTGTCCGCCTCGTCGATTACCAGGAATTTCACATTCTGGAAATTTATCGTCCTGCGTTCCATATGGTCAAGTATTCTTCCCGGTGTCCCGACAACGATTTCCGCAGTCCGTATCGCACTGACCTGGGGGTCTAGAGAAACCCCGCCGAAAACACCGGCGACATTCACATTAACAAATTTTCCAAAACTGCGCAACGCATCTGTAACCTGGACGCATAATTCGCGTGTAGGTGTCAGAACCAAGGCCTGGACGCCTTTGCCGTTTTCTATCTTTTCCAGTATAGGCAAGCCAAACGCCGCTGTCTTGCCGGATCCTGTGCTCGATTGTCCGACAACATCCTTGCCGGCCTGTATTTCAGGTATGCTTTTCTCCTGTATTTCCGTCAATTCTGTAAATTCCAGCTCTTGTACAGCCTTCAGCAACTCGGGTTTAAGGCCCAAATCTTCAAAATTCATCTCGTCATCTTCCCCAATAATTAGTGCATGGTCATTAATAAGTCTGGGACAGGGTGCACAAACAGATCTTCGCCGCTATCGTCCTGACAAAACCCGTTCCATTTCTTCCACCGCATCACGGATATCTCTAAGCGTATTATCCAATTCTTTCCTTTCATATCGTTCATATTCTGCATTGGCTATCCTAATACGTTCAAATGCTTCGTCCATTTCTTTTTGAAGGCGCCTTCCCTCCTCATCCCGCTTTCTTTTTTGTTCCCGTTCGCGTTCACGGTCCGCTGCTTCGATGAGTGCAAATTTTTGATCTATTTCCTTCAGCTGACGATCGAAGCTCTCATCCCATTCATTTTTACGGCGTTCCGTAACTGTGTCTTGCACCGGCTGCTGGGATCGGTCCTTATAACCAGGCTGTGATACGTTTGCCGGTCTTTCGTATCCACCCTCTTCATTTCCGCCTGCTCTTCCAGCCGGATAACCGGGTGATGAACTTTTGGGCCAAACGCCTTCATGCACCTTCTTTGCTGTGCCAAGCAAATTGGTTGTTCGTCTCGTTGACCCTATTTGATTACCGTGGGTGTCGTAATGCCTCTGCACAGGCTGGCCTAAGAAATCAGCCCCGTCCCGGCTCGTGCCTATCCTGTCGCCTCGTGCGTCGTAATGTTCGGCCCTGTCGCCACCGAACCAATCCGTACCTTTTCGAGTCTCTCCAATTTTGTTTCCAGACGTATCGTAATGTTCTTGTCTCGACTCGCCAAACAAATTGGTGGAAAATCTTGTTTCTCCTGTCCTGTTGCCGCCGTTGTCATAATGGACTTCCTTGGTTTCTCCCAGCCAATTGGTTTCCTTTCTCGTTTCCCCTGATTTGTCTCCCCACATGATACTATCGTCCATGATTAGTTGATCATTTAACAAAAATACCTGCTTATTTCTTCACATAAGCGCCTTTGATAACAACGTCCTGCAAAGGCCAGTCTGAAAAATGGTCCCTGTCACCCGTTTCAACGGAAACAATCTCATCAACTGAGTCCATGCCTTTGGTCACATTGCCAAAAACAGCATAACCGTCGTTTCCCGGCGCATAATCGAGGAATGAATTGTCGGCAACGTTGATGAAGAACTGGCTTGTGGCGCTGTCCGGAACATTTGTACGCGCCATCGCTATGGTACCGCGTTTATTCTTCAAACCATTCTTGGATTCCAGTTTAATCGCTTCATGAGTTTGTTTCTCCGTTCCACTTGGAAGAAATCCGCCGCCCTGCACCATAAAACTTGGAATAACACGGTGGAATATGGTGCCGTTATAGAAGCCTTCATTCACATAACGCAGGAAATTGGAAACCGTGACCGGCGCGTTAACAGCGTCTAACTGTACCTCTATGTTTCCTTTCGATGTCTCCAAAACAACTGTTTGTGCCATTGGATTTTCACCATTTCCGGTTTTCATAGGATTAAGCGCAATGAATAAAACGACCGCGAATATCGCCAATCCCGCAATTGCGATTTCTTTTTTCATCGTACCCGTTACTGTAGTTGTGTATTTTGTTAATAAATATTATTTTTTCCGTTCAAAACGGCATCCTACGAGCCAATGGCCTTTTTTTCCACAGATGAAGCATTTTTTCTCTATTTTCATAATTTACCACGCAAGCCTGCTTCCGGATCCGCCGACCCACCTTTTTTGGTCCATCGAATAATAGGCACCAGTCGGTTTTATATGGCCGTCCATGAGCTGACACGCAGTTTCTATCAGTTTGGGTATATCCATCCTCCATTCCGCAAGTTTTTGCGCAGACGCTATGAATTCATGAACGATTTCTTTGTTGTGGAAATCCCGCGTTTTCAACGCTGCAAAATTTATATCACAATCGTGAAAAATCGGGTGGTTCTTGAGGCAGAAAGCATAGGTGGCCAGCTGAATCTTGTAATCGTCGAAAAATTTGGGGTTCATGACGCCTGAAATATTTCGGGTCTTGTATTCGATTATGACAAGCTGCTTGTTCCCGTACTCCCCGATTCCCAGAAATTCAAGACGGTCCATCCTGCCCACGAAATTGTCATTGGCATCGCTCACAGGCACTTCTTCCATGACAAACTTGTAATCGCTTTCCAGCCACCCGCGTATTTTTTCGCGGTCAAGAAAAGCGGCTTCTTGTCCCGATAACTGCCTTTTAGTGAAATCCTGGGACCTTTTTTTAACGCCAGAAAAGAAAGAGGATTGGGAAAAACCGAGCTTTGCAAAATCTGAAATATTCATAGGTACTCTGAATTTTCTCGGGTAGAATTCTTCGAACATATAATGAATAAAAAACTAAAGAATAAAAAACTAGCGGTGAAATGGAACATGTACAAAATAATTTTCGTATAGGCAATGATGTTATTGGAAAATCAAACTTAGTAACCGATCAAGAAACCTGCGGGCTTCAGCCCGCCAGATGAATTGATCGCCTTTTTTCTAACAAGAAAAATAAAGAAAAGATAGGGAACGAAACAGCCCTATCATCCATGCATTTAGTTATTGATAGGGCTCTCGTTCTACTTAAACGTTTCGGAGGAAATTTCTATGGCAGAATTCGTGAGCAGTGCGCACTCTATCGGCAATAACGTGCATTGAGAAAACTGATGTTTTCTCAATTAGAAAACCTTTGGTTTTCTAATCCACGTCGAGTGGTGCACGAAGTATCGCTACAAAATGTTCGGCAAGGCAGAACACAGAAATGATTTGCGGGAGGTTCTTTTCGCAGCAGCGAAAAGGCATAACATAGAGATAACCGAGTCGGGCATAATGCCCGACCACGTACATCTTGTTGTCAGATTAAAACCGACAATGTCGCAGTCAGAAGCCGTGCGCCTTCTCAAAGGCGCATCGTCTTACGGGATGTTCCTCAAACATCCGAACTATCGGTTGAGATACCCGAAAGGCCATCTCTGGTCTTGCGGGAATTTCAAGGACTCTGTTGGCAGAGTCCAACAGAGCGTTGTCGAAAGGTATGTCAGAGAACAAAATAATCTTCTGGATTTCCTACCAAGAAACCCCGCACTTTAGTGCGGGGAGGATGTCATAAAATTAAAATAATTGGTTTAATCTCGAACGGGTGATATCAATATTTCTCTCGCTTCAATAAAGTGAACCGACATACCATCCCTGAGTTCCCGATACAAGTCCCTGACTTCATGTTCGTCCAGGTTTTCACCGTTTTCTTCAAATCTTCTCACTTCGTCCATTACCCATTCATAATCCGGTTCAGGGCCGGCAACGAATCTTTTTACCTTGAACATGTCTCTGGAAGGAAGGTGGACCAAACCTTTCTTCATGTAATTTTGTCTGTTCAATAACCTGCCCGCATGCCATTCAGTGATATCGTCGGATCTGAAAATCCGGGGTTGGACATAACAATCAATCCCCGGTACCGCCAGCCTGTCCTGACCTTCATCATTGCTTCCCAATAACAACCCACATCCAGGGTCATAGGAACGATTCCTCAAATTAAACACATATCCACACGTGAACAGGTGGTTTTTTCCATGCAACCACAACAGTGCAGATATCCCGTCTGAATCGTAAGCTATACTATCCCCTCCGACTAGCGTATCCATGCTTGCTCCCAGAAGCGATGCAGTTAATCTGGTTATAGGTTGTGATTCATACCTTCCAGCCAGCGGGTTAAAGTCCACTTCTACATAGCCTACGGCTTGATCTCTGATAGAAATACGGGGATCGGTTTTTTCCCCAAAGACGGTATAATCCGGAATCAACAACGTCTTGCCAGATGTAGGAAGCTCATCAGCCACAAGTCTATGTGAGTATCCAGATCTCATAACCCCTAATTATGGATAATGAGTATTTAAGTATTTCTATTATTCACTACATATTAGTGGCGACATAATAAAAGTGAATAAATATTGTCCGCTGGGTAAAACATAAAAGCGCTGAAGGAGTTGACTGTAACGGGCGGTCCGGAGCCCGGACTTTTCATAGCCAAACAAGCTTGCTACAACTCCTCTTGGGTTGGCTCCTCTGGTTACTGGAGTGCCCGCGATTAGGAGTAGATGTAGACAGGGCCACACGGGTCGTTGACAGTTATCTTTACTCTGCCGTCCCTGTATCTGAGATATTGCATGTTTATGAGCGGATTATCACTCCAACTCCAATTCCGAAAGGATTCGATGTCACTCACGATTTCGTCTGGGGAACCACGGATCCTGACTACGCCGGGGGGTCCACGAGGTCTCCATTGGTAATCGGTATCTATTCGAAAGTCTATCTCGTTTTTGTCTCTAACCCACTCCCTGATTCTAGAGGGGTTGTAGGCATGGGCTTCTCGCCGTTCCACAACGCCGGTAAGTAAATCGGCAAGGAAAGTGAATGGCCGAAAGTCTGAAAGCAGTTCAGGTCTTGTTACTTTGTCATCAAACCTACGCGCACCTGGATAGGTAATGCTCATATGATCACAATGGATCGTTGGGGGAGCAGGTATTTATAGAGCAGGAGGTTAATGTCCTTTCCAGATATCTTAACTTCGCAAAATGCCTCAGAATGGTTCCATCGCCTTTGGAAAGCAGAAGAACTAGAGGTAATAATACGCTGAGGGAGGGATTTGAACCCCCGCGTGCTTGCGCACACTGGCTCTCTGGCCGTAGGAAAAGCAAATGCCTACAATCCACCCGAAGGTAAATTGCAATAGTTCTCTTTTGGAAAACCACTTTCCCGCGGACAACTTGTTCCTATACATTCCAGACCAGCGCCGTTAGTCGACCGAAACAGGCAAAGCCTGTTTCTAGTGCCTTAGACCTAGCTTGGCTACCTCAGCAATGTTAAACAGAATTGATCAGGCCTGAATTTAAAGCCGCAGCTGAACAAAAAAATTGAAATCAAAAAACCAAGCCTACGCCTTAACCAAGTCGATTATTACACCGGCAGCGACGGTCTGGCCCATGTCACGGATTGCGAATCGCGCAAGCTGGGGGAAATCCGCTTGTTTCTCAACGACCAGCGGTTTTGATGGACGGACTTTAATTATCGCGGCATCGCCTGTTTTTAACAGATCCGGGTTTTCCGCCAATGTCGCGCCTGTTTTCGGGTCCAATTTCTTTACAATCTCGAATATCTCGCCGGCCATTTGTGAAGTGTGACAATGGAAAACAGGCGTGTAGCCCTTGGTTATCACGGTAGGATGGTTCAAAACTATGATTTGGGCAGTAAACTCTTTCGCAACTGTAGGAGGGTTGTCCGGTTTTCCTACAACATCACCGCGCTTTATCTGGTCGCGTGAAATGCCGCGCACGTTGAAACCGACGTTGTCGCCCGGTTCTGCCTGAGGCAATTGTTTGTGGTGCATCTCAACAGACTTTACTTCGGCCTTTGCACCCGAAGGCATGAAAACAATCTGGTCGCCCGGCTTCATTACTCCTGTCTCGATCCTTCCCACAGGGACAACGCCTATGCCTTTGATATCATAAACATCCTGGACAGGCAGCCTCAACGGCTTGTCTATTGGTTTGGGCGGAAGCTGTATTGAATCCAAAGACTCAAGTAAAGTAGGACCTTTATACCAGGGCATCTTGTCAGATTTCTTGACAACGTTGTCACCCATGTAACCGGATACCGGAATCATCGGGACCGCGTCTATCTTGTACCCGATTCCCTGCAAAAGCTTTGTGACCTCGGATTTTATTGCGTTGAACTTTGCTTCATCGTAACCGACTGCGTCCATTTTGTTTATCGCTACGGTCATCTGTTTTATTCCGAGAACTTTCAAAAGGTAAGCGTGCTCTCTTGTCTGGTCCTGGATCCCTTCCTTCGCAGAACAAAGCAAAATCGCAGCGTCAGCCTGGCTCGCGCCGGTTATCATGTTTTTGACGAAGTCCCTGTGGCCAGGTGCATCGATAATTGTGAAATAATTCTTTTGCGTCTCAAAAGGCTTGTGCATCAGGTCTATTGTAACGCCCCTTTCACGCTCTTCCTTTGACGTATCCATTGCAAACGCAAATTCGAAAGTTTCCTTCTTTAACTCCGTCGCGGTCTCTTTCAGCTTGCGCATCTCATCCTCTCGGATAGCGCCGGTATCAAACAGCAATCGGCCTATCAACGTGGATTTTCCGTGGTCCACGTGGCCGGATGTCATGATATTAATGTGCGGTTTCGCCACTGTTAATCACCTCTTATTTAGGACTATTGGATTTAAATAGATTACTGAAAAAGGCGGGTTTAATTGGATTTTTGACCGAATTCACACTTTAATCTTTAACACCCAGAATATGTTGAAGTTGATTTTTTATGTCTTACAGAAACGGGCACTTCCCCCAAAGCAACGGGCACAGAAAAACTGTCAACGCTAATGGGCTGCAAACAGTTTACGTCCATCTTACCCCCCAATTCGTCGAAAGTTGGGGAGGAGGGAGATACTCTAACGATGTTGGTTCCCTTACACAACACTTCGGAAGGGAGTTGAGGCTTGGCTACCTCGAAACAGATGAAAATAATCGAAATCCCAGATTAAGATTCCCTGAAAGAAACGTGGTAATACCTTTGCATTCCAGAGGTTCCATGGCCAACGTTCAAGCAAGCGGCTTTTATCACGAAGGGAGAATTTTTCAGCTGGGCAGAAAAAAAATGGAACCGGCTTCGATTGACGGAAAAAGCATCAAACCCGGCGTCGTAAGAGTTTGGTGGGACGTGATGTATTGATAATCAAAACCCTGCATCAACAAGCTGCTGTTTGAAGTAATGGCCCGCGAGCACGACCACCAGGCCTATCAGGATCAGCATCCAGTTGTTGTTTTCTGACGACATCGTGATAAGCCCAACAATTATCAGAAGAAATGATATCGAAAACAGCACACCTTGACCCAAAGATCTTGCGAAAGACATTGATAATTGTTTCGCATTTCCGAATAAAAATGTTGCTTACGTCTCCGGTTTCGGTATCTCTTCTGTCATTCCTTTTCTCTTTCTGATGCCCAGGACGGCTTTATCCTGCAAATCGCGCGGCATCCTTTCAAACAGGACGTCTATAAGCGAATAGAACCCGTGCCCGCCTGTTGCAGACTTTAACGCGGAATCAAACCCGAACATTTCCGCCACAGGCACCTTTGCGGTTATCACAGAAGCGCCCCGCTCTTCGGCCATGTCCAATATTTGTCCGCGCCTGTTCTGGACTTCCCTTATGGCCCCGCCCATCTGCTCTTTCGGGATGTCTATTCGTATGATCTGTTTCGGTTCCATCAGGAACGCATCACCTTTCAAAATACCTTCTTTTATCGCGAATCGTACAGCCGGCAAAACCTGCGCCGGCCCCCTGTGCACAGCGTCCTCGTGAAGCGTCGCATCTGTGACCATGATTTTCAGGAACATGCACGGCTCCTTTGAAAGCGGACCCTCGTCCATCATGCTCTTGAAGCCCTCCTTGATAAGTTCCATGGCCTCGTTCAGGTATTGTATTCCCTTCGTCCCGTCGATGAACACGTTCTTATTGTAAATCAATTTCACGCTTCTTGCCTCGTTCTTGTCAAACCCAAGCGTTTCAAGTTTTTTCACAAGCTCAAGGTCCTTGCGTTTCATTTCCGAATCTTCCAGCTCCCTGTTGCGCATAGCCGCTATGGTGGCGTCATTAAGCGGGCTGATAGTGAACAGGAACCTGTTATGTTTATTGGGGGATTTGCCTTCAACGTCGGCGATACCGGCACCGCAGGATTCCCTGTACACAACGATTGGTGGCGTTGATTTTATCGGTATGTTGTTCTCGCGCAATTTTCTTTCCACTTTCGCGTCTATGTGAAGCTCGCCTAATCCGGAAACCAGATATTCCCCAGTCTCCTGGTTGATCTTGATCTGGATAGTCGGGTCTTCGCGGTTCAACTGCCGCAAAAAGTCTATAAGCTTCGAAAGGTCCTTTGTGCTTTCCGGTTCAATCGCCTTGGTGACAACCGGCTCAAACAAATGCTTGATCTCTTCAAACGGTTCTATCCTGTCATTGGGATCGCATATAGTTTCACCGGAAAACGCATCCTGCAGGCCTACGATACCTGCGATGTTTCCTGCCACGACCTCGTCTACGGGTATTCGCTGGATGCCTTTGTAAATGCTGACCAATTGTATTCTTTGCGTCCTGTGCTGGCCGATCAAATAGACTTCCTGCCCTTTTACAAGCTTTCCGGACAATATCCTTGCACACGCAACGAATCCTGTGTGCGGATCCGGGAACATTTTCGTTATTATCGCCACGGCCTTGCCTTCTATGTTGCAATTCAGCATGTCCTTGCCAGCCTGAGATTCTAAGTCCCCTTTCCATATTTTCGGCACGCGGTATTTCTGCGAATCAACAGGGTTCGGCAAATGTCTTACGACCATGTCCAAAACAACTTTGTACATGGGCGCCTTTTTCTTCAATTCTTCCTTGTTTCCGGATTGCGTCAATTCGATAATATCCTTGAACGTGACTCCGGTTTTTTGCATGAACGGTATCGAGATTGCCCAATTGTGATACGCTGAACCGAAGGCAACAGACCCGTCTTTTACATTAGGAAGGCCCCATTTCTTGAGAAATTCCTCCTCAGCGTACTTTTGTATCAGGACATTGACGTTTGCCAGTATTTTCTCAAACCTTTCCAGCATCTGTTCCGGAGTTAATTTCAATTCATTTATCAAACGATCGGTCTTGTTGATGAAAATAACAGGCTTTACGCGCTCTTTCAACGCTTGCCGCAGCACGATTTCAGTTTGCGGCATCGTACCCTCAACAGCGTCGACAACTACAATAGCCCCGTCAACGCTTCGCACGGCCCGCGTGACATCGCCGCCGAAATCAACGTGACCGGGCGTGTCCATCAGGTTGATCAAATAGTCCTTGTCGTCGTATGTGTGAACCATTGAAACGTTGGCACCGTAGATCGTAAGTTCGCGTTGTCGTTCCTGCTCGTCTATCCACGTGAACATCGCCTCGCCCGCAAGCTCGGAAGCAATCATTCCTGCGCCGGCTACAAGGTTGTCGGTAAGCGTGGTTTTGCCATGGTGTATGTGGGCGATGATTGCTATGTTTCGGATCATTTCAGAGTGGTACATCACTTGCTTGATCCTTTCGGTCATGTCCATTTTTGCCATTTAACCACATCAGTTAGAATTTACTATGCGCATGTCTTTCAGTGTGCTTCTAGCTATTTTGATGTAAATAATATTTAACCTTTAAACCGCCTGCATTATTTCTTCTTGTCGTATTTTCTTTTAAGGGTTGCAAGCGCGACAGTAGCTGTGAAAAGCAGTATGTTCGTCACGTAAATGAACGGGTCGGATTTCATGAATCCGTAGGCTATCCAGAAAAATCCGTTTAAAATCCCTATGATTATTGTCAGCCATGCAAGGTCTTTGGTCCTTTTTGTCTTGTAAGCTGTCCAAACCTGGGGAAAAAATATCGTAGACGCGGTTATTGCGCCCAAAAGGCCGAAAACTGACGCTAAATCCATTATCTCGCGCCTTCCGCCTCTCTTTCTATCCTTTCACGTTCGCGCATTGCATTGGAATTTTGCACGTCCTTGTTGTAACAGGCCAATATCTCCGCAGCCATTGCATCCACGATATTTTTCTTGTTGTTGAATGATTTTTGGAAGGCCGCCTGGGCTATTAGTCGCAGAGCCCAGTCTATACGTCTCTGCGGCGACGTTACAACGGCTTTGCGCACCATTATGCCCCCCATTTGGTAGGCTGTTATTTCCTCGAGCAAAGCGACATTTTCAATTGCGGTAACTAAAATCTGGACCGGGTTTTGTTTTGTCTGCTGTTCGATTTTCGCCAAAACCTGCCTTGTCAAGCGCATGGTGCGTTCGCTTTTTCCGCCCGCCGCACCTGAAGAAAGCACATGCTTCTTGCTTTTGTGGCCCGGTATCATCATCTTGTTCATTAGCCGTTCAACAATACTCATGTCAAGTTTGTGGAATTGCTTCCCGGCGTGCCGGCCATAATTTCTTGGTATCAAAACAGGCTCCAAGTTCATGTAAACTGCAAGACCGCGGTCCTTGACCTCCACGCTGGAGGTGTCCCATTTTCCAAATAAAAGGAATTTCGGCACATACTTCTGCTTTTTCTTTGGTTTGACCTCTTTTTCCTTTTCGTCGGATAGAGGGATGTCTACGGTTTCCGAAACACTCGCCGCCGGACTTTCAATTAATTTCTCTTCCATTCAATCACTCGAAGTGACTGAAACAGATGCGTTGTAGCTAGACGCATACTATGTATGCGTCAGTTTCCGATGCATCTGTTTCTAATTATCAACGTGTCGGCTTCTGTTTCTTGCCGGACACGAGTTCTTTTAACGCTACGCCGTTAACTTTGACGACCGTGAATTTGATGCCCCATTGTTTTCCAATAGGCCCTCCCTGTGATCCGCCAACCCCTTCTATGATAACCTCGTCGTGCTCATTCACTTTATCGATCGCGCCGGTTCCAGGCACCCATGCCGTTACGCCAACGCCGTTCTTGACAATCTGAACACGCACGGCTTTTATCAGCCCCGAAGAAGGCTGTTTTTGCTCGACTACACGCTTCTCCAGCACTATCCCACGGGCCTGCGGTGAACCTTCAAGCGGGTCCTTTTTCCAGAATTGGAGCTTCCTAGCTCTATATCTGATGTCTTTCCACCTGAGTCTTTGCTTGTTTTTCTTTATTTTCCTCGCTGAAAATTCTCCCATATATGTCAGCCTTAAACCATTTGATAATGCAGCATTTAAATATGTTCTTTTTTGGTAAGATTTTTTACTGCTGCAGCCTGATCTCGTCTATGTTGTGATACCGGTTCAATATGGCCTTTATCCTGTTTATGTTTGTTCCGCCTTTGCCTATGAGCAGGCCGCGTTTTCCGGAATCAACGCTTATCGTCAAAACACTTCTGCCTTTGACGTCTTCGAGCTTTACAGATTTCGCCTGCGGCGCAAGGTTGGAAACGAATTTTTCCAGGTTATCGGACCATTCAAATATCCTGATTTTCTTATTCAGTTTCCTTTCCAGCTCGCCTATTGTCAGCCCTTTCCTGCCTATGGCCTTGCCGGCCTTCCCTTCCTCAACTATGAATATCACGTTAGCCGGCTCGATAATGCAATCCTTTGCATGCACTTTCGTGTATTTTTCAAAGAAATTTATGATTTTTATCGAATCGGTGTCCAGCTTCATCATTGTTAACATCCTTGACCATCAAAAAGCAAGAACCGAAACCGCAAAAGGTTTACCGCACATTGTGCCCAGCTCAACGGAATTTCCGTCAAATTGTTCAACACCAGCCTTATTGGCTACGGCAACAGTTTTTAATTTCTCACGCAACACAACCGGGCAATTCGCGGCGTAAACAAGTGTTTTGGCCTTGCCGGCACCAACGGCCCTGAAAGATTCCTCGGCCCCGATAATTACCTTATTCTTTTCCAGGGCGTTTTTGAGCTCTTTTCTTATTTCCCTCATTGAAATCACTTGCTTTCCTTGGATTTGGAATTTTCTTCCTTTTCGTTTTCGTCCGCCTTCATCGTAAGGTCAAACATACCAGTGCCGATAGGGACCAGTTTGCCGACCATCACGTTTTCTATAGCGCCGTTGAACCTGTCCTTTCTTCCACGTATCGACGCCGCTGTAAGATGCTTTATGGTTTCCTCGAATGCGGCCCGTGCCAAAACAGAACCTTTTGAGCCCGCGACACCGTAACGGCCTATCGCTTGTATTTTTCCCGTAGCTGTCATAGCATCGGCAACGAGCATTATGTGACGGATGTCGACTTCCAGACCCTGCTCCTCCAGCGTTTTCGAAGCTTCCTTGATTATCACGAATCGCGCAGCCTCTATTCCCAGGGTTTTCGCAACTTCATGTATGTCGTTCGTTTCTGTCCGAGCCCCGTCCACGCCCTCCACGGCCATCACTTTTTTCACGTTTGAACCGAGCGTGTTTAAAACCCATTCGTCGCCCTCTCTCTTCACGACCACCTGTTGTATTCCTTTTATGCCGTAAAGGTGCATGTCCAATATTTTTGATTTCAATTTTTGCATTTCCCGTATGGACGTGTCCTCTTTTTTCGGGGACACCAGGATTTTATCTTCGTGGGATTTTATGGTGACGTCTTTCGTATTTTTTTTCAGGTTGTCGATTATTTTTTCTTTGTCCAAATTGAAGAGTACAGCCTTTTTCAGGTCTATTTTAAGTTCAAGTTGCGAGTTCAACAGGTCTATCACGTCATCCGTGACCATTTCCCTTATCCTGACCTCTTTTATTCTTGCCGCTACCTCGCGCGCTTTTTCCTTTGTTTGGTATTGCTTATCAAGATAAATGACCATCATGGGTGTCGTCGGCGTGCGTCGCGCATCGAATATTTCCATCAATCGCGGCAGGCCGAGCGTCACGCGTATTCCCGCAGAGCCAGCGACGTGATAAGAACGCATCGTCATCTGCGTTGCAGGTTCGGATATGGATTGTGCAGATACTATGCCGATGGCCTCGCCGGGCTCGTATACGTAAAGTTTATACGCGTTTTTCAGGTTTTCCAGGATTTTTTCCCTTTTGTGCTGCGGTATCTTTTTCTCCTCGAATATTTTTTCAGCTTTTTCCAATATGGATTTTGGCAGATCAATCATCTTTTGCAGCCTCCAGGTTTACGAATGCGTCAACGTCGAATTTACCCCAGTTCGACTTCGCGGGGTCTATACCGTCTTCGCCAGGCAAAAATTGTACAACGGAATTCGTCAGGTCACGCACTGTCATGTCATACTTGACCTTCAGATCCTGCAGAGCGTTGACCAAGCGTCGTTCCATGTAACCGCTGTGCCTCGTTCTTAGTGATTTATCCATGAGCCCTTCTCGGCCGTTGAGCGAGTCCCAGAAAAATTCAAAGGGCGTCAACCCTGCCTTGAAGCTTGTGCCTACGAAACCGTGCGATATGGGGGACAAGTCGCCTTTTCTGAAATGCGGCAGCGTCCTGTTTAAATAGCCACGGTGTATTCTTTGCCCGAGAACAGTCTCCTGCCCGATGCACGCTGCCGTTTGCGTTACGTTGACCAATGAGCCTCTTGCACCTGTGCGAGCCATGTATATCGTGTCATTTTCCGGCACGTGCGCACTCACAACCTCACCGCATTCATTGACAGCTTTAGCCAGCCTTTGCATTATATAAACTTCAAGCGACGCATTCAACGACCGGTCGGGCAGGCCTTCGAGTTTTCCTTTGTTGAACTGGTCTATCAGGTCTGCGACATCCTCTTCCGCTTTCTTGATCGCTTTGCTCACAAGTTTTTTTGCTTCTTCGGAAAGGTCGTTATCGGATATGCCCACTGTGAACCCTCTTGTATCGAGCATCGCACTGCCAAGCCTTGAAACTTTGTTTATGAAATCACTGACTTCCTGCGGTGTGCCCATCTTTTCTATCTTGTCTATTATCGCCCCCTCCTCAGAGCCCACGGCGCTCTTGTCTATCACGCCTTTTATCAGTTTGCCGTTCTTGATTACAACATTCGAATCCTCATCATTCTTGTTTCCCTTGTGCCACGTGGACTGGAATTCAATGTTCAGGTTTTGCGGCAGCAAAGAACTGAATATTTCCTTCCCCGATACTTTTTCCTTGTCCGGCAACTGTGCATCGATGCCTGCGTACGCCAGTATCTGGGCCGCTTCCTCTTTTGTGAACACGGAATCCTTTTTCGTAAGTATGAACAGGCCAGATATGTGGTCATTCTTGGGCGCAATTATAGGCCCGCCGAATCTGGGAGAGCGAATCTGGTTTTGTACTTCCATCAGCAGCAACGCCTCAGCCTGCGCTTCCTCTGTCTGGGGAACATGCAGGTTCATTTCGTCGCCATCAAAGTCCGCGTTGTAAGGTGGCGAAACGCACAGGTTAAGCCTGAAAGTCCGGTAAGGCATAACCCTCACCCGGTGCGCCATTATCGACATCCTGTGCAACGATGGTTGGCGGTTGAACAAAACTATGTCGCCGTTTTGCAGATGACGTTCCACTATCCAGCCGTTTGTGATCTCTTCAGCGATTTCGTTTTTGCTTTCTTCGGTTATTTTCTTCTTCCTTCCGTCCGCCCGTGTGGCATAATTTGCGCCGGGCCAGACGTTCGGCCCGTTTTTCACGACCTCTTTAATCATGGCAATATTGAAATCAGTAACGCGTATCGGAAGCGTAAGCTCCTTTGCTATTATTTCCGGCACCCCGACCTCGTCTATGTCTATGTTATTGTCGGGCGAGATCACGGTCCGCGCGCAGAAGTTCACACGTTTTCCTGCAAGATTGCTCCTGAACCTTCCTTCCTTTGTCTTCAGCCTTTGCACCAATGTTTTCAGGCCACGTCCCGACCTGTGGCGAGCATGCGGAACGCCGGTCAGTTCATTGTCGAAAAATGTTGAAACGTGATATTGAAGGAGTTCCCACAAGTCTTCAATGATAAAATCTGGCGCGCCTATGTCTATGTTTTCCTTCAGGCGCTGGTTAATGCGCACTATGTCAACAAGCTTATGCGTTAGATCATCTTCCGAACGCTCACCAGTTTCAAGCGTTATGCTCGGCCTCACAGTCACGGGCGGTACAGGCAATATGGTTATGATAAGCCACTCGGGCCTTATCCTGACACGAATCAGTTCAAGATCCTCGTCGGGGGTCTTTTCGAACCTCTCCCTTATAGTCATCGGGTTCAGCGGCGTCTTGTCCTCCCAAAACGAATAAGGCTTCTCGAATTTTATTTCGCCCTGCTCTTCGCCGCACGCAGTGCATTTTTTGCCCGCAGTTTTTATCAAATCCTTAAGCGAAGTCTTCTCGCGGCTGCCCGTGAGCAGTTTACCGCACTTCCTGCATATGACTTTCAGCAGCCTGTAAACGAATTTGGAATACAAAACATGAACAATGGGACGGGCCAGTTCAAGGTAGCCGAAATGCCCGCCGCAATCCCCGACAGAACCGCCGCATGTCCTGCACCTTAAACCGGGATCGATTACGCCCATGCGCGGATCCATCACGCCACCGTCTATTGGATAGCCGTCCGGGTCATAAAGCTCGGCACGCGCTATTCGCACCGTTGCCATTTTCAATATTACCTTCGGCGACAACACGCCGAATTCAATGCTTTGGACTTCTTTCATGTCTGCCATATCAATCAACCCGGATTCCTATGTTCCCCGACTTCGACTCTCGGATAAATCAGCAACGATTTCAACTCTTCCAGCATCAGCTTGAAAGCGTAAGACATTTCCACCCAGCTGATTTTCGATTCGCTGCACAAAGAACAGACAAGCTTATTCTTGGTCCTGTCATTCATTGCGATGAAACCGCAATTCTCACACACCGCAACCATGTATTTGTCCGAATCAAACCTTTCCTTCAGAACCATGGCAGCCCCGTGCGCGATTATGCAATCCTTTTCCATTTCACCGAGACGCAAACCGCCTTCTTTTGCGCGGCCTTCTGTCGGCTGTTTTGTGAGCAACGCCACAGGCCCCCTGGACCTCGCGTGTATCTTGTTCGCGACCATGTGATCGAGTTTCTGATAATAGGCAACGCCCGTGTATATCAGGACTTCATATTGCCTGCCAGTCTTCCCGTCGTACAACGTTTCCTTACCATCTTCCCTGAAGCCCAGCTTGCCCAGCGTTTCCCTGATATAATTTTCGTCCACGCCTGTGAAACCGGTCGCATCAAAATATTCGCCTGATATGGACGAAGTCTTGCCTGTTATCATTTCCAGCAGCTGGCCCATCGTCATCCTTGACGGTATCGAATGCGTGTTGAAAAGTATGTCGGGTATTATCCCGGATTCTGTGAACGGCATATCCTCAGGGTTAACGAGCAGGCCAACAACGCCTTTCTGCCCGTGCCTTGACGAGACCTTGTCGCCGATTTCAATTATCCTTTCATCCCGGACCGAAACTTTAATTAATCGGTTGCCGTCAGCCGACTCGGAAATGACTATCTTGTCAACTATCCCCTTTTCCCCGTGCCTCACAGTAACAGAAGATTCCCGCCTGTTTTCTATCCCTGTCATGAATTCTTCCACAGTTCCCAAAAACCTGAGCGGTGATATCTTCCCTATCAGCACATCGCCGGATGTGACAACGTTTTCAAGATTTATTATGCCGTCTTCTCCCAGGCGCTTGTAGTCCTCTTCGGATTTGTAGCCGCGCACGGTCGGGTCCGGTATTCTTATCTCGTCTTCCTGGCCTCCCCAATATTTCTTTTCATCCGTTTCGTAAATCCTGAAATAAGCGGATCTTAACATGCCTCGGTCAACCGATCCTCTGTTGATGACTAACGCGTCCTCCATGTTGTATCCGCCGTAAGGCATGACTGCGATAACCAAATTTTGCCCTGCGGGATGCGTGGCCAATCCAACTATGTCAGAGCTTTCCGTGCGGACCAGCGGCACCTGCGGATAAATCATCAAATTAGCCTTCGTATCTGCGCGCATCAGGAAATTTGATGCGTACATGCCTATCGCCTGGCCTGTCATCTTTGCGCCGTAGTTTACACGGTCTCCTCTGTTGTGCTCGGCGAATGGGATCAACGAAGCTGAAATACCGAGTATTATGCTCGGGCTTATTTCAACGTGCGTGTGATCCTCATTTATGTCGTTCTCCGTAAGCGCAATGTAGGCATTTTCCTCCTCTTCCGCGTCGATGAACTCCAATAACCCTTTTGCCACCAGGTCATTCCATTTCAGTTCGCCTGTCTCAAGTTTTTTCAGGTGCTCTTCAGTAAGTTTGGATTTTCCTTTTTCAACAACTATCAGCGGCCGTCTCAGTCTCCCGGAATCCGTGTTGATCCTGACTTCGTCAAATTCCTTGTAATAAACCACGTTCATCTTCGAGGGCAACAAACCAGCCCTTCTTTTTTTCCTGACATCCTCTGCGAATTTCTCCCCTTTGGATGCAGTTCCCACGAATTTTCCGTTGAAGTATATGTCAGTCATAATATCAGACCGGGTTCTCAATATTCAGCGAATCCAATAGCTCTTTGTTCTCTTTTTCGTTCATGCCCGAGGTCGCTTCTGCCATTATGGACAGGTATTTTCTCAATCCTATGGACGGCCCTTCGGGAGTTTCCGACGGACACAAACGGCCCCAGTGTGTTAAATGCAGCTCACGGGCTTCGAAATGCTCCTGTGTTGTTGTTAACGGTGACAATACGTTGCGTATGTGCGACAATGTTCTTATGAAATTTCCCCTTTCCAGTCGTTGCGACACTCCTGTGCGGCCGCCGACCCAAGCGCCTGTTGCCAGCGACGACGCCAGTTGGTTCGTAAGCACGTTCGACTCAACTACAGACTGTACAGAGGGAACCTTACCCCTCTTCGCAAGCTTTTGGTAATTGTAACAGATCCTTGTTATCAATCCCCATCTCCCAAGGAGAATGGACCTGAACAAGAGTTCCAGCAAATCCCCGGACATCCTTAATCTTTTGTTTGCGTAATGGTCCAGGTCATCCTCGGTAACATTACCTAACCTCAGGTCAATGAGTTTCTTTGCAACTTTCGAAAGGTATTTCGCTTTTTCCAGCCTGTTTTCAGGCTTCTGTCCGATGTGCGGCAACAGGTAACGGTCAATGACCTGTTCGGCCCGGGATTTCCTGTATTCAGGCGCGACTTTCAAGTGCTTTCCTATCCCGTCCAGCGCATCCTCGACTTTTTTCACGTCGCTTTCATAGATGTTCGGATAAAATTCTTCCGCTATCTGCGCGTCGCTTGATACCGATGCTATAATATCCTTGTCCGTTTCCAATCCAAGGGCTTTGAGCAAAATTATCACCGGTATTTTGTGCACGTTCGCAAAAGATGCTGTGATAACGCCGTCCTGTTTCATCTCAACTATGTGGCGTTGGACAAACCCGTCTTTTTCGGAATTTATTCTCGCTACGCCGGCAACCGTGCCTTCCTTCTTTTCCAGTATGATCCTGTTCGGGGATATCTCTTCGACCAAAACCAACGCCCGTTCAGTCCCGTTGACTATGAAATACGCGCCCGGATCCTGGGGGTCTTCACCCACTTCGACCAGTTCCTGTTCGGATAAGCTTTGTGCAGAGCACAGCTCCGATTTCACCATTACAGGCAAATCCCCTATGTGGACCATTACAGGCCTTTCCTCTATGTCATTGATCACCTGGGTCATTTCGACGTACAGCGGAGCCGCATAAGTAAGATTTCTCAGTCTCGCTTCCATGGGAAAGACTGTCCTGATGGCACCGTCGGCTTCCTTCACAGAAGGCTTGCCAAGTTTTATTTTTCCCAATTTTATTTTCAGGTTCAACTCCGGAACTTCGGGCTTTATCTCGCCTATTTGCGTTATTATTTTTTGCAGCCTGAAATTAACAAAATCGTTGAATGATTCCAGCTGGTATTTTACAAACCCCCGCTCCTTGGCAAACGACGCCATCAAAAGTTTCGAATTCATAAAAAATTACTCCTTGACAACCAGCCTGTAATAATGCGTCACGCCCGCCGTGTGCGAACTGCGTGTTATTTTTAACACATCACCGACGTTCGCACCTATTTCCTTGACAACTACATCGTCTTCAGCGATTCTGGGAAGCTGGTTTATGGAAATCTTGTAGGTGTCCAGCAGGTGCTTTATCTCGTCGGGCGTCAATATCTCATGCTTCGGCACTATGACATGATCTGTGATTTTAATTTCTTCCTTCATCGGAATTTCTCTCCTATTATGGGCCCGGCGGGATTTGAACCCACGACTCTCGGGTTTCTTTACGTAAATTTGATCATAAACCATCCAAAGTTTGGACGGTCTCAGCTCTTTTAAGCTAATAGTGGACAAGCCAGCTCGCTTAAAAGCCCGATACTCTACCAGGCTGAGTTACGGGCCCGTGCAAATGATTTGTTTGATCGGATGATCTTGGCGCCTGGGCCGGGATTTGAACCCGGGTTACGGGAGCTCTGTAATTGTCTGAACTTAATTTTTGATCAAACTTTTTATGAAAAAGTTTGTTTGACAGTCCCGCGTGGTAGACCGCTACACTACCCAGGCATGCTTGTGAAAATAAACTTTTTGCTAGCTTTGATTCCAAAAAGTTTACACTAAAACGTTTATCAAGAAAAATTACGCCCAAATCAGAGTTATTGATCAATACTTTACCACCGAGTTTGTCGAACCTTTTTTTTTAAAAGGGTGGCAGGCAGCGTCTTAAGTTTCGCAGGATCGTGATCGACTGAAACATATCCAAGATATGTTTCTGGTTGCTTATCATCCAACTACAGCTTAAATCGCGGGAAGTCTTAATTACCGTGTTCGAGATGGGTACGGATGTTTCCCTTCCGCTTTGACCGCCAGCCGAACCATATTATAATGTATTGTATATTTAAGGCTTTCGGCGGGTGTCGATTTGTTGAAGCGGCCGATTTTAACCGGATTTGGTGAGCAAGTCTCAAGATCAACCGGTTTTGCCCGGGTTAAATCCAATCCAACCCTTTTAATTGTTCTGATAAGTCCGCTCATAAGCTGTCAATAACCCTGTCCCGCGCAAAATCCTCTCCCATCAGACATTTTACAAGACCATAAAAATCATGTTAATCAAACTGGGATATGCCGTTAGAAAGTTTTCATGATTAATCGTCCAAGGCTTCTACCAACCAGCAAAAACCTGGTTTTCGTTCCCGTTTTTCCTTTGTTATCCCGTCCGCTTTTATTGTATATGATAACCGCAGCAAACACAAAAATCGCAGCAATCTCCAGCCCGGCAGGCACTGAACTCACGGCTATCGCAGCGCTTATTTCCGATGTCGCGACGTCAGCGGCTTTCAACGGGTCTTTGTTCTGCACAACAATATTTTGTATTATCTGGATATCCGTAACTGCTAACGACGTCAACTCAACTTTAACGGCTTTTTCTTCGCCGTTGCCCAGCGTGACCTGGGTGGGTGTTATGTCAACGAAAACTTTCGGATCCGGGTTCGACAACGAAATGGTGTAAGTTCTCGCAAAATCGTCCCTGTTTTTCAATATTAAGTTTACAGCGTATGGCTCGCCCAATGAAAGTATCGCGGCCGTTTTTGAAGGCGTTACTTTTATGCAGACCGGGCCGTCGCATCCTCTTACTGTAAACGTGCTTGCGATTGGCGTCGTCTGATATCCGGTCTTTGCGCACGAGACCTCGTAACCGTAATTTCCCGATACCGACGGGGCTGTAAACGAAAGCGTATAATAACCGTTGTTCAAATCAGCCAGCGGTGCGCCCACGATACCTTTTGCAGGATCATTGTAATCGCTCGAAGAAATCCAGCACTTGGCGCCGGTTATCGCGGCTCCGGTAGAAAGTTTATAATTCGCTGTTATGTTTGCGGTCTGCAGTTTCTCAACAACTGCCGGAACTATGTCGCTTGTCGTTGTTGTCGACAAAGAAATTTGTACGTCAACGCCATCGCCCTTGACCCCGGCATTATCCGTGCAGCGCGCGCGCATGAAAGTAGTTGCAGGAGATGTTATTATGTGCTGGCCTGTCCACGTGCCATCGGCTGTTGTCCCTGCTGTGAGCGCCATGTCATCAGCCTTCGCGCCGTTGACAAATAAGTCGCACGACGAAATCGTCCTGCCAGCCGCGGCTTTAACATTCGCAGAGTAATCCTGTTGTAAGTTCAAAGTTGCCAGCGTAGGCGCTATTGTCGAGATGCCCGGCGCTGTCTCATCTATGGACCATTGCCCTGAATCACCGGTCGGCGACCACGGATCTATATGGTCGTCAGCGCGCACACGGACAAATAAATTGTCTCCGCTTTTCAGCGTGCTCGGATTCACGCTAACGCCGCCAAGCTTGAAATCGCTGACCTTCACATTGCATGTCGCAGAGCCGCCGTCCGGTGCGCCTTCGCAGTCGGTCTGCAAAACATCGCTTGCCGGCGCTCCGTTCTTGTACAATGTCCATTCAAGCTTGTCCAAACCGGATTTCATGTCCCGCGCTGTTGTTGAAAACGCAGCATCTTTTGTAGCCGTGGACAACGTGGTCCCGGACGCCGGAACGAATGATTGCAATTCCGGATGCGCTGCGTCGCATGTTTTTGTGACCGCCGATGAAGTTGCGGAAACAGTCCCCAGCACATCCGAAACCCGCATCTTTAGTTTGACTTCCTGGTCGCCTGCACATGTAAGGCCGGTTTTCCTGCATTTGTTTGCTGTATTGTCCCATACTGCATCCAGCCACATCGCATCGTCAACAGTGTAATCGCAGCTTGTTGTATCGATCCCAGCAGCATCGGTAAGCGCGGCTGTAGATATCGAATAAGTGCCTGATATGTAATTCCCGTACACGCGTTCTACGGAAAGCGTGTTAATGCCTGCTGGCCCGCTGATGTCAATTGTTATGCCGTCCGACGATGCGGGTGTGCTGAACACTCCTGCGCCGTTTTTCGCCCTGACTGTGATGTAATATGTATTGCCGCTTAACAATGTCAAACCTGTTATCGAAGCCGAAGTCACAACTCCGACATCAGTGAATGAACGGACATCTGTGCCGCCCGACGTTGTCCCGACAGCGTATTGGTAAAGGGCTATGCCCGACTCCGCATCTGCGGACGCCGTCCACGCAGCCGTCAAGGTTGTCATTGATTTTGTATACGCGCCGCCGTCCGTAACCGCAACTGTTGAAGGCGGCGTAGTATCAACCTGTATAAGCCTGCTATTGGGAGGTTCTGGATTGCCCACATTATCGTTTGTCCTGAACACCAGAGTGTTCGTGCTGGAAATTGTTATCCCTGTTGCCGGGTTGTAATTTGTATCCGGCGTACAGCCAACGCCCAGGCAATATCTCGTTGTCCCGCAGCCGGAATTTTCAGCAGGCGCAACAGGATTGTCAGCGCACAACAAGTGCAATGTCGGCGTTGATGTAAACCATGTCGGCACGGCCTCTTGTATCGACGTCGTAGGTGCTGCATTGTCGACCCATAGGTTAAACGTTTGCGTCGCGCCCGCCAACCCAAGATTATTTCCATCTTTGGATGTGGCCTTGAATGCGTGCTTGTTGTTTGAAAGCGAGCCGATCGGCGTATACGTGTTCGTAGTTATCTCCGAAACTGCGCCGCTGTCGATTTGCACGTCATATTTTATCCCGCACAGTGATGTGACAGCATTCCATTTGAAATGGGGCGTGTTGTCAGCTTGCCACGCGCCTGTCGGCAGCTCGGCCGCGCCCGCGCCGGAATCAACATAGGCTTTCAGGCCTGAAACGCTCGCAATGCTTGTGCAAATCGTTATCGGATCCTGCGACGTCCCGGTCACGCCATTCTTGTTGACACAGCTAAATGTGGCGATTTTATCCGCCTCGGCTGCGCTGTCTGTCGGATATGTGTGCTGCTTGTCAGCGGAAGCGAACTTACTCGCACATTCCTCGCCGACATTCCCATCGCACGTCTTCGTTATTGGTGGCCCGTGTCCCCAGTCCAACGTGCATGAATTCAACCCGTATGTGTTGTCTATGCCTGACAACGCCGTCGCTATGATTGTTTTCGAAGCCTTGAAATCGTTTCCGTTTTCAAGTGTAATGGAAACTTGAGCAGGTACAATATCCTTGCACGATCCGAATGATCCGGACGGGGTCGTGCAATACGTACCGTCTATGCACCCGTCGCTAGCTCCGGTTTTTGCTGTTATTGTTTTTCCCTGGCACGCAGACGGAATCGGATTGGGCAACGTCCATGTTCCTGTGCATGTTTGCTGCGACGCGCTGGGCGTTGGATTATCGCATGTGATGCTTACCCCGGTCATCTGCCCGCCAGAACCCTGCACATTGCACAAATTGTCTGCAGACTTCGCATCGATCTGAACCGTGAATGAAGTCGGACAATTTAAGCCCGTATAAGCCGCGGCCACGTCGATGGCGTTTCCGCCGTTGCACGCAGTCCCGCCCGTTACGTCGCATGAGTTGAGCTGTTTATTGCAAGCTGCAGCCGGCGCGATCACAACAGAATCAAGTTTGCATGTCGAAACCGTGTAAGCATACGTGTTCGGTGCCTGCTGGCTGTTTCCCAAATTATCCTTCACTGTAACACGCAACGTGTGCGTGCCGTCCGTTGCTTCCGCGTTTCCGCTGATTATAGTGCGTGTGAGCGTGCACGCTTCACCGGCAGTTTCGCATGTCCCCGCAACCGCAATCGAAGCTGTTATATCGTTGTAAGCTCCGCCGTTGTTGCTGGCTTCAACCTTTATCGTAGCCTTGTCCACACCGGCGTATGTGTCAGATAATGAAATACTTATACCATACGGTACGCCCGTGGGATTTGCCGGCCCGTTGAATGTTATCGCAGGCCCGGTCCAGTCGTTTATCCAGTCAATTTTCTTCGGCCTGTATGAGGTTACAGCATCCGCAACCGTTTGTATATTCTGTTCCAAGTCCTTGCACGCAACATATCTTGTCTTTGCGCCCTCGGTTGTTGCATCGTCAACGCTGCACGTGGTTGACGTGCCTGTAGTAGTCGGATATGGGTCGCACTTTGTCCCCTGCAAAATGTCAAAATCATGGTTCGTCGTATCCCACCTGCAATACATCCAAGTTTCGCCGCTGGTCACGATGTTAGTTTTAGCGTCGTTTACTTTGTCGTAATACGTTGCCGCCGTGTCTCCGGCCACGGAAGTTATCGTAATCGAAGGCGGCAAGCAGTCGTTTGTTTCCACCTTACCCGACACCCTGTCTATCAATCCGTTGCAGTTGTTGTCGTAACCGTCGGAACATATCCCGGAAACGTAATAATTGCTTTCAATTTCTGCGTTCACAATCCCTTGTTTTTCCCATCTCCAGTTCCCGTCAACAGCGCTTCTGTGGCACTGGTATGTTTCCGTCAAACCATCCACGGTACCTCTGGTAGCGCAAAAGTCCGCCACCCCTTTTGGCGTATTCTGATCGCATACCTCCCACTGATACGCTGACATCGAAAAAGAGGGCAAAACTGTTAGGACAAGAAGGAAAACCAAGGCCGCGGCGTACCCGAAAGCTTTCATACGCATTAAATTCCGCTTTTTCAATATATATGTATTTTTAAGCTTTCCCACGTTAGCTGAATTATGATGAACAGAGACCCGCCTTTAACAGGATTGGAAACTGAACTTTTTGGGCTGCAGCCCCCGTTAAACGCCGGTGAAAAGCCGCGCAAAAAAGGACCAAACGCGAAAAACCTTTTGATCGCAGCGCTTACAGCCGGGGTTGTAGTGTCGTCAATCACGGGTTGTGCCAGAAACAAGCCTGTTAACACGCCAACACCCACGCCAACACCCACTCCAGCAGGCCGTTCCGCCGATTCATCGCAAAACTCCGGCCAGACAGTTGTAGACACGTATTACACGCAGGCCCGTTCAGCTATTTTGCAGGACGTTCCGGCTTTAGCCGATCCTGCGTACAAAAGCGCGCTGGATTACACAGCCCAGCGCATCGTGGATATGAAGAACGTTTACGGGTTGTCGTTGGATCAGGTTCGCGCGCCGATAACGAAATGGGTTCAGGCGAATGTGGACTGGGACAAGAAGGGGGAGAGGCTGATTGCGTTTAACGAAAAGGATTTGGATTTTATACCGCTGAACTTGACCACGGAGAATGTAAATTACGATAAAGCCACGAGGCAGAAAAACCGGGATACGGCAACTCCGGCTAGGATAAACGGCACAAAAATCCCTTACGCCGCAATGCTCTCAGACAACATTGACAGCATAATGGCCGGTCACGATCAAATATGGGCTGAGCTGCAGAACCCTGCGAAGATGGAAGAATATTTGGATCAGGCGGACATCGTCAATATCTGGTGGGCTGAACAAGAAGCAGTCGAGTATAAATCAGCTATCAGGCAACACGGAACATTTGCAGACAAAGCGCATTGGGCACTGGTTGGAAAGGCCTATACGAAACCAATGGATAACGAGGAGTTAACAAGAAATGAACAACCACTAGCCTACGCATTGGCTGTAGGCGGGGATACTCAAATAGCTTATAATTTCACCGTAACACTTTCGACCAACGGAAGCAGAGGTGACAGGCAATTGGCTATAAGAATTTCCAAACAATTGCAAGATGCCATAAATGCGGATCCGACAACGTATGGACACCCGATAGATTCAAGATACTTGCAACCCAATTTGCCAAACAGGGAATCCGTAGATAAAGTTCTGGAAGTAAGCGGTGGAAAGATCGCGATGCCAGTTGTTTATAGAGGAAACGGCTCGAAAATTACATGGCTAGTTGGTGACGAGCCAACAGCTAGAAAATATAATCTGAATTAAAACTAAATTTTATTTCTACGCAACCCTACACAAGTAGGGGTTAATCGGATTGCCCGCCGAAAACGATGTTACGCATTTGCCTGTGCCTTCACCCGGACCCGGATTACCCGTAATTGCTACAGATTCTCTGCTGCAACATGAAGTGGAACAATCTGTGTTGAAAGTGCAAGATGAGAAATACCTACAACTACCGCCTTTTGACGCACCACTGGCCAGATCGCACTTTCCAATTATCAACTGATCATTCGGATCCGCAGGGTTATCTACCCAACCTTTAGCCGTGCTACCGGCTGGACAGTCATTTACATTCGGATTCCCGCTTCCTGACGGGTTGTTGTTCACAATCGAACACCCGTAGCACTTCTTCAGCGTTGTATCGCAGTACGGCTTCGATGAGTCTTTCGCAGCGCAGAAATTATTATATCCCGCCGCGTTTACGTTGTCCGAAGGCAGGCACTCGTTGGCGCTGTAAGCTTCCACGTCCTGCGCGCGTTCGCTGTCCGGCGGTGGCGCTCCGTTTGTCGCGACGTTTTGGATCCACGTAACGCTTTTCTTGTCCGCAGAGATGGACGGGTCGTTGCCGCAATCGTTACCAGCAACGCCCGGGTCGTCGAAGCACGTTCCTGTATTGACGTGTGTGAAA
>JACQNZ010000007.1 GCA_016202815.1 Candidatus Aenigmatarchaeota archaeon
CCGGGCGGAGCTTACTGCAGTGATGGCGACATAAAAGTTTACGCGTTGAACAACGGCGACTCTGCGATAACTGCAAACGATGTCATTGTTGCGCAGGTTGACGGCGTTGACGTGTTGAACACGCCGTTCTTCGGGGATATGTCGCCAAATTTAGCCGGTTACTGGAAGCTGGACGAAACTTCAGGCACGATTGCTACGGACAGCTCGGGCAAGAACAACAACGGCGCCTTTGAAGGCACTTCCAAATGGGTTCCGGGAAAGCAGAAAAACGCGGCCCAGTTCGACCTGTCCGACGGCGCGGACGACATAAAAGTCAACGGCGTCCCTATAGTGACATCGGCAGGTACGTACAACACAGCCCAGTTCTGGATGCTTTGGAAAGGTGCATCCGGCGGCATGCCGTTCGGCTGGCAAACCGCCTATGACCTGTGGTTTTCCGGCGATACGTTCGGCTTCAACACGGGCGGCGGAGACTTATACGGTATAAGCGGAGCGAACGCAAAGCTCGCAAACAGGTGGGCGCATGTGACAGCGATATTTCCCAACAGCTACCCAACCGATGAGCCGGCGCTTTACATAGACGGGGTAAAACAAAGCCTTTCCCTTCTCCAAGGCACGAGAAACGCCCGCAGCGCCGCAACACCGGTGTTTATTTCCGGCTGGGGCGCTGGGATCGTAAACATGTTTACCGGAACGGTTGACGAGGTCAAGGTCTACACCAGCGTTATTGGCAGCGTCAACATACAACCCGGCAAATCAGGCCCGATAATCAGTTATCCCGGAGCAGAAGGAAAACACATCATCAGAATCGGGACATCAACGAACGTTGCGGAAACGTCGGTCACGTGCTGATAAAATTTTATAGAATCTAGTAACTAATGTGTATCAATTAATAATTAACTGTGATTTGAACACGCACCACCCTGAACACCGTGATTATGGCAGAAGAAACTATAAAAAAACTGGCGCCAGCGCAATTACCATTGCGGAACTGAAACGCAAGCTGCCTAAGCAAGTCAATCATAACACGCTGAAAATTATTTTGGAATACCTGGAAGAGAGCAACAGGATAGCCGTAAGTATCAAAGGAATAACGCGGATACATAACACCAACCCAAATCTCAGGAAAGCGGCCTCTACCGGGCTGGAGTTATGAAAAAGGTAAAGGTCAGGCTTTTCCCAAAGGCTTATAAGTAAGAAAATTCTTACATCATTTATGCTGAAAGATGAATTGAAAATCAAGACAATAAAAGTTTCCCAAAAAGGACAGATTGCTATCCCTGCCGATATCAGGAAAGAGCTTGGGATCAAAAGCGGCGAAGAATTGGTCGTGTTCAGAAAAGGCGACAAGCTGTTAATAGAAAAATCCTCCAAGGCTTCCAGAAAATTTGACGGAGACTTTGATTATATGCTCAGGCATGCGGAAAAAGCGGCAAAAAAGATCTGGGATAACAAGGAGGATGCGGTCTGGGATGAACTTTGAGCAGGGCGAAATACTCCTTATACCATTCCCGTTTACAGACCTGACAACTGCCAAAAAGAGACCGGTATTAATACTATCTAAAACAGAGATCAACCGAAAATCGGTGGATTTTATTTCCTGCGGCATAACATCTAACATACAGGACGCGGAACACTCGATACTGATAGACAACGATGACTTGGAATCCGGCTACCTGCCAAAACCCAGCCGCATAAAAATTAATGTTATTTTTACGCTTGAAAAATCATGTGCGATAAAGAGCTTGGGCAAAATCAAGGAATCTGCCCTGGATAAAGTCAAAGAAGGGCTTGTAAAGTTATTTTAAACTTGCTGCAACAGTTAATCTATTAATTTTTCATCACTTCAAAATGAATAAAATTTTCTTCGGAAATGAGATTTTTGCCTGGTTTCTGGCTGTTTTTATAAAAATGCCGCAAATTCCAAGCGCCCAGAGAGCCATTTTTATCCCATCCTATATTTTTTGCCACTCCGAAATGATTAAAAATCTTGGAGTTTGTTACTCCGATTTCGCCAAAAAATCCCAATAACGTTCCTTTGCCCACTTAAATGTTCCAATCGCAACGGTTTGCCTATTAATTCCGTAAAAAGAGTTCAGTTTACTCTTTTTCCGCTAAACGGAGTGCGCTGGTCGCTTTCCAAACTTTATATACTACATCAATAGATACTATCGATACACAACATCAATGTTAATCATTAACGTCCATCAATGAAGCGTTTCATTGGGTTTAGCATCGGTGCGATGTGTAAAATTGCTGCTGGTAGTGTTCAATGGCCCTTGAAACCAAGCATATACAGGATTCCATACTCGAAGCCCTCTCCAAGGGATCGTTAACGATCGAAGAGATAGCCGGGAACATAGGCGTCCATCGGACAACAGTTTCGAAGTATCTTGCGATAATGGAAGCCGGCAAGATCGTCGAATACCGCAGCATAGGCAAGGCAAAGATGTTTTTCCTGCCAACCATGCTGAAGAAAACAACTGTCAAAGATTTGGAGGCCAGAAGATGAACAACGACTCCAGAAAACGCGTTTTGCTGGACACAAACATCTACGGAATAATTGCATTAAACGCTAAACCCGAAGAAACCGTAGAAAAAATGATAAAAAGCGGTATATCCGTAATCGGCTTTGACCTTATCAGAAAAGAACTGCGCCATACCCCAAACGACATCAAGCTGGACAAACGCAGCCTAAGAATAAAACTTCTCGGACTGTATGACGCACTAACAGGGGGTAACGACTACAAAACTACCTTCATTGTAACGGGCGTTGCAGAAGAATATTACCAGACCATGCTTAATTTGGGCGTAAAAATCCCGAAATTTAACATCTTTAACGACTTGCTCATCGTGGCTTGCGCTTCCGTAAACGAAGTCGATGTTGTGGTTTCTGATGACAAGAGAACAATGTTATCCGATGAATTGCTGACCGTGTACAGAATAGTCAACAACATACGAAAACTCAGAATACCGGATTTTATAGGCTATGATAAATTCAGGAGGTTGTTTTCCTTATGAACTCCTTCAACGCCTTCCTGACTTTGGGATGCTTAGCCATTTCGCCGAGTTCCCTGAGATTCCTTCTTTCTTCTTCTGTAAGTCCGTTTCTCATGACCATCAATAAAACAGATTGGGGTTGCCGAAATTTAAAGGTTTTCCGACCGAACTTTTTGCGAAAAAGTTCGATCAAAAACTCCAATGTTTTGCGAAAAAGTTCGATCAAAAACTCCAATGAGGGGGGCAAACAATGAAGTTAAACCGCCTCCAAATAAGCAAGTTCAAGGAAGCCGACGTCCTCATAGGCCTGTTCGCAGCTTTCCTGCTCGTTGCGTTCGTTTACGCCGAATTGACGTCGTTCGGAACGCAGCCGCCGCTTGCAGGCTATTCATCGTCATCGCCGAACAACATCGTTATCCATGGATGGGGCGGCAACACCAGCACTTTGGAGACGGGTTTGGCAGGCTGGTGGAAATTCGACGAAGGGTCCGGGAACACGGCAGTCGACAGCAGCGATTTTGAAAACACGGCCTCATGGTCAGGAAACAACGCAACGTGGAATACAAGCGGGAAATTCGGAACTGCATTGACGTTTGACGGGGTGGATGATTTTGTTGACTTGGGAAACAGCGCCTCTATTGCAGGTTTAACGGACATGACGATCAGCTTCTGGGTCTACCCAAGATACGATGCCAGTACTGTCAATGCGGCAACAAATCTTATAGGCAAGCGAAGTGGCGATTCCGCCAACAACAATTATGCTGTCTGGATAGATTCTTCAACTGTTGTTTTCCTGATAAGGAATAATACAGGCTCCGTAAATACTGCGGCTGCCGGAAGTATTCCCATAGACGTGTGGACAAATTACGTCGGAACGTATAACACCACCCACATAAGAATGTATAAAAACGGCGTTCTGCAATCAACAGCCTATCATCCGGGATTGCAGACAAACACCGGAAGGCTTGTGGTAGGAGAACGATATAACCCACCCAATACTCCAGATACATATTTCAACGGTTCGATAGATGAAGTCCGCATCTACAACCGCACACTGGCTGCTAATGAAATACAGCGGCTTTACGATTCCAGCGTCACATTTTATAACGCGGCCCTGCTCAATTTCACGGACAACGACATCAAAAACACCTCTTACACAAACTACACCTGCAACGCGACCATGTGCACATGGTACGCATACGTCGACAACGACAACTACACCAAACAGCGCGGTTCGATTTACATCGCAAACTTCTCGAAATCGAACGTTTATTTCAACGACACGGAAGGCGTCTGGCGCAACGTATCGGATTTGTCGTTCTCACAGGGATTGTGGAATTATTCTTCTGCCGCGGCAGGTTATACGGCTGACAAAGATACGATTTTATTGCTGAAATTCGACGAAACGTCGGCGAATGTTGCGAACGATTCAACGATTTACGGAAATAACGCTTCGTGGACTGGAACTACGAACGTAACCCGTCTAAGAAACGAGATAACAAATCCGTCGCAATGCGTTATCGGGAATTGTCTGAGTTTTGACGGGGTGGATGATTCTGTTTCGATTCCGTCATCGGCAACTTTGGCAAATGCACAACAAGCCACATTATCAGCTTGGGTCAGGCTAGATCCGACTTGGGTACCAAAGACCTCCATTGTCTATGTTGAAGCAACATCCACAACAGGAAATAGCCGTATAGCTCTTGTCGTTGATGCGACAAGGACAGTAAGACTAGTCTATAGGGATTCCTCACAAGATCCCTCAGGCACCGCAACTTCGATAAACACAACACAACAAATAGGGTTGGGCACATGGCACTATGTTACAGGAGTTTTTGATTCCATCAACGATGTCCACAAAATATTCATTGACGGGGTAGAAAGAAATTCCACTTCCTTGGCGACATCCGCCCTCGGCAATAGTGCTACCAAGGGCATTTCAATTGGAAAATTGACAGGCGATGCTACTACACTATTCAACGGCACGATCGACGAAGTAAAAATCGTAAACCGCTCGCTCACAAGCGAGGAAGTTCGCGCAGAATATTACAAGCGCTGGAACACGACGACGATCAATTACGAATTGGGCGCGGGCGACGGTTACGATGCTGGCATTCGTGATGCGCAACCGACAGGATCTTATTGGCTGGATGAAAACGGCAACTCGCTGGAAACGGGTCTGGCCGGCTATTGGAAATTCAGCGAGGGCGCTGGCCAGTCCACGGCTGACGCTTCAGGCTACGGCAACACTGGCGCATGGACAGGCACGACGAACGCAACGTGGAACACGTCAGGTAAATTCGGAAGCGCTCTGACGTTTGACGGGACGGATGATTTCGTCACGGTTCCTGATTCATCAAGCCTTGACGTGACCGGCCCACTTACAGTTTCGGCATGGGTACAAGTAAATATGTTAGGTTCTGCAAACAACAAAATTATTGTTTGGAAAGGGGATAATGTAGGTACCAGTGTATCTTCCCCGTATGTTTTAAGTTTCTCAAAAAATGACAACAAATTCAAATTTCAGACCGCGGATAATACAAACTTTATTGCTGTGGCATCGACAACCGCCGCTTCCGCAAGCACATGGTATCATGTCGCCGGCACAGCAGACGGCTCCAATTTAAGGATTTACGTCAATGGCGTGCTGGAAAACAGCACGACACAGACAGCCATACCTTACAACAGTGCATTACCGCTTTCCATAGGAAGTGCGGTGACATCATCTTCACTTTATTTCAACGGTTCAATAGACGAAACCCGCATTTACAACCGCGCGCTTACTCCAGACGAAATCAAACGCCTCTACTCTTCCTCGGCGATTAAATTAAAAAACGATTTCGTTTCGGTAAACCAGGAATCGTATCTGCAAACCAACATCACAAACTACACCGGGCAGAATTTGTTCAACACACCCTCCGAAGAGTTAAAAGTAGACGGCGTTCCCATTTCAAACATCTACACGCCGCTTAACGGATCGCATACCACATTTTTCCTTGACCATAAGGACAACGAATGGAAAGTGTGGGCGAAGCAACCGTACGGACAGGGGTTAATAGGCTGGTGGAAATTCGACGATGCTGCCGGGCAGGTTTACCGCGATTCTTCGGGGTTGAAAAATGACGCAACGTCGACAGGGGCGAACAACGTGACGTGGAACACGACAAACGCGAAGTTCGGGAATGCTGTGACGTTCAATGGGTTAGACCAGTTTGTGAACGCCGGAAACGCCACGGTTCTGAGGGTGGGCAATGGCACAGGATTTACCACATCCGCATGGATAAACATCATCGGATACAACCCCGGCGAAGGGGAAATAGTCTCGAAGTACGACTTTGGCGCCAACCAAAGGAGCTTCTACATGGGAACCAACAATACCGGTGCTCTGATGGCCGTAGTGAGTGCGGACGGCCTCGCTGTCGGAAGATACCAGGTTGCGACAAACAACGTGCTCAGCAAAAATACATGGTACCATGTTGCGATGGTCAACACGCCTACACAGATGGACTTGTACATAAACGGCATAAAACAAAACACGATAGCGCAATTAAATTCACCGCAAACGGTGTTTAGCGGTACTGCGCCAGTTGTAATCGGCGGACTTGTAACAAATGGTGCAGGCAGCTCGTTATTCAACGGCACGATCGACGACGTAAAAATCTTTAACCGCAGCCTGACGGCTGAAGAAATCCGCCTAGAATACGAAAACCGCATCAAACAAGGCGCGCCTGATTTCAACGACCCGCGCTTCAAAGACCAGTTCCGCTGGATGGACGAGTTTAAACGGGACATGTATCCGAGCATCAACATCACATATGCAATGACAGCGCACGACCCACTTGTGCGCACAATGGTCGACGCTAACGCCACAGGCGAATACAGGGCGTTTGAAAACGCTGCCGGAATCTGGCATTTCAACGAAGGATCCGGGACGACAGCGACGGACGACAGCGCATACGGAAACACAGGAACATGGGCCGGATCAAACGTGACATGGAATGCGTCCGGAAAATTCGGGAACGCGCTCAAATTTGACGGTGTGGACGATGTCGTCGCGCTCACATCCAAACCGGTTAGCGAAGCCACCAATTACAGCATTTCAGCCTGGGTCAAATACGACGCCGTAAATGCGGGCGCGATCTATTCTCATTATTTCAACTCACCGGCGACGGATGTCATTTATCTGGGAACGAGCAACCATGCCGGCGGAGACTCGACTACATTAAAGTTCATTACCTTCACAAACGGTCTTGCGCAACCAAGGACAGTGGCGTACAGCGGCGTGACTGTTTCGACTGGCCAATGGTATCACGTTGTCGGCGTTTTCAACCACTCTGAATTTTCCGGCAATCGCACACTGGAGATATACGTTAACGGGGTTTTGAGGAACGGAACGCGAATTATGGCCGGCGGCGGTGTGCCGGGCGGGGCGAACGGCTTCGTTTTAGGAAGGTATTCCACGACGTACCTCAACGGAGTTATCGACGATGTCATGATATTTAACCGTACATTGTCTGCGGCTGACGTCAAAAAAATCTACGAAGGCCGGCACAACATTTCCATCCCTGTAAAATTCACGGAGCCTAAGAATGCGATTGACGAAGGGCTGGTTTTATACGCGCCGTTCGAGGAAATGACAGGCAGCAACGCCTACGATTATTCCGGCTACGGCAACACAGGCGCGTGGACCGGAACGACAAACGTCACATGGAACGCGTCCGGGAAATTCGGCAGCGCATTGAGTTTCGATGGCATTGACGACGCATTGCATACGACCAACTTCAACCAGCTTAGGAACGCCACAGCCGTTTCCGTAGCTTTTTGGGTAAATGGCCGCGATAGCAACATCGAAGCGCACCTGATAAACAAAGGCTCGAGCCGCGACCTGTTCGTCAGGCTCGGGCCAGCCGGCGAGGCAAGGATACAATGTTTTGTAACCAATACAACCGGGGCGGCTGAACCAAGGGTCGACATACCGTTTGAAAACGACACATGGACACAATACGTTTGCACGTGGGACGGAAGCAATGTACGCATATACAAAAACATGGTCCTTACTGAAACGTCGTCGTTTAAGCCGGGGCAAATGGCAAGCACTGCGGACACCCTTACGCTGGGAGCGGAAAAAACCTCTACTAAATTGCAATACCCTTTCAACGGCACATTGGACGAAGTCCGCATTTACAACCGCTCCCTTACGGAGGAAGAAATCCGCCAGCTCTACTACATCGGCCAGACGAAAATAAAACCCGGCAATTACTATTACCGCAACACAACCTCGCAGTCCGTTTTGTGGACTGCGCAGAACTTCAGGCAGGCGTACCGCGGCAAAAATTCCGAAGGCCTTGGAAGCGATTTCACATTGTGGGAAAACACGACTGCGAAAACATCACGCTACGATTACCAGTTCAACAGCACAACAAACCAGCACTTCTTATTTTCGCAGGGCTACACAAACACGATAAACGCGGGCTGGTTTAACCCGACGAACGTTTCGTTAGGTTTCTCGTCAGAGACTTTAGAGGCTGTTGTCAACTCGTCGCTGACGTACAACGATTTGCGCGACAACGATTTGGTTCTTTGGTTGCGATTGAATGATGGCTGGGGCGCGTTAAACGCAACGGACGCATCGGGCTGGGGCAACAACGGCGTTTTAACAACTATGAACACGACCGGAAACTCATCGAGCGGCTGGAACAACACGAACTGCAAAACCGGATTCGGTTTTTGCATGAATTTCGACGGGCTGGATGACAATGTAAAAATATCCGCATCGCCCAGCCTCAACCTTACTGACGGTTTGACAATCGCGGGCTGGGTGAACCCGATAAGCATCACAAACTACGGCGTAATGGTAAGGCCTACGGGCACGTCGACAAGCGGCTTTTGGCTGCAATGGAGCGGCACCAGCAATTATTTCTACGGCGAGGTTGACCGGACGGACGGGTCGGATATCAGAGGCGATTTTCCGGCAAACACGCCTCCGTTGAACAGCTGGACATACATAGCTATGACGTATGACGGCAACAACCTGAGGCTTTTCTCAAACGGCGCTGTTGTGACAACCACAACGAACAACACATACAAGAGGGCCAACGGCTTTTCCGGCGATGTCAGGATCGGCGGCGGCGCAGGCGGCGGCTCGGGACAGTTAAACGGCTCTATCGACAACGTCATGGTCTGGCGACGTGCGCTTTCTTCGGATGAAATAAAATCCATGTACGAATCGCAATCGGAAGAATATCCGAACTATTTCAAGCGCGACAAAACTGCTGCTATCGCACACGCCAAAACCGTTTCGCCGAAATACGACGGCTCGTTAGTCGGTTATTGGAAATTTGATGAGGCCACTGGAAACCAAACAGGCGATGCGAGCGGCTACGGCAACAACGGAACGCTAAGAAGGATGAACACGTCGAACCCGGGCGGCGGCAACGGAAATTCGACGTCAGGCTGGAACGAAACGTCCTGCAAATTCGGGAATTGCCTGCAGTTTGACAGCGTTAACGGCCTGGTTTTCTTAGGAACGCCGTCGTCATTGAACTTAACAGGCCCGATGACAATCGAGGCGTGGGTTTATCCGACAGGGTTTAATCCCGACGGCAACTGCATAGTCTGCGAAACCGATTTCGCCACAAGCAACCAGCAGTACAAGCTTATCATTACAAACCCGGGCAGGCTTGACATCGCGCACACAAACGCAGCAAGCTACAACACATTCGCCACGGCTAATAACGCATTGGCGAAAAACAAATGGCAGCATGTCGTTGCGACGAGATCGAGCGGTTCAAGCCCGTTCGGGTATAAATTATATATAGATGGCGTAGCGCAAAGCGTGACGCAGACCGGCGGTGACAATTCAGCTGTGCGCATCACAACTAACAACGTATCAATAGGCGGCGGGCTATGCGGGACTACACTCGACGGTTGCGCGTATTTCAACGGAACGATAGACGAAGTGAAAATATACAACCGCGAGATTTCAGCGGACGAAGTAAAACAGCAATATTTGCAGACGCAATCGCAGTATTACGACGACTTCACGACAACGCCTTACGCTTATGCCGGGGTTGAGGATTCGCCGGATAACGGTTTAGTAGGCTATTGGAAGTTTGACGAAGCAAACGGTTCTTCGACGAAGGATGAAAGCGGTTTAGGAAATTCCGGTTCATGGACAGGGACGGCGAATGTTACATGGAATACGTCCGGGAAATTCGGGAATGCGCTGACGTTTGACGGGATGGATGATTTTGTCGCACTTCCAGCAGCCAACACACTTATCCCGTCCGGAAATGCTGTCACACTTTCTTTGTGGGCAAAGCCAAACGGCACTTCTCCAGGCGGCTATCTTATTGCGTCCCATAGGACATCGGTTAATACTTTCCTATCTTTCAGGCAAATCGCCAACAACGTAAATTGGATTTACAACCAAACTGACGGTTCAACCGCCGCACTTACAGGAATTTCAAACATCGTTGATGGTGGATGGCATCAAATATCATTCGTGAAGGATGGCGGGACTGTGACAGGTTATGTTGACGGTGCGGTTGATTTCACGGCAACCAATGCGAGTACGACTACCAACCCTAACAGCGATAACATTCATATTGGGGTATTCAGTATTACAAACCTGAATCCTTTCAACGGCACAATCGACGAAGTAAAAATCTTCAACCGCTCGCTAACGTCGACGGAGATATACAACGAATACGTTGCGAAAAATTCATACTTCAACAAACGCAACTCGACGCCGTCGGGCGTGGCGCACACTATCAAAACACTCGGCAATACGACTATAATAAATTACAATTTAACAGACCACGATAACGCAGGCCAACAAGATTACGACCAGCGGCTGTTGAAAATCGAAGGCCGCGCGGTTGACGCGCAGCCGCATTTGAACATCACATCGTGGCCTGTTACATATTCGACTTCGGTTGCGACGTGGTTCAACGTGTCCGTCGAGCCTTGTCCGACATGGTGTAATGTTACATTGGAAGCGAATTTCACAGATGGCGTTTACCGCAACTTCACGCTTTCACGCGGGATAAGCAACCAGTTTTACACGAACATAACGCCGAACGCGGGCGTCAACCAATATCGCTACTATGTAAGAACTTCAGACGAAAATTGGCGCGTTACCGATTATTACTCGTTTACGCAGCCGAGGGCGACGCCGATACTCGGGTTACGGCAAAACGGCACGTTTGGCGGGGATAAAGGGCTGGTATTATACCTGTCATTTGATGAAAATGAAAGCACCACAGCCTATGACTCCTCCGGGTACAGCCACAACGGCGTTCTGACCGGCGGTGCCAAAACCAACACATCTGGAAAATACGGAAATGCGAAATTCTTTGATGGTGTCAATTCCAATATCACGGTAACAACAAGTTCGGCGCTGAACATATCCGAAGACCTTACCGTAGAGGTGTGGATAAAGCCAGACGCAGTCACGGCGGCTACGTATTATACCATACTCGACAAAGGCAACAAGAAAGGAACGCCCGCCGTGGAAAATTACGCAGTATTCCTTTTAGGCGACGAGGTTTTATTCGAAACGAACGACGGTACAGGTTATGTGTCTGTAATCACACCCGACGCGAACCTTGCCACAAATACGTGGTACCATCTGGCGGTCACTGTGAAGAATACCAACGCAACTTCCATTTATGTGGACGGTGTTCTGAAAAATTCCACCACAATATCCAAACCAATAACAAAGACCAACGGCACGATTTCGATAGGAACAAACAAGGACAACTGGGGTGACAGGTTTTTCGGTCTTATTGACGAATTGAAAATCTACAACTACTCCCGCACTGCGGAGGAGATAAATGCGTCGGCGAAAGGCATTCGTAATTCTCTTCCGATTTTCTACCAGAACGCGACGAACGTGACCGGATTTGTAGTTTACGGGGATACTCTGAACAATTCGATCGGCGTGAATTTAGAAAAGAACGGCACGCCTGTAGCTTACACGAACGACTCTTCTCTCGTCGGCTGGTGGCATTTTGACGAGGCGAATTTAATCGGAAACAACATCACAAACGATTCGTCAGGCTGGAACAACATGGGAATTATGACCGGAGGAAGCAATGCGACGAGAGTTACGGGCAAATTGAGAAACGCATTGAGCTTTGACGGGGTGGACGACTTCATAGATGCCGGAAACGGGGCGGACATCGCGAGTATTACAGGAAACCTGACAATGTCCGGATGGATATACTGGAGGTCGGCCGGCAATGCTGAACCCATTTCTACCCATTACGGGAAAAACGATTTTACCAGACCTTACAATATATTTTTGGGCGGCGGCAGCGGCCAGCGTGCTGATTTCCGGGTGGGAAACGGCGTCGCACAATTTACAGCAATAGGGCCGGAAATAAGCCTGAACGCATGGCATCATGTAGCCGGCACTATTTCAGGGAATACCATAAGCATCTATGTTGACGGCGTTTTGGGAGGAACAGACACATTTTCAGGCACAAGACAAACCGGGAACAGGGTGACTATCGGGATTTCAGATTTTGGAAGCAGGGCATTCAACGGAACGATAGATGAGGTGAAAATATACAACAGGTCGTTGTCCGCGGGCGAAATACAGCTTGAATACCAGCGCGGCGCCGGCATGCACGAAGAAAAGCAGTCCGCAGGGATAAAAGAATACAACGTAACATACCAGGCATCGCAGAACTTTTCCGCGTACAACCTGTCGTTTATCGTAAACATACCAAAGGCGCGCAGCGGGTTGGAATTGTTCAACAATGTCACGAGATTTAATACAAGCGGCCTGGTCGGCTACTGGAGATTCGGGAACAATTCGGGTACGATTGCGTCGGACTCGTCAATTTACGGAAACGACGGAACGCTAACGAATATGAATACATCAAACCCGGGCGGCGGAAACGGCAACAGCACATCAGGCTGGAATGCGACAGGCTGTTATTACGGAAGCTGTTTGCGGTTTGACGGGGTGAATGATTACGTCAGTGTGCCGGATTCGACAAGCCTGGGCGTGCAGAGCCTCACAATCTCCGCATGGGTTAAAACGAAAGGCACCTCAGCAAATTTTGCTGGAATTGTCGACAAATACACAGGCAGTAAAGCAGGGTATGTGCTTGACGCTCCAAAAGTGTATTCTGATAAGCCAAGGCTGGTTGTGTATACCGGCGTTGGGGCAGGAAATAACACCGTGGGGACTGCACCAATAAACGACGACCTGTGGCATCATGTTGTAGGAACTTATGACGGTTCCTTGTGCAAAATTTATATCGACGGCGGAATAAGCAACAGCTCTGTATGTGTCGGGAGTATAGTATATGACGCTAGCAGTGTCGCCATCGGTGGCGATGGCGTTTCAACCAACTTTTTCAACGGCACGATAGACGAAGTTTCTGTGTGGTCTCGAGCATTATCAGCCGCGGAAATTTCGGAGTTGTATGCGACGCGCAACGTCTATTCAACGCCGACGCAGTTCTACGGCAACTTGACAAACCGCCCGGATAACGATAATTTGGATTTGAATCTCTACCGCAACGGCACGGCGATACAGCAATTCCGTCATCGCGACGGGTCGACGGTTTTGTATTTACCGTTTGAGGAAGGTGCCGGAAGCACAGCCAGCGATTTGAGCGATTACAAAAACAACGGGACGTGGACAGGCAGCAATAACGTAACGTGGAATACCACAGGCGGTTCTAAATTCGGAAACGCGCTGATGTTTGACGGGACGGATGATTTCGTAACCGCCCCATATTTTGCCAAAACTAACAACGGCACGATAACCGCGTGGATAAAAACAAACGGCACTAAAAACATGACGATAATAGCCCAAGACGCGCCTGCGTGGAATAATTTGGATACCATATTCGGAATAGGGAATGGAAATGTCGCTGTTGCACCCGCTGGATATTTGATATTTGAAACACACGGTTCCAATACAAACGAAATTAATTCCATAAACAGCACGAGGCCTGTTACGGACAACGTATGGCATCATGTTGCTGTAACCGTCCAAAATAACACCTACAGACTTTATATCGACGGCGTTTTGGACAATACGGAAAGCGGTAAAACTCAAGGTGGCATGCTGGGCGCAGCAGCTAACCAAAACTTAAAAATCGGAGTAAGACAAAGCAGCAATTATTTCAACGGCACAATCGACGAGGTGAAGATATACAATCGCTCTTTAACAGCCGATGAAATCTATGCCGAATATTCAGGAAGCTCTTTAGAACTTAATGAATCCGCAATTCTCGGGGCAGGAACTTATTTCTACACGCTTAACACGTCGGGAAATAACAACTACACTTCCGAGTCGCTGACAATACCGGTAATGATCGACCGCAAAAATCCGGAGATATCAATTGCGAATACGACCGACGCTTTCGTTAACACGACCGGACTTGTGGGATATTGGCGGTTTGAAGAAGGCCAGACTGCGAACGATTCATCCGGCTACGGCAATACGGGCAGGTTAAACTTAACCACGCCGGTAGACGGGAGATTTGGGCGTGCATTAAATTTCAACGGGACTGCGAGCTACGTTGATTTAGGCAACTCGTCCAATTTTGATGCCAACAATGTGACAGTTTCGGTGTGGATAAAAATGCCAACGCTGCCTATCACGGTCAACAACCAGCGCATCGTGTCAAAGGAAACGTCAGGCGGGACAAGCAAGGGCTGGCGGCTGGTTGTTTTCTCCGTGAGCGGCGGGCGTGTCGCAGCCAGCTTAGACGCGACAAACGACAGCGCCTCCTCGCCGGCAACCGGCGATACCGGCACTTACACATTAAACGACTCGAACTGGCACAACCTTGTCGGCGTGTTAAACGCGTCGCACATTGAAATGTACATAGACGGCGTTTTGAACGAAAGGAACGCGCACAACATGTTGAACAGCTTCGCGGGCGTGAACAACCTCACGCTCGGTGACGTCTCAAATTTAGCAGCGGCATGGTTCAACGGCACAATAGACGAAGTGATGATATTCAACCGCTCATTAACTGCGGACGAAGTTTTACAGCTAAACAGCAGCCGCGTAATTTATTCGACGCAGACGGTTTTCATCGCGAACCAGACGAACCGTCTCGGTGCGGGCGACGTTGACTTGAATTTGTATCTGAACGACACGCCTGTTGCGCGGTTCGGGACAAAAGATTCTCAATTATTAGGCTACTGGAAGCTTGACGAGGTCAGCGGGACCAACGCAACGGACAGTTCCGCCTATGGGGCGCATGGCTCGATGACAGGAAGCTCTAATGCAACGTATAATACCACGGCGAACTGCAAATTCGGGACTTGCCTGAACTTCGACGGCACTGACGATTTTGTCACATTGACGGACAACAACTTCGATTTCGGCCTGCTCGGGAACATGACCTATGAATTCTGGTTTAAAGTCCACTCTTTGCCGGCGACGGCGGCGTCGATACTGGACAAAAGGGACGGGACTACCACAGGTTATAGGATTGTGGTGAATTCGGCCGGGGTGCTACAGGCCATATGGGACGCAACCACAGTCGGCGGCAAACTTTTGGTTTATCCGGTATCGACAAACACCTGGTATCATGTTGCGTTCACGCGGCAGGCAAACACGAGCCTTACACTGTATATCAACGGCGTACCGACAAACACAACCGGCGACGACTCGTCGGCAAGCGCGGCAAACGCCGTCCCGCTGGTTTTAGGCTATTCAGCAAACCCTGTCGCAGGCGAAAACCCGAATTATTTCAAAGGGATGCTGGATGAGGTCAAAGTGTTCAACCGCACGCTGACAGCCGCAGAAATATACGCCGAATATTCCGGCGGGCTGACGGAAAACCACACGACCGTCAATGCTGCGGGGCCGTATTTCTATTTGTTAAATACGTCCGGCGGGCATAACTACACGTCGTCGTCCATACTGCTTCCATTAACGATCGAGAAAGCCACGCCTTCGTTGGGGATACAGAACAACAACACGTTTACCAATGAAGGCAAAGGGACGGGCGCCGTGCTTGCGTTAAGCTTCGAAGACGTGAACGGCACCAAGACGTTTGACGCGTCAGGATCTGGCAACGACGGCAGCCTGAACGGGTCGGCGCAGCATAACACGTCCGGCAAATTTGGAAATGCGGTGAGCTTCAACGGCAAAGATGCAGGCGTTCTGATACCGCACTCGGCTAGCCTTAACGTTTCACAGTTGACAATAACTGCGTGGATAAACATTGTTGGGATGCCTTCGGACTCGGAAGTTGTGAAGGACATATTAAACTCGAACAGGGGAGCAGCCAGCTACGGGTTCGCGTTTGTGATAGACAACAGCCAGAAACTGAGGTTCTATGACCAAGGGACGAACGACACATCGTGGCTGACAGGAAGCGGGTCATTAAGCGCGAACACATGGACTCATGTGGCTGTGACATACAACAGCAGCAAAACCACGCTGTACATCGACGGCGTGGCAGACGCCTCTCGTCCGCAAAGCGGCTCGTTCAACAACTCGCCGGTTTCGTGGATGATAGGCGGCCGCGGATTAGCGCAGGATTATGCGAACGTGGCGCGGTTCTTCAACGGCTCAATCGATGAAGTGCGCGTCTACAACTACTCGATGTCTAATACGGAGATAAACGAATCCGCGCGCGGCGTCTTGAATGACATACATTACATTTACGGCCAGCCTCACAATACGACTGCGTTCCTGAGGCAGGGCGACGATGCGGCGTGGGTTTCGCTGCAGAGGAACGGGACGACGCTTGACTATCTGAACGACTCTTCTCTCGTCGGCTGGTGGCATTTTGACAATAATACGAATGACTTTTCCGGATGGAACAACGCGGGAACGATGACTGGCGCGAATGCAACGTATACGACCGGAAAATTAAGGAATGCCTTGCAGTTTGACGGGACGGATGATTTCGTTTCAATGAGCACAAACGTCTTCAATGTTTCGTCGTCAACCGACTGGTCTGTATCCGCGTGGATAAAATCTGAAAAACTTAAAGGTTCCATGGAAATTGCCTCTGTCACTACCAACAACAGCGATTTCGTGTATTTCGGGACAAGAAACGGCGATTTGAGATGGAGGGTGACAAAAAACGGAATCACTGAAAGAAGGCAACAGACAACCTCTGGATTACTGTCCAATGGAACATGGTATCATGTAGCGCTTACAAAATCCGGGAACAATGATGTGACCGCATATATTAATGGCGTCGCCGATTCCACTAGAACCGCCCAAACATCCGACAGTCCTCCAGGAAATATAGTTACTACACAAATAGGCAGAAACCCCGCGCCGGATGCCCCATTGTTCTTCAGCGGCTCAATCGACGAGGTGAAAATATACAACCGAACACTGGACGCGAATGAGATACTTACAGAATACTACCGCGGCTTGCGGCAATTGAACGAACTGTCTGCCGCCGGAATTTACGAGTTCAACGCCAGCTACATTGAAACGCAGAACTATTCGGCGAAGAACTTTACGAAATATTTGGATATTGATAAAGCGGTTCCGATTTTGGGCGTGAAAATAAATAACTCTGATGTTCCTTCAGGAACGTCAGGCGAAGTTTTGCGGTTAAGCTTTGACGAATTGATCGGCAATACGGCCTACGATTCCTCTGGCTACGGCAACGACGGAGTCTTGCTAAGCGGCGCCAGGCTCAACACGTCCGGCAAATTCGGGGACGCGCTCGCATCCGTAAACGGCGGCGTAAACCTCACATACACCGCATCGCAGAACATGACCGGACAGGCGACATGGATGGCGTGGATAAAATTAGACGGATTGAGGGCTGCGGATTATAGCAGGATAATGATGCTTGCCAACACATCCGGAAGGGACCGGTATGGCTTGTTCATGAATGGGGCGTCCATGGGGCAGGTATATGCTGAAATGATCAACAGCAACGGAGGCATAGTCGCGACAGAAGGCAAACAACTCAACAACAACACCTGGTATCATGTGGCGGGAAGGCTAAATGCCAGCCATGTCGCATTGTTCGTAGACGGAAACCAAATAGACGATACTTCTTGCGGTGCAGTTTGCACGCCTTATGTTCTGGGAACCAACCAGCCTTTCTGGTATATCGGATCGTATGGAGACGGAACGTCAAGCACTATTATCGGACTGATAGACGAAGTGCGCGTCTACAACTACTCGATGAGCGACGTAGAAATAAACCAATCAGCGAAAGGCACTTGGAACGACAAACGTTATTTGTATTCCAATCCTTCCAATACGACAGGGTTTGTGAGGTTAGGGGATGCGGTTAACGGGATTTCATTGGACAAGAACGGCACGCCTGTCGCTTATACGAACGACTCACAGCTCGTGGGCTGGTGGCATTTTGACGAGGCCGCTTCGCTTGCCAACATAATCGCAAACGACAGCAGCGGGTGGAACAGGCAAGGCAAATTGTTCAACTACACCAACCGCACAGCCGGAAAATTCAGGGGCGGCTTGGATTTTGTTGCAAACGGGCAGTATGTAAACGCCTCGCCTGTGGGACTTTTGAACTTCACCGTATCTGCGTGGATAAAGCCGAAAGGCTACGTGTCGTCTGGAATCGTGGATAACGAACAATGTTCGGTTGTTGACGACTGGGGCATGCAGTTAAATGCGAACGGGAGCATAAAAGTCCAGATCGGCAATTTGGGCGGTTCGGATTACTTCCTAAGCTCTCCTGCCTCGGTGCAAAACGGCACGTGGTCACACGTAACCATAATGAGAAACGCAACAACCGTCGCAATATACATCAACGGCGCATTCAACGCAAGCGGGGCATCACCCCACGGAAGAATTGTAGGGAATGCTGCGCCGGGCTGCGACATATTTTTAAATTCAATCGGCATAGGCGGCACGAACCGCGGGTTGGAATTGGGCGGCTCGTCCTTCAACGGCACAATCGACGAAGTGAAAATTTACAACAAAACGCTGAGCGAGCGCGAAATACAGCTCGAATACCAGCGCGGCGTCGGTTTGCATGAAATATTGCAGGAGGCGGGCATACACGAGTACAACGCGACATATCAGGAGTCGCAGAACTATTCGGCGAAGAACGTTTCTAAGATCGTGCAGATAGAAAAGATCACGCCCATACTTGCGCTTCAGCAGAACAATTCCGCATTACCGTCAGGGTCCGGCTTAGTCGCATACTGGACGTTTGACGAGAACACTTCAACGACGGCGTATGATTCTTCCGGATACAACAGTGATGGAAGCTGGACAGGGACGAGCAATGTAACACATAACACGTCGGGAAGGTTCGGCAACGCATTACGCTTTGACGGGGCCAACGACTATATCGAAGTGGTGTCAAACCCCAGCCTGGAATACCAGGGCTGGAATGAACAAACTATAGAATTTTGGATAAGGTGGGATGGCGACAGGAACTCGGCTAGTAACAGAATATATATATGGGAAAACAGGGGGACGTCCGCAGAGGATGAGATCAATGCCGCCGCCATAATCATTGATGAGCCCGGGGCGGCGGGCTCGACGACGTCATCCTTGTGGGCGTCAGCCCGTAATTCCAGTGCGGGGTCTACTACCGTCCAGGCCCCGTTGCCGACTGCCGGTACGTGGACGCATTACGCCGTGGTATTCAACAAGAACGCAAAAAGCATGTCCATATTCAAGAATGGCGTGTTAGCCAATTCCACCGGGTGGACGGCGAACAGCACGGGCACCACATCGGAAAAGAACCTCATCGGGCAATACAATGGCTTGGGCGATTTCTTCTTCAACGGCGCGCTGGACGAATTCAGGATTTACAACTACTCGCGCACTGCTGCGGAGATAAATGAATCCGCGCGCGGGATATGGAACGACATACATTACATTTACGGCCAGGTTTCGAACACGACGGCGTTTGTGAGATCGGGCGATGCGCCGAATATAGTTTTGTACAGAAATACGACGAACACGGGCGGCGGCACACGGACGAGCGAGAACGCAACATTGCCTGCCGGAATATGGATGTACAACGCGTCGTATCCGGAGACGCAAAACTTCACAGGCTACAATTTGTCTAAGATATTCTTTGTCGAAAAGGCGGCGCCGATATTAGGGATTGCGACGAACAATTCGTTCCCGGCTTCGTCGGGCACGGTTTTGTACCTCAGCTTTGATGAGAACGCGTCGTCTGCGAAAGCTTATGACCAGTCCGGCTTCGGCAACGACGGAACGTGGACAGGGGCGAATAACGTTACGCGCAATTTAACAGGTAGATTCGGGAACGCGCTTAACTTCAACGGTGTTGACCAGTTCGTAAGGACTGCTGATATAGACCTGATGAATTTCACAATCGAGGCGTGGATAAACCCCAACACGATTTCGGCAACACAAACCATAATATCCAAAAATAACGGGCCTGCGAACACCAATTACGAACTAATTATCATAAACAACGCCATAGGCTTCCAGGTGGATACGAGCGGAACCAGAAGGGCGATAATGCCGATAAGCGCAAACCGCTGGTCTCACATTGCGGCGGTTTACAACGGCAGCAACGTTTCCGTGTTCGTTGACGGCGTTGGGAACATCACGGCTGCGGGCGGACTGGTATTTAACAACAACGCCACGTCCATCGGGGCAAGGCCTGATGGCGCGCTTCCATTCAACGGCCTTATAGACGAAGTGAGGATATACAACTACACGCGCTCTGAAAAAGAGATCAACGAGTCCGCCCGCGGCGTCTGGAATGATTTGCCGGAAACATACCCGAACGCTACTAATGTTACTGGTTTTGTCAGGCTTGGGGATGCTGTCAATGGAATCGAGTTAACGCGCAACGGTTCGTATGTCGCTTACACCAACGACTCCTCTCTTGTGGGCTGGTGGCATTTTGACAATAATACGAATGACTTTTCCGGATGGAACAACGCGGGAACGATGACTGGCGCGAATGCGACGTATACGACCGGTAAATTGAGAGGGGCGCTGCAGTTTGACGGGACGGATGATTTTGTGACTGTGGCTGACAGCGACAAATTCACACCCACATCGAACGGGTTCACTGTGTCGGCATGGATAAACCTTGCCGGCGTGCAAGCGTCATCCGGACAAATCAGGATACCAATAATGAGCAAAACACCCCCATTCAGCGGAAGCAGTGGTTGGGAGTGGCTTCTCAAAGCATCCAATAACACTGTGCTAAGCAATAAAAACGTAACATGGAGTTTCATTTTATCCAATACATTGGGCACGCCGCTTTCAAACGCAACTGACACCGAGAACGTGACCTTAGGCCAATGGTACCATGTGGCTGGTGCAATGAACTCATCCGGTGTTGCACTCCTATATGTTAACGGTATTTTAAAAGGAACTGGGGTAAATACATCAGCTCCCCTGCCCATAAACACAGCAAGCGATGTGCATATAGGATACGAACGGGGGAGCAATGTAAACTGGTATTCGAATAGCGCTATAGACGAAGTAAAAATTTACAACCGCACATTATCCGCTGGTGAAATACAATTAGAATACCAGCGCGGCATCGGACAGCATTACGAGTTATCCGCGGCTGGAATCTACCAATACAACGCGACGTACCAGGAATCGCAGAACTATACGGCGTGGAATGTTTCGAAGATATTATCCGTTACAAGAGGGGTTTCGAATATCACTGTGACGTTTAACACGTCTTCCGGTTTCGCTTACGGCGACCCGCTTGCGGTCTGGGCTAACATAACCGCGCTATTGGGCGACCAGTCGGCTACAGTTGTTTTGTTAAGAAACAGCACGGAAGTGTCGCGCGCTATCGGAAACGCCTCGTCAAACATAACTTTACCGGCCGGAATTTACAATTTCTCGGCATATTATTCGGAATCGCAGAACTGGACGAACGGGAGCGCGACAAATTCATACTTTACGATACAAAAAGCGACGCCGATTTTGGGAATACAGACGAACAATTCGTTCCAAGCTGCGTCCGGACTGGTTGGTTACTGGTCTTTCGACGAGAATACGACGTTGAGCGCGAGAGACCAGTCCGGCTTCGGCAACGACGCGACGTGGACCGGCGCGAATAATGTAACGCACAATATGACCGGACGATTCGGGAATGCGTTAACGTTTGACGGCGCGGACGATTACGCTACAATTTCCGCAACCAACAATCCACTGAACATAACAGGCAACCAGATTACAATAACGGCGTGGTTCTATGTTAATTTGTACAAAGGGTGCGGGCAAGGCGGCGTGGCGAGAACCACAAGCGTTTCGCCGTACGGAGGTTATATGCTGACGCCGTGCAACAGCGGAGGCGATTATTTCTCGTTCAACGCAGCAAACTCAACTACATGGAACGGCGTATTAAGGGCGGGCGGCGTTGTAACGAACAGATGGTATCACGTGGCTGGAACATACAACGGCACGACGCTCGGAATTTACATTGACGGCGTTCTGATAAACTCAACCGGACATGCTGGAAACATCCGCGACAACGAAGGTCCGTTGTTGATAGGCACAAATCTCAACAATCACTTTAACGGCTCGATAGACGAAGTCCGCATCTACAACTATTCAATGTCCGCGCAGGAGATAAACGACTCGGCGCGCGGCGTCTGGAATGATTTGCCGGAAACATACCCGAATGCGACGAATGTTACGGGATTTGTCAGGCTGGGAGATTCCGTGAATGGAATCGAGTTAACGCGCAACGGTTCGTATGTCGCTTACACGAACGACTCTTCGCTCGTGGGCTGGTGGCATTTTGACAATAATACGAATGATTTCTCGGGGCGGAACAACAACGGCGTAATGGGCGGTGTTAACGCGACGTATGCGCAAGGCAGGCTTAGAAACGCTTTGCAATTTGACGGGACGGATGACTTCGTAAATACTGGAATAACAACCATCCAGCGTAACTTCACGGTATCCGCATGGATAAAGGTCAAAGCGTCGCCGGGAACCGACCAGCAGGCGATAGTCAGCAAGCGCAGTTATTATGCGACCGCTGAAACAGATTTCCCGTTTGAAGTGTATGCGGGCAAACAAGCCAACAGCATTTCGGTTGTACTGGACAGCGGAAACGATTTCAGTTCCGACCTGCAAGGCACGGTGTCCGGCTTAACGCCAGAAAAATGGTACTTCGTTGCAGTTACTTACAACAGGAGCGTCCTGTCCGTGTACATCAATGACACGCTTGCAAACTATAGCATAGGATCTGTGACATTGTCTTCCAATTCCAGGCCTTATGTCATAGGCAGGGCATCGTTCGAAGGCGTTGGGCAGGAAAGGACCACAGGCTGCAACTGCACAATAGACGAAGTGAAGATATACAACCGGTCCTTGCCTATGTCCGAGATAGCGGAAGAATACAGGAGAGGAATAGGCGAGCATGACGAACTATCCGCAGCCGGAATTTACCAGTACAACGTGACGTACCAGGAGTCGCAGAACTATACGGCGTACAATGTTTCGAAGATATTAAACGTACCACAGGGATCGCTTTCGTTCAATTTGTATCTAAACGGGACGGAAGGTTCTGTTACATACACATATCCGAACGCCTCCAATGCGACGCTCACAATTTCCCCGAGGTTCAACGAAGAGGGCGCGTTTTCACTGCTAAGGAACGGTACTCCGACGGGATCAGGAGGAAACAATAACAGGACAGAGGGGATGCTGTTCGGCGCAGGGATTTACAATTACTCGGCGAATGCGAGCGGGTTCGCGAACTATTCCATAACCGATATACTGAGCGGAAGGATACTTACGATAACAAGAGGCGATCCCAACATCGCGCTGTTCCTTAACGGGTCGCAGGCCGATATTACAAGTTATGTCTACGGCAACCCGACCAACGCAACGGCATACAGGACATCGATATTGTACAACAACGAAGGCACACTGCAGCTTTGGCGCAACGGCACGTCGCTAGGAACAGGAGGGCCGGGCAACGTTTCTGAAAATGCAATATTGCCGGCAGGCCCGAACAACTATTCTGCGATATTGCTGAATATAGCGAATTACACCTATTCCAACGTTTCATACACGATGTTCGTACAGAAAGCGACGCCGATACTCGGCATTGCGACGAACAATTCCAACGCAACCACTGGGATGTCGGGTTCTGTCCTGTATCTGTCGTTTGACGAGAATATTACAGGAATTTCCTACGACTCGTCAGGGTTTGGCAACGACGCGACGTGGACTGGCGGGGCGAATAATGTAACGCGCAATTTGACTGGAAAGTTCGGCAGCGCGCTGACGTTTGACGGGACGAATGATTATGCTGGAATTCCAAATTCGCCGAGCCTTAATTTAACTAAGTTCACACTGTCAGCATGGGTCCAGACCAGCATGCTAAGCCCCGCAGGCGCCAAAGTAATTTTCTGGAAAGGCAATGCCGGCGGAAGTGATGCAACCTCCCCGTATACGCTTTCTTTCAGGACTGACAACAAGCTGCTATTAATGGTGGGTGACAATTCGGACAGCAACAAGTTAATATCGGATACTGCCCTGTCGGCAAGCACGTGGTACCACATTGCGGCGACTGCTGACGGAACTACTTTAAAACTTTACATAAACGGCGTCCAGGACAACAGCACGGCACAAACTGCCACACCTTATGCAAGCCCATTCCCCGTGCTTATCGGGGGCCTTGCAGGAAATTCAAACTTCTTTAACGGCTCTATCGACGAAGTCCGCATTTACAACTATTCGATGAGCGCACAAGAAATAAATGATTCAGCGCGCGGAGTGTTCAAGGACATACCGCTGATTTATCATGCGCCTGTGAATACGACCGGATTTTTGAGGCTCGGGGATGCGGTTAACGGGATTTACGTTGAAAGGAACGGCACGCCTGTTGCATATACCAACGACAGCGCGCTTGTAGGATGGTGGCATTTTGACAATAATACGAATGACTTTTCCGGATGGAACAACGCAGGGACGATGACTGGCGCGAATGCAACGTATACGACCGGAAAATTAAGGAATGCCTTGCAGTTTGACGGGACGGATGATTATATGGTCGTCGCAAATGCCGACAGCGTAAGGTTCCTCACCAACTTCAGCATTTCCATGTGGTTCAACGCCAACAACGCAACCAACGGCGGGCTGATCTCGAAACAACACACCACATCAGGCAACAGGACCTATCAGATACAATTCATTTCTTCCGGAAAGCTCAGGTTCACGATGACCTATAACTGCGTTACCGACGGAAGTTCGTGTACGTTTGCAAACCTCGACTCCTCCACCACCTTGCAGGCGAATACCATGTACTTTGCGACTGCCGTGAAAAACGCGACAGGCATGACGCTTTACCTGAACGGGCAGTATGAAGGCTCGTTGTCGTTCCCGTATCAGGTTACATTCAACGACAAACCGATGTTTATCGGAGATGCGTTTACAACATCACACACCTTTTTCAACGGCTCAATCGACGAAGTGAAGATATACAATAGAACATTATCCGCTGGTGAAATACAATTAGAATACCAGCGCGGCGTCGGTATGCACGATGAGTTAAGCGCTGCCGGAATTTACGAATACAACGTGACGTACCAGCCGACGCAGAACTACACCGGTTATAATGTCAGCAAGATATTGAACATCGAGAAATCGCAATCGGTTGCGACTTTGCATTTGAACGATACAAACGCGAACCGCGACTACAACCGCAGCGAGTGGATAAACGCGACCGGTTATTTGTCATCGCCGCTTGGGTTCTTTTCGTGGGAGACGAAGCTGTTGAATTTAACGTTCAACTACACGCAGACTTATTCGACAAACTACACAACCTTGGGGATAATCACGGGCGCGAACAACACGGTTTACAATATCACATTCAATGATGTTCCGGGCGCTTACAACTTTACGCTTTGGTTTGACGGAGACCAGAACTACTCCGCGTCGTCGGCTTCGCACATAGCATCGGTTTACGGCAATTTGTGGATTGGTTTAATCAATCCTTCGACGGTTTATTACACATACGGCCAGAACATTTCGCTGAACGTTACTGTGCGCGATTATCTGCGCGGCGACGAGATCGATGCTGTAAACGTTTCAATGAATCTGACAAGCTTATGGGCGAACAAGTTCAGGAATGTGCCTTATTATTCGCGAAATGTCAGCATGCTTAACATCAATGACGGCAATTATTCAGGTTCGTATAACATCACGGACACACACGCAGGAAATTACAGCCTGAATTACACTGCGGCTCTTGCATTTTACCGCACTGGCCGCAACTTTACGACCGTCTACGTGAATGAAAGCACGCTGGCGAACATATCGTCGCTGTTCGTCAATGTTACGACGAACGTAACGCAGAACCAGGGCGTTTTGATAAACGGCACGGTTGCGCGGCTGGGCAACATTGAGATAAATGGAACATTGGACGTCACGATAAGGAATGTTGTGCAGGACAATGTTGGTTTAGTCGTGGCTAATGCCAGCGCGCTGGACAGCTACGAATACCTGTACAATGCGACATTGACGGACGCCGGTTATAATGTCACGCTCGTTGACGACGACACGGTGAACGCGAACACGTGGACGCCGTCGCTTTACAATGTGATCGTTTGGGGCGAGGCGTCTTACGACAACTTCTTCATGCAGTACGTTGACAACAACATCTGGTCGCAAGTCACATCAGGCAAACCATTGGTCATGACGTATTACGGCATGATAAAAGGCGCCGTCGACCTGAATTTATCGAGCGGCTGGGGCGGGCGCTTCCAAAGGGACGTGAATGTGAAAACATCGCACGCGGTTACGGACAGTTATAACAATACAAATGTTTCTGACGTGCAGGACGTGACGTACAACTCGTTGTACCTGTTTGATTTCAAGGGGACGGAATTGGCTGACGACGGCACGGCTGGACGAACGATCATAGGCGTCAATTCGACGAACAGCGGACGGGTCGTTGTTTATGGTCCTTACCGCGCAACGTACTGGACAACAGAGGCGAAGGATATGTTCTTGCGCAGCGTTTATTGGGCGATTTACGGCGCGGCGCAGACAACATACCCGCAAACGCAGAACGTCACTGTGCCGTACACGTTCGAGGACCATTTCAACGAATCCGACGGCACAGCCGAAGGCTGGAACGCGACCATTGGATCGTGGATAGTACAAAATGGGGTCTACATACAGACAGCGAACGCGTCCACAGACACGTCAACGATAACCAAGCTGAAGAACAATTCCTACTGGAACGATTACACGGTTTCGCTGCGGTTCAGCATGCTCGGCGGCGTGGCGAATAACACGCAAATCTACTTCCGCTATGAAAACTCCACTCGTTATTACGTGTTAAACATCTCATCGAACGGAGAATTTGCGATTTACAAGAACAACCGCACCGGAGCTGTTAATATTACGGACAACTCTGCGGGCATGATAGCCATTTCGCAGGACACGTGGTATACGTTAAACATAACAGCGCGCGAATACAGCCTTGACGCGGAGATAGGCGGGCTCGGGCGCATAAACGCGACGGAAATACACGACCCGATCACCGGAGGCACGGTTGCGCTCGGTGCGCATAAATCCAGTTCGCGCTTCGATGATGTTACTGTTTATCACCATGACGGCGGATACAAAGGAGGCGCATATTACTTCAAGCGCGAATGGGGCGCCGGGCAGCAAACTCCGGGCACGTACCGCGCGACAGCGACGTTTACGTATTACAACCACACCGGAAACAGGACAGTGTTAACGAGGAGCGTCGATTTCAACATTACGTCCAACCTGACAGCGCAGATCAATGTGACATTGAACGCGACGCTGCTGTCGTTCAGGAACGTGCTTGCGATAAACGGAAACGTCACGGCAGGCGGCAATTTAGCTGTCACAGGAAACTTCACGCTATCCGTATGGAACAACACGCACGAGATAACGAACATACGCAACACGTCGGTGAGCGTGACGACCTCGTCGTTGTACACGATAAGCGACACATGGGACACGCTGTACAACGCGTCGACCAACTATTCGGTGCGCGTGAATTACACGTGGGTTGGCGGGTCGGCGTACGAGAGGGCGAACTTCTCGATATCCTACAACGCTTCGGCGGATGTGAATGTTACATTAAACGCGCCGAAATACAATGCGTCAACGAACGTCACTGCGAACGTGACTGTGAGGAACCCGACGCAGTTAACGCTAACAACGTTAACGATTGCGTGCAGCGTGAGTGATTACAACGGCGTGTTAGTCGCATCAGCGACTTCGTCGCCGGACATAGGCAACAGGACGATAGGGTCTATCAACGCCGGCTCCACAAAGGCAAACGCAACAGCGTGGAATGTAAGCGCCAACAACGCAGGGACATATTCGCTGCGCTGCAATGTTTCGGATGCAAGCGGGCTTATAGGCTACGACGCAAAGACGTTTGACATTACGAGGATAAACGCGACGCTTTCAGTAGGCGCGAACAGGACATCCAACTATACGGTCAACGACGCTGTCGGAATTTCGGGCACCATAACGTCTGTGGGCGGGATAAACGTGACAGGACGCCTTGTGGTCGAGGTTTACAACGCGTCGCAGAGGATAGAACAAACCTACTCACAGAACGTGATCACGGCCGGCGCCAATGCACTTAACGTAACGAACTTAAACCTGACGTTCCGCACGTACAAGAACTTCACAGGCACGTACACACTGAACTCCACGTTCAACTATACCAATGAAACGGGTTCGCAAATCGTGCGCAGCGCGACAACCCAGTTTAACGTCAGCTCGAACACGAACGCGACTATAACAGCATCTGCAAGCCAAGCGACGTACGGCACGGGCGACACAGCGACAATAACGACAACCGTGACGTCTACTGCGAACGAGGCTGTTACCAATGGAAACCTGACCGTATACATATTCAACTCGACCACGTTCACATCAACGTACAGGCATTACTGGAACTCGACGCTGTTAAACATAACTCCGGGCGGATCGGCGACGCAAAGCGACACAGTCAGCCTGTCGTCGTTCTTCGCAGGCACGCATTATATAGTTGCCAATTTCACATTCGGGTCGCAGAACGTCAATGTAACGAACACGTTCGCGATATCCGTGATCGTTCCGTCGACGAATCTAACGGTAAGGTTCTTCGTGGGCGACGACACGAACTACATGGTTTACACAACTACGTCCGGCGAGATACCCGCGAACAAGACAAACGCGACATCTGAATGGACATCCCGCTGGATCGTGTCGTTCTTCAACGATTCTGTTATCGGATTATATGGCACGGGCGGGGGCGTATCCGCCGGCGCGTCAAACACAACAGCCGAGCACAGGATAAACGTCAACGGGCTGATCAGGGAGAGCAGGATCTATGCAATTGTTACGAAAGGCACGCGCGCCTCGTTCCAGAACCGGGCCGAACTGTTGGACCAAGGCACGTTCACGACGCAGGTCAACCCGTCCTTCGGATACCCGTTGCGCGACAAGAACCTGCTTTCGCTGAAATTGAAATACACGGACATAGACGTGCAAGGCACGGACATATTGAAGAAAGGCACTTACAAGCTGCGCATAGAGAACAATGGAACGTCGGGCGGAAAGACGCTGATAAGGATTACGACAATCTAGGTGGTTAGAAACAGACGCAACAACTAGAAGCATACCGTATGCACTATCGGTATGCTTCAGTTTACGAAGCATCTGTTTTAATTGGGATAAAGATGGCGAAAAAAAGGAGATTCGAGGGCACGGAGGAAAGCATTTTGCAGAGCCTTCGCTCCGCGGCTGAATGGGGAATGACCATAGAGGAAGTTGCGGAGAAAAACAGGATTAACCGCGTTACGGCGTCGAAATACCTTGCGATACTAGAAGTGAAAGGCCTGGTCATCCTTCGCGTGGTGGGGCGGGCGAAACTGTACGCGCTGAAGAAGTGACGCAGTCATATATTTTTCAAGTAATTTTTCAAAATATCGTCTTTCATTGCAAAGATTTTTGCAATAACCTCTTTTCCCTGTTCAAAATCTATCTTTTCCCCATAATAATTTATGCCGTTTCTGATCCATCTGAATCTGTCAAAGCTGTCATAATCGAAATTCTTGACCACGCTGTCCAATAACTCGCCCACGCACATATGAGACAGAACTTTGTAGCCGTTCAAAACACAAAGCGCTTCCAACACCTCCCTCAAGGAATCATAAGCCAGAGAAACATAGACCGAAACGTCGGTTTTCGTGATATTGGCGGCCTTTACCACCGATCCCCTTGTATCCGACATCTCTATAAGAGATTTTACCAATTCTTTATTGACGATTGTTTTCTTGATGAACCCCTTTCTGAAACACTCGTTTAAATCCATTTTATCCTTCCCTGAATTACTATGCCGTTTAAAACGCTATTGATCAGATGTCCGTTTCTCAGGTCCTTGATTTCATTGACCACAAAAACCTGTATCTCTCTTTTTATCTTCGCTTCGAAGATTTTAAGATCCTTCAACTCTTTTGTTTTCTCCGATACCACCAATAAGTCAAAGTCGCTGGTTTCCGTATCCATGCCAAAAGCGGCAGAGCCGAAAAGAACTACCGCCGGCTTTAAATAAAAACTATTCAACGTCTCCAGAAGGCCGGACTCCCTTATCTTTCTTACGTTGTAAAAAACCTTGAGGTCTTTGTAAAGATCGTTTTCCATATCCGCTCTGTACAGTGTCGCAGTGCGTTCTTTATGCCGTTTGAGGATACCGCTTTTCGCCAAATCCTTCAACTCCTTGCTTGCCGTGGCCGGGGAGATGCCCTTAATCCTGGCTATTTCCCTTACGCCGAATTCACGGGTGGGCTCTTCGAAAAACGATTTCAATATGTTTAATTCTGTGAACATATGTTCATTTTTGTGAACATATGTTTAAATATACAACTAAGCCTCATCCTGCACGAACGTTTTGTTTTCTTTCAGGCAGATTTCCGCGCGTGCGAGCTCGTGGCCGATGTAGGCGGCGTGGTCGAATTTTGTTATCAGGTTTTCGTGGAGTATCTGCCTGTACAAGGGCTGCGCCTTTCTGCCGCGGAAGGTGTAATTGCTTTTACGCCCGTCGTTGACGCGGTGCTCTACTACTATTTCGCCATCCTTTATGTCTATTACAAAATATCCGTTCTTGTCCGGTTCAAACGCAACTATGCCGTGATAATGTTTGTCCAGGATTTTTTTCGCCTCTTCCCAGTTGTTTTCATAAATGTGCGCATCTACAGAGATCGTTGTTAAACAACCGACTTCCACGCCCAGTTTCGCGGCGATTTCTTTCTGCATTGTCCTCAGTGCCTCAATGTTGTAAAGCCATGCGCCGAAGATGTCATGCGACCTGGCGACCACTGTCTGGTGCAGCCTGTTTTTCCTTATGCCGAAGATTATCTGGGTTATGCACGGCGGGTCGGGGTTTTTTGCGTCGCTGTCCCTGTCCACATCCCATAAGCACACAAGCGCGCGCCTGCTGTGCGGCGTTTGGCGCAGCCTTTTTACAACGTTTTCTATCTGGTCGAATGCGGCGCCGCTTTCCAGACGGTAGGCGTACAGCCTGTTTCCGTACGTGTATTGCACGCCGGCAGGGACTTCTTTGCTGAAAAACGTCTTGTAGTAATTGCTGGTGTCTATTTCGCCAAGGCCGGAATCGTTTTCCATCACAGCCACCAAATTAATCAAACCCCTCTGCATCACATTGTGCTCCGTGGGCCTGTCGCTGCCGAACTTCATTATGATGTCAAGCATCCCCATCCAGGTTTCCTTCAGGTTCCTTCCAGTGATTTTGTAACCTATTTCCGCGGATTCCATCGACGGCGCAGTTTCCATGGAAGTTTCGATGAACACGGGCTCCATGAAAGGGGTGACCGGCCGCTGCAGGCTGTCGACCAGTTTTGGAATGTCCGCCTCTTTTCCGCGCATGTCTATGATGCGGACGCTTTTTCTAAATATTTCTATCAGGCCGTCGCTGATGTCCGCGTCTATGTAGCCGTACGATCCCGCGATCTGCCTTTTCCCGTCCATTCCGGCGTTTATGAAACTGAGCAGCGCCTCGCCGCTTTTCATAAGGTCGGCGCCGCAAAGGATTATATCCCGTATGCACGGATTCGAGAGTATGTTTTTCATCATGGGGTTTATGCCCTGTACCGTGTAAAGGTTGCCACAAACGGAATATTTTTCAGGATTTATCCCGCCGGCTATTGTCTCCCTCTTTGTCCACAGTGTGCATATCGCAACAGGGTTTTGCGGGTTCCCTATTTTCAGGTTCTCCTTGTAAAAAACAGGCCACTCGTTCCGTCCCATGATTATCATGGAAAATCCTACGGCCTTAAAAAAAGGCGCACGCGCAGCCAACGCTTCAAAATTTTTTTGAAGGGTGCAATTTTTAAATCTGGCCCCTGAAAAGTTCTTATGAAAATACACATACTCGTCGCCGGCTGGGACAAGGAGCGCGCCATATGGGGATGCACGAGGCTGGGAGCGGACAAGGTTTACCTGATTGTGCCGGAGTTCACGAAGGAAAAGACAGAGCCGTGGATAAATGAGAAGACCAGGGGTGTGGCGGACGGCATTAAGAACAGGTTTTCAAAATATTTTCCGGTCGAATTTGTCCCTGTTGTCTATGACGATTACATGGACTGCTTCAAAAAGACGATTAAGATAATAAAAAAAGAAAGCGGAAATGAAATCCTGGTGAACATTGCGTCAGGCTCGCACATAGCGACTTCGGCCGCGATTTTCGCCGCCTCCATAACCGGGTGCAAGGCATATTACGTGCAGCCGGAGCGGTACGATGACGTTTTCAGGCAGGACAGGTTCATATCGTATGGCGGGCGCAACATAGTTGACATACCGTTGCTGCCCATTGCCGCGGTTTCAGAGGTTGAGGTCGGGATTTTGCGGTTTATCGGCAAACGGGGTCAAATGTCCGTTACCGAACTGTCAAAAGAGGCGCAGGGGATATTCGACGTGCCGACAAGGTCGAAGTTTAACTACTATGTCGACAAGCTCGGCGACATGGGTTTTTTGGACAATGAAATAAGCGGCGGAAAGCTGTACACGAAAATCAACGGCACCGGAAGGCTGATTTTGGAGGCTTTCGCCGGCTAGCGTTATTGGCACGCTACACGCCATAAGATATTTAAAGTACTTATGGGAATATGGGAATATGGGAGAATTAAAGCTGAAGATCTCAAACGAACTGGAAAGGAAATTCAGGGAGTATGCGCTGAAAAGATACGGCTATAAGAAGGGCGCGCTAAGCGCGGCCGCCGAGGATGCCCTGTCGGAGACAATAAAAAAAGGACGCCCGGATAAAAACAGATTTTTCGGGTCGGCTGGCGGATGGAGGGACGTAAACGCGGACTCTCTGGTCAGGCGCATATACGAAAACAGGACTTCAACCAGACGGAAAGTTGAGCTTTAATGGTATATTTGGTCGACACGGACTGGATAATAAGCTGGCTGAAAGGCAAGCAGGCGGTCGTTGAAAAGCTTAAGGAATTAAGCAAACACAGCCTGGCTGTAAGCGTTATTTCCGTGGCTGAAATTTACGACGGGATCTACGGCTCTAAAAACCCGGAAAGGCACGAGGATGTGTTCAAGGAATTCCTGACAGGCGTTACGGTCATAGACGTCGACGAAGGCGTGTGCAAAAAATTCGGGGAATTGAGGAATTACCTGAGAAACAGGGGAGAGTTAATCGGGGACTTCGACACATTGATAGCGGCCACTGCGATTTCAAGGAATGCCTTCTTGCTGACAGACAATATCAAGCACTACGCGAAAATCAAAAACATTAAAATCGGGCCTTAGCGGTGCCGGCTAGCGTAGCTGCGAAAAGCTTAAATTACCCTTATTATAATAGTAGGTAGGTCAAAGAAACGATAAAGCCGGGTTTCCGGCCGGGAAGGCTTTTACTATCCTTTCCTGGGCGGGATCCCAATACCACACCAAAAAGGATGATATTGATGACAGTCTCGTTGGACAATGCGGTTATAGCACGGCTTGCGAAAGCGGGCGAAAAATTCGAGATTTTAGTGGATCCTGTCAAAGCGCACGAATTCAGGAAAGGAAAAGACGTCAAAATCGACGACATACTTGCGTATCCGGGAGTGTTCCACGATGCGAGAAAGGCTGACCGCATACAGGACTCGGTCACGCAGAAAATATTCGGCACAACGGATGCGAAAAGGATTGCGGAAAAAATACTGCGCGACGGCGAAATACAGTTAACTACAGAACAGCGGCGGAAAATGGTCGAGGACAAGAAAACCCAGATCGCGAACATGATAGCGCGGAACGCTGTCAACCCGCAGACCAATGCGCCGCACCCGCAGCAAAGGATAATCAATGCGATGAACGAAGCAAACGTGCACATAGACCCGTTCGAACCTGCGCAAGACCAGGTTGATGCCGCTGTCAAAGCTATTAAAACGTTGTTGCCGATAAAAATTGAGGTCGTTGCGATTGAACTGCGCATACCTGCACAATATGCGGGCAAGGCCAGCTCTGTAATACGCGGAATGACCACAGTGAAAAAGGATTCATGGGACGGCGACGGATCATATTCGTGCATCATAGAACTGCCGTCCGGGCTTGCCGCGGAAATGCTGCAGCGCCTGAACAAGATCACGGAAGGCAGGATAGAATCAAAGGAACTTAAACAAGCTTTTTAAAGGTGGTAAAACAGATGGCAATTTTGAAAAATGAAAAGGACCTGGTTGTTCCCGGCGAAGTGCTGGCCGAAGGCTTGGATTATTTGCCCGGCTACGGCGCGTTCCGGGAAGGCGACAAGATACTCGCGAAAAATGTGGGCATAGTATCCATACGCGAAAGGAATGTCGGCGTTACAGCGCTGTCAGGAAGATATATGCCAAAAGCCGGGGACAAAGTTATTGGCGAGGTTTTGGATGTCCAGATGTCAACGTGGTTTTTGGACATAAATTCACCTTACCAGGCGTCATTGTCGATAGGCGAAGCTTCCGAAGAGTACGTGGAGCGCGGCGCAGACCTCAGCAGATATTTCGATGTCGGCGATGTGCTGTACGCGAAGATAATCTCGGTGTCGAAGCACAAGAACATACAGCTTACAATGAAGGACATCATGTGCAAGAAACTGCGCGGCGGCAAGATCGTGAACATAACGCCGTCCAAGGTCCCGAGGTTAATAGGAAAGGCCGGCTCAATGATAAGCATGATAAAGGAAAAGACCGGCTGCAACATCGTGATCGGGCAGAACGGCCGGGTCTGGATAAAAGGCGAGAACGAAGACCTGGCGACGCAAGCGGTTGCGATGGTGAATGAAAAATCGCACCTGGACGGCCTTACGAATACGGTAACAGAATTCCTTAATGCCAGCCCGGGCGTAAAAACAACGTCAGAGGCGAAAGTTTTTGAATATGTTGAAGGTGAGACCAATGAGAGCTGATGGCCGTGCAAGTGAGGAATTAAGGGAACTCGTTGTAAAGGCGGGCGTTTTCAAAAACGCCGAAGGGTCTGCTTACGTGAAAATGGGCAATACGGTTGCGGTCGCAGGCGTTTACGGCCCGCGCGAACTGTTCCCGAAATTTTTGCAAAAAGCGGACAGGGTCCATTTAAAATGCAGGTACAACATGGCCCCATTTTCGACGAAGGACAGGAAAAGGCCGGGCCAGGACCGCAGGTCGCAGGAAATATCCAAGGTCGTTGCGGACGCTTTAGAGCCTGTGATTTTCACAAAAGAATTTCCGAAAACCGGGATTGACATTTACATAGAAATTTTACAGGGTGATGCGGGCACAAGGTGCGCGGGCATCAATGCGGCGTCTGTCGCACTGGCGGACGCGGGCATTCCCATGCGCGGCCTGGTCGCGGCCGTAGCGGCAGGCAAGGTCGATGGCGACTATGTCCTTGACCTGACATACAACGAGGAAGAGAAAACAAAGGCCGATGTGCCGGTTGCGTACGCACCGAGCATGAAAAAAATAACGCTGCTGCAAATGGACGGCGACCTGTCGCAGGAAGACGTGAAAAACGTTGTTGATGTCGCGATTAAAGGCTGCGAGAAAGTCCATGAAGCGCAGGTCGGGGCGCTGAAGAACAAGTACAAAGAGGCTATGCTATGATGACCATTGACGAAGGTTATGTGCACGAACTGGCTGAAAAAGGTTCGCGTTTGGACGGAAGAAGGCTGGACGAATTCAGGAATGCAGAGATTGAAACGAACCTGATAAAGAGCGCAGAAGGCTCTGCGCAAGTCAGGCTCGGCAACACTGTTGTAATTGCGGGCGTAAAGATGTCAGTGGGCGAGCCGTTCGAAGACAAACCGGACGAAGGCGTCCTGATGGTCGGCGCAGAATTAACGCCGCTGGCAGACCCGGACTTTGAACCGGGACCGCCTGACATAAGGTCCATAGAAGTCGCGCGCGTTGTTGACCGCACTGTGCGGGAATCGAAGATGATCAATGTCAAAGCGCTGAAAATTGACGACGAACACGTCTGGGTTGTGAATGTTGACCTCCATGTAATGAACTTTGACGGCAACCTTATTGACGCTGGCAGCCTGGCCGCGGTTGCGGCGCTGGCTACTGCGAAAATGCCGAAATACGAGAACGGAAAGGTCAATTACGACGAGCGCTCCGGCTCATTGCCGATAACAGCGATGCCCGTAAGCGTGACGACTGTCAAAATAAACGGCAAGCTGCTTGTCGATCCTTCCAAGAGGGAGGAAAATGCCGCTGACGCAAGACTGACGGTCTCGGTCAAGAACGACGGCAACATTTGCTCGCTGCAAAAAGGCGGCACCGAAGGATTCACGACAGAAGAACTGCATGAAATGCTGCGCCTGGCTGGCGAGAAGCAGAAATCGCTGAGGGACTCGCTAAAGTAGAGCCGATGTTTATGTCTAAACGAACAAAGAGGATCGGATCCGCCGGACGCTATGGTGTGCGCTTCGGCCAAAAAATAAGAAAGATGGTATCCGATATCGAGGCTGTGCAGAAAATCGCCCACGCTTGCCCCGCTTGCATGAAAAACGCCGTTTCAAGGGAGGCGAGCGGGATATGGAAATGCAGGACATGCGGCTGCGTCTTTAGCGGCGGAGCGTACAACCCCGCATACGGTGCGGAACGCACAATATCAGCGCTCACAGAAAGCGAAAAACCTTTCAAGAAAGACGTCGAAATAGGCAAGCCGAAGGCCAAGCGCGACAAGTTCAAGGGCAAGGAAAGGCCGAAAGCGAAGCCCAAAGAGAAGGCCGAAGTTGAAAAGGCTAAAAAGGGCAAAGGCAAATAAATAAACCTTTCAAACTTTAAGACAAAGGTTTGCATGGCAAACCCTGCATAGGAAACTTAAGGTTTCCTATGAAGTCTGACCAAATAAGGCTTTAATGGAAAGAAATTAAATAGAGGTTAATGGTCCACAAGACAGGAGATTCAAGTCATGTACCGTTGTTTGAACTGCAAAAAGGAAGTTGAGATATCAGGAAAAAGGATACGCTGCCCGTTCTGCGGTTTCAGGATCATAACCAAGACCGCAGCAGTGTCGCCGCGCAGGGTGAGGGCCAGATGAGCGTGGAAGTAAGCGAAGAAGTGCGTGGAATGATAATGCAGTTCCAGGCCTACCAGCAACAGTCGCAAATGATCACAGGACAGAAGGACGCAACAAAGGCGCAGATCATTGAAATTGACAGGACTTTGGAAGAACTGGAAAAGGCGGGCGACAGGGAAATATACAAGTCCGTGGGACCTATACTGATAAAAACAACCGGGGAAGAAATGAAGAAGGAGCTTTCGGAAAAAAAGGAAATGCTTGGGCTGCGGCTAAAGACCATGGACTCCGAGGACAAAAAAACAAGGGAAAAGATCAAGGATTTGCAGGAAAAAATACAAGGTTCGCTGAGCAAGAAGCAGGCTTAATCTTTTACGGATGAGCGCATGAAGGTGTTTGAAATGTACGAACAATTGCCCCAGGTTCTGCAGCTTCTCGAACAGGTCGCCATGGACCGGACGGTTCCCAGAAACATACGCACATCGGCGGAACAGGTTTCGGAGGAGATAAAAAACAGCAAGGAGCCGATGGATTTGAGGATATCCTCTGCGATACACATACTTGACGAGGTTTCAAACGACCCAAACATACCCCTTTACACAAGGACGCAGGTATGGAACATCGTTTCGATGCTTGAAAACTGCAGGCAAAACTGAATCTGAAAAAACACCGGACCAAAGCTTTACCAGAAAGGTTTAAATTCATAGAAAACAAATCTAAGTTATCATTGAGAGCGATAAAATGGTTTTTGAAAAACTTTTTAAGAAAAAAGGCGACATCGGGACAACGGAATACATCGAAGTTGACAGCGAGGCCATGGACACTTCTGCCGGAAAGATGTCGATCCGCGTTGAGACGTTAAACGATTTCAACGACACCGAAAGGATACAGAAATACCTGCGCGAAGGCTCGATAATACTCCTTAAGATAAAGAAGCTGCGCGACCGCGACCTTGGCGAATTAAAACGCTCGGTCGAAAAGCTTCGAAGAACTTCAAATGCGATCAACGGCGACATCGCAGGCGTCGAAGAAGACTGGTTAATCGTCTGCCCGCAGTACGCGAAAGTGCACCGCGGCTAAAAATATTTTCGTGCAGCGCAGTTTGCCTGTAAAAGGCTTTGACGCTTAATTGAACATTTTTCCTACTACCAGCAGGACTATCTTCAATCCAACCTTGCGGAATGTTTTACCGGAACCGGCAATCGCACCATCGCGGTTTTTAATTTCTTCCGATGCTGCCCATAAAATCGCTTCCTTCGTCCGGTTTTACAGGGTTGCCTTCCCCGTAGACACGGGTTATCAGCGGTTTTCCCCTGCTGGACACCATGGGGTTCAGGTCAACTATGGTTTCCAGCACAGGAACTTCATGCCCTTCGACCATGTATTCGACAAAGCCCCTGAGGCGTATCCTTACAAGGTTGTCCGCGATTACGAAAGCGGGAAGATCCTTCACCATTATGTCATGGATCCTCAAAGCCAGCGTTAAATTATCCGTTACAAATAACACCTCTTCTTCCTGGACATAATGGGGCGTTTCCATTACAGGGCCATGTCGCCTGCGCGACCGCGAAGCGCGGGCAAAGGTCTCAACGCGCTGCCCTGCCCTGTACCTTACAAGCCCGTAAAAATTCGTGAAAGGATCGTCTGGCGACATTTCCCCCCTCTCCACGTAAACGCCCATTGAACGATGATCGATGCCTTTTATTGGCATCCTGGTTGTTTTCTTGTAAGACTCGGCTGTCAATTCCTGCTGAAGCTCGTTCCAGCGGTTTTCTATCTCCCTTTCATATCTGTCAGCATCGTATAATGTAGGAAAATCGCCCTTCCTTACCCTGGGTGAAAACCTGTTTGCGTACACACATAATTCAGGCATGATACCTCAATAGGGGCAAAGCTTTAAATCATGAAAATCTAGCCGAACCGCGCGCGCGCAACGGCTATTACGTCCCCCACCAACGGCCCGTCGCTGTAAAAAATATCAAATTCTCCCGTTCCGTCCAGTTTTATGTCAATCCGTTTAGGCCTTTGCGCAATTATGCCGTCCGGCAAACCTGTTTCCATTATCTCCATTACATCCCGGCAAAATCCCTCGACGTCTGCTACAAGATACAGCTCCATATCAGGACTGTAAACAGGTTTTTTACCCGGCCGTATTATAGCCTCATCGCCAAGGTGCGTTGCGAGCAGGTATGTTCTTGCGGTTTCAGGAAGGAGCGGAGAGCCTATAAAGCCCGGATCTGCAACAGTGTCCATTGAGGTGCCTGTAACAACAGGTTCCCACAGATCGCCGGTTTCCACACTCAGGCATCTTTCACCGTATCCCGTAGACGGAGATTTCACAGTCCTGGATTTTGCCGCCCTGCCCAAATATCCCTGTAGTTCGCAGAACCTGTAACCCATTTCCTCGCTGAAAAGCTGCGCTGCCCATGGCTTTGGCCTTCCGTTCTTGAATGCGACAGGCTCGAACCTGCGGGCGTAATAAAAGAAATTGGTCCTGGCGGAATCGCCCGACGCCTGCATAAACAAATATTGAAAAGCAAATATTTAAGCGACGGATGTCATAACCCGCCCGAACGGACGCGTATCGAGAAGCCGTCTTCCATGTCAACGGAGTAAAGCCTCGAAGCGCGCGAAACCGAAATTCCCGGTGGCAGGTTTTTTTCCACAATCTTCCTCACATCTTCAACAACTTCTCCGTAATCTTTCACGGAAAAAAGAACCTCCATTTCACGGTCGATGCCGCAGCCTGTCCCGCTGATAACGCGGACGGCGTCGTAAATGCCCACAAGGCCGTAGTTTTTCGGCGGCAGGAGCAAGCCGCCTTTCACAGGCATCACAATGCCGCCTTCACTGTGCTTCCAGAGGCTCATGCCTTCCACGACCTCGCTGTCTTCCGCGCACGCGGACCTCTGCGCGAACGTGTCAATATATCCCTGCAGTTCGCTCCATCTCATGTCCATTTCGATTTCAAAACCGCGGACGATGTCCGGGTTCGCGAACCTTACGCCTGCCAGGGGTTTCGGAGATAACATAACAGAATAGGTGTGCAGTTTGCCGCGCGCAGGTTCGTACATCTTGCTTCAAGCAAAGATAGCATGATAAGAATTAAATATCAAGCCGTTGCCATGAGTTCGCGCTCCAGCTCTTCGTTTATGCGCCTGTCCTGTGCGACCCAAACACCGTAACCGGTGAAAACGGGGAACAATATTTCAGAAGGCCCCATCCTGCGCACGCTTCGCATGGGCGATCCCATTTTCCGCCTGAATTCTTCCACAAGTCCTTCGTCAAATGAGCACACTGCTATGTCGTACTGCGCGGCCCACAAAACAGGATTTTTTTGGGCTTTTGAGTTGCGGAAATATATCCCTGCGGCGTAAACGCTTCCGCCCCCTGAAAGGTTCGCGCAGCTGGCAATTCCGGCGCCTTCTTCCGCGGGAAGTTTTTTAGGCAAACTTGCCGCCCCGAGCGAACGAAACACTTCCATGGTCCGGTCCTGGATCTCGTCCCAGTAAGCTGAAAAATTTCCAGAACCGGAAAGGCCGTCGACCGGCGCAAAACTTGCGGAGTACGATGGCAGGAACACAGCCGGCATAAGAAATAATCATGCTTCACGGATTTATTTACCTGAAAATTTGTTTTCTTCTCGCCGCGATCGCGTAAACGTCTTCCAAAGACCATACGAACAGGCGCTGCGCCTCGAGCTTGGCTATCCAATCCGGCAAACCTGTTTCCATCCTCGCCTTCACGCCGTCCACGAATCCGCGGTCGCCGGAAAATATTCCCAGCTCGACGTCGCGGATGTCGCCTTCTGCGATTGTTTCAAAATCCCCGCACACTTCAACGTTTCCGGAATGGTGCACGCCTCGAATAAGATACGGGTCGCCCTGTTTCGTTGTCCCGACGGCAGTGTATTCGCCTCCCTTCTGCAGAAGGCCGTAACCGGAAACGTATTGCAATACCTGCGTGCCGTTTACGAGGTTCAGCACGCGCAAGAACCTTTTCCCCATTTCCCGCTGGAAATTTTTTGAAGGGTCGACCTGCTCATAAGCTTCGGCGGCCCGCAGCACAGGGACAAACCTTGAAACGTAAACCGCTGCAGGCATTCGATTAATTCGCACCGCATAAATTTAAAACGTCCGGTCAAATTTTTTCGATTTCTCGCAGTTGCTCCAAAATGACATCCAAATCCACAAAAGGTTTTAAAGAAGCCGGAACAAGTGGATTAAATGGATCTTTCCGAACTCAAAAATCTTTTAAAAGGTTACAAGAGACCCGATGTGGAGTTTGGTTCCCATTCCGATATCCGCATCGCAGAAAGGGAACTGGAAAAGGAAGAGGTTATCAGGAACCTGCTAAACCCCGAAAATCTGATAGATTTTGAGGAGCAGCCCGCAAGGCGCGAAGGAGAAAGGAAATTCAAGCTCATCTTTGATAAAAGCAACACATCGTCCCTGATTATCATGGCGGTGCTAACGCCAGATCATAAAATCAAGGTTCCTACGGTAATTAACAGGATGCGCAAGTGGCATAAAATAATCAAAGACTGCCAGAAAAGCCTTTTCGGAAGGCTTTAATACCGGTTGTCAGGTGTAATATTATTAAGTGATGCGAGATGGCGAAACAATTCGTTTTTGACTATGACGATGAATCCGATTCCGTATTCATCAAAACAAAAGATGCTAAAATCAAAGGCAGCGTCGACATAGGAGACTACATAATTGATTTTACTCCGGAAGGAAAGATAGCGGGTCTGGAGATACTCAATCTTTCCAAAAACTTCAGGGACCTGCCAAAAGAAATAGAATTTGCTGATTGCCGGTTTGAAGTCAGGTACGCAAAAGACTATACCGTCATCATATTCTCTGCAATCCTTAAAACCGGCGAAAAGATACAAACCAACGTGCCTATTCTGGCCGCGATACCAGTAGGCCGCTAAACTTGATTTCTCATTTCAGCCTTATAACGTCAAGGACCCGCGGCGCTATCGCATCGCATTTGAACATCTTGTGCAGCGTTTTTGCGAAATCGTTCGCCTTCGACGGGTCTAAATGGCACAAGACTATCCTTTCAGGCCGTGAATGGAGCTTGTATATGAAATTAATCAATTTCGCGCGGTCGGAGTGGCCTGACAGGCCTTCCACAGTGTCGACTTCCATGTTTATCTTCAATGTCGTTGTTTTTCCGTTTTCCGTCTGCACAGGCAGTTCGCGCCAGCCCTTTTGTATGCGGTTTCCTAAAGTTCCCGCGCCCTGATAGCCGACGAATAACAAACCGTTTTTCGGGTCCTCGGCAAACGCTTTCAGGTATTCAACGGCAGGCCCGCCTATCAGCATGCCTGATGTTGCTATGACGACACAAGGCTCTTTCGAATTCATGACTTCTTCGCGCTCTTTCTGCGAGGCGATGCGCTTGAATATTGGCGACAAAAACGGGTTTTCACCCTCGTGGAACGTTTTCCGCTGAATCTCGCGCGACATGAATTCAGGGTATACCGTGTACACGGCCGCGGCGTCCCAGAGCATGCCATCGAGGTAAATGGGCTTGTCGAATTTGTTTTCCTGCAATATGATCATAAGTTCCTGCGCACGCTCCACTGCGAACGAAGGAATCAAAACTTTTCCGCCGCGCTGCATGACCTTGTCAACTTTTGTAAGCAGCGATTTCTCCGCATCCATCCTGCTTGGGAGCACGTCGCCGGAACCTCCATACGTTGATTCTATGATCAGGGTCTCTACGCGCGCGAAATCCGTCGACGCCTGCTCGAACACGCGGGACTTTTCATAGCGCAGGTCGCCTGTGTACAAGATGTTGTAAAGACCGTCACCGATGTGAAGGTGCACCAACGCTGAACCGAGCAGGTGGCCGGCGTTTTGAAGCGTCAACCGCACGTCAGGCGTGATGTCGGAAACTTCGCCGTAATCGAGCGTGATGCAATGTTTGACAGCTTCCTTTACGCCCTTGCTTGTGTACGGCACAAACCGGCCTTCGCGCTGGCAGACGTCTATGTAATCCAGACATAACATGACCATCAAGTCCCGCGTGGGTGCTGTGGTGTACAAAGGGCCCTTGAATCCCTGCTCGTACAAAAACGGGACCATCCCGGAATGGTCCAGATGCGCGTGGCTTAGCACGACAGCATCGAGCTTCGATATGTCAAACTCGGGCGCGTTGAAATACGGGTACTGGTTAGAGGAAACGTCTGCGCCGCAGTCGATCAGGATATTGGATTCAGGCGTTTGTATCAAACCGCACGAACGGCCGACCTCGCGGTAACCGCCCAACGCAGACAACCGGATCCACTGCTCGCCCGGCTTTTTGGGCGCGTGTATGCGCATGCCGACTTTGTTCAAAAAATCCTTCCTGTATTTTGTTTCAGAGTGCAGCGTCTTCCTAACTGAAGAAACTATATCGGATTTTAAAATGGGCGCGCGTTCCACCTGCGGGCTCCAGAAAATGGTGGACTTGATCGTCCGCAGCGTCTCGCCGCCCTTTCCGATGACCAAACCCGGCTTTTCAGCCTCGATAATCACTTTCCCAAGTTCAGGTTCGAAATAAATGTCGCGTATCTTCGCGTCTTCGGGGACGATTTCCTTTATCTTCGCCGTTGCTGCCTCTATTTCCATCGTTATCGACAAATCCGGACGAATTTCGATGCGCTTCTTTAATTCGTCGACGAGCTTGCGGACAGCCATCCCGTTCTGCGTGTAAAAGTCCTTGCTCTTCGTGTATACAACAATTTCCGAGCCTTCGAACGATGTGTCTGATATGTCCGCATCCGGCGGAAGACCTTCCTTTATCTTGTCAAATATTTCCATGCGCTTTTCCCCTTTCAATAATTGTTTCCCACGAAACCGTTGCTTGAATTCCCAAACAGTTTTGCAAAATCAGGCGTGTTAAAAACTTATTTCCTCAATTACCCAAGTCGTCGCCTTTGAGGCGCTTTATTCCTTCAGCCTTGATTATCATTATGTCTATGCCTTTGCCGCCCGAGCCTATATCGCGCTCTATGGCGGCTTTAATGGCGCGCACCGCAAGCTTTGCCGCCTCTTCCGTTGTTATGTTCTGCTTGTACGAATCTTCCAGGACACCCAGCGCATAAGGCGAACCGGATCCTGTGGAGAAGAATTTTCTCTCTTCGTCATACGCTCCTAACGCGTCCATTGGATAAATTACGGCACCCTTCGAATCGACGCCGCCCAAAATCAGTTGAACCATGTACGGGACGTAAGACCACCGGCCGCCTTGCAATATGTTTGAAAGAAGCGTGGCAGCGCCCTTGACCGTCAAAGGCTTCTGGTTCTGTATCTTGAACAATTTCAATTCCGCCCGCAAATACCGGACAAGCGCCTGTGCGTCGCCGGCTGCGCCGGCTATCGTCAAGCCGATAGCATCGTCGACTTCGTAGATTTTTTCAGATTCCTTGGACGCTATAAGATAGCCCATTGTGGACTTCTTTTCCGCGGCCATGACCACACCGTCCTTGCAGACTATGCCCACGGTCGTTGTCCCGGTCTTCAATACCTGTATCTCTGTCATTTCAAAACACGCATTAATTTTGTTAAAATAATTTTGTCGGCTTTTATAATCCGTGTTAACTACCGTTTACTTCCTGCCGCGTTACGCAATATGTTATTCCAAATGTAGGATAACGCCAACAGAAATTCAAAACCAACTTACCTATGTATGGGATATTGTATTTAAATACGTATTGGTGGCAGCGGCTTTGCACCTTAAGTTTCGGTTGCACTTAAAGTCTGAAGGTTGCACTTAAAGTGTTATAGCGTTGCATCTTTTCCAAACTCGTTAACATCTGCGGTTGATAATAGAAACATTGTATCTATCCGGAGATGTTTAAAAATATCGTTTGGGTCAAGTATTTTTAATTTTGGCTCATTTTTCATATCGTGAACAACATATATGTAATAATTCGATAGGTCTTTACCAAGATTTCTTACGATAGAATTGTTTATCCAAATCCAGCTTGCTCTCTTATCCGACTGTCCTTTGACCTCGATGCAACGATCATCGGATTTAACATCATATCCGATTTTCTTTCTACTTACGTCTTCGGGATGCCTTCCTTGTTTTCTTTCATAATCCATTACAATTTTCATAGCTCTTTGTTCGACAGAATTTGGCATCGTTTTCGCTTCCAAACAAACTTAAGTGTCTGACTCGCTAATTATTGTTAGCCTGCAGAATTTTGGAGCTGTTTCAGGCAATTATCGTGGAGCCAAAAACGGTCATAAGCCGTAATTGGCCGAGAGAGGCGGGCACTTCCAAACACCTTCGCCTTTTACCCTTCTTGTTTATCCTTTTTTACCGAAAACAGTTACTCCTGTTCTGTAGGCTATGTGAACTTCGACAGTTCCTCCTTCAATACTTCTACAGCATATCTTTCGCCCTGTGGAGTTGTTTGGAAAGTTTTTTTACCTAACGGTTTAACGATAAGGCGTTTGTCAGTCAAAGTTCGAGTTGTATTTGATATGTTTTTTGTATCAACACCACTGGATTTCATTTGCGTTGTAACGCGCTCTGATGTAATTTCCTTTGTGCCGTAGAATTTAGACAGAGCATAAGCTATCACCATAAATGCCTTTGACTGACTTTCCACCAATGAATCCGCTTCTATCCTGAACAGTATCATAGGACCGTCTTTTTCAAATCTTAGGAGATGTTCCAAGGACTCTCTGGTGAACTCGCTTCCCTGTGATTCTGTCTGCACCGCAGTAGACGGCGCAATGATCGCATCGTTTCCACCTATTGGTGTCAAAGATACAGAACTGCCGCCTAAACGATCGATAACGGCTTTAATGTCTGTAGCCTTAGTTTCCACCTCTTCAGCCGTTTGACCCTCTATCTCGAATACCGTATTCTTATACACCATTTTGATCTTTATCGTCATTTTATCACCTTTACTATACTTCTATATGCTGTTTTGATTCCATATCGAATCACACGAAGGGATTTTGCCTTTCAATTTGTTATGGTTGTTCATGAATTCAATACTAATCCGGTTACACTATTTAAATGATGAGCAGTTTACTAAAAAGAATACTAAATAGTATATCATTTAGTATCGTAAATAGTATACTATATAAGATGTTTATGATTGAATCACAAAATTTGGGTATGAAATATATTGATAGGGTCGAAGAAGTCCTGACAGACAAACCCAGCTCCGTTTCAGGCATACAAAAAAAGGTCGAAGAAAAAGTAAGGAAGGATGTTAATTGGAACAGCGTGAAGTTGTGTTTGATAGAATTAGAGAAGCGTGGTAAGGCCGAAAGTATAGACACCGAGCAGAAAAAAGAGTTGTGGAAAAAATCTGGAAAACTCGGATAATAATCACGCAAAGTCTGGCCGTATCCTCAATGTATGCATCTCCTGTATCAGCACGGTTATATTGTAAGCCAAAATTTTAGCCAACAATTCGTTTTCCTGTGCAATCCTGTTCTTGCTTTTCAGCTTATCGCCAAGCTTCTTTTTTATCGAACTGAAAACGCTTTCGCAATTTGAGCGTTTGCTGTAATGTCGCATGAACTCTTCCCTATTATACATGAAGTAATGGAACATCTTAGTCCAAAGGTATGAACCTCTTGCTTTTGCCCGCGAATCTGACCGGAACGGAATAAAGGCTTGTCCGCCCAAATCACTCACAAGTTGGTAGTTTGCCTTACTCAAATACGCCTTGTCGGCTACGGCGGTCTTGATTGAAAAGCTCCTTGCCGTAGTTTCCAACAACGGTTTGAATTGCGGGCTGTCTCCGCTATTCTCATCCCCGATTATGACCGCAGTAACTATGTTCGTTTTCAAACCAACGGCTAAATGTGCTTTCAGCCATTTATGCTGTCTTTTCAGGTTAAACCTGTATTCAACATATTGACCGAAACAACGGGTGCGGAAACCCGAAGAATCATGCCGAAAAAAAGCATTTTAATAGCGGATCCCAAGCTTTTCTTGAGTGAAACGAGCAAATGCCTCCTCCGATAAATCTTCTGGTTGTTTTTGGCGCGGCTGTGGCCAATATGTTGATAGGCATGGCCTGGTATTCGCCTGCGCTGTTCGGCAAATACTGGTCAGCTTACTCCGGTGTAACTTTGAAAAAGACAGGCACGATGAAAAAAAGCGAAGGCGCGAAAAAGGCGTATGCGGCCAGCTTCATTGGCGCAATTGTCACAGCCTATGTGCTGGCGTATTTCCTTTATTACACAGGCTCGACTACTGTTTTCGAGGGCGCCAAAAAAGGCGCGATCATGTGGGCTGTGGTGGCCGCGGCCATGGCCGGAGGCGCCCTGCTCGAAAACAAGCCGAAAGAATTGTTTGTGATAAACAGCGGATACCACCTGTTCTCGTTCATGGTCATGGGCGCCATGCTGGCCGTGTGGGCCTGATCAGCTGCCGCTCCATTTGAAAACGCTTTTCCTCTTTTTTTGCAACTCCGGCTCTTTGAACTTATAGCCGCATTTCATGCACTTGTCCGTGGCCGGCTCAAGCGTCCCGTCCCATGCGGTTGTCATAATTATGTCGGCGCCGCATTTCGGGCACAATTTTTCTTTTCCTGGCGCTTCGTCCATTATTCAGATTCGCGCCGCACGGTATTAAGTTTTAATCTGTGCGTTTTCAGGATCTTATCATGGTCAATTCGCCTAGATGCGTCGTAACAGGTTTTTTATTCATGCTGCTCCTGTCCGCTGACGTGTCTGCAACGTCCGTTGTCTCGGACTACTGCAAGAAAAACAGCTGCGTCGAGACCGCGGTTGGCGCAATCGCATCCGCGTTCAAAGGCATGGAAATTTACCTGTCGCCGGACGAGATTAACGCATACAACTGCAGGAAATCGGATTTTCTGAACCTCACGGTTGTCTCGCCGCTGTTATCGGCGGACTCGAAGATATCCGTGAACGGCGATCCTGTTTGCGAAATAAAAGGCTCGCTCCTTCCGAAAACGGAGACGTGCGTCTTTTCACTTGAAGGCGGCGCGGGCGGCAGCACAGGCTATGACAACCTCATAATAAACGTGGCTGCGAAATCCGACGCGGGCCTGCTTTCGGGCAAAAAAGAGTTATCAAAAAACTTCGGAGTAAGGATGAACCACCTTGTTTCGGACGAGGAGAAACCCGTCTTAGCTGCGGTTAAATCAGCCGAAGTGTCGCTGGCAGCGGCTTACTCAAAGATAATCGGATACGAAAACTCCGGCTACAACATGACCTCGCCGAGGAATTTTCTAAACAATTCGGAAAACAAACTTTCCGAGGCCGCGGAAAATCTTGCAGGCTGCAGGTTCGCCGACGCTTCGGCAGGCTACAAATCCGCGAAAAGGATGGCCGATGCCGCGGCCATTGACGCAAGTGACGCAAAAAAAGGGCAGGATGGGAAAAAATTCTCAATGATAACGGGCAAGTTTTTATCAACGGCGGCGAACCCTGTTTTCGGGATCATGCTTATGCTGATTTTGGTTTTAGGTTACAAGCTGCGCAAGGCGAAAGGCAATAAAGGCGCAAAATTGGACCTGTGACGGGAATTTAAAGTTTAGGCAGGATGTTACTTTATGACTGGGGATAACAAGCTCACATACGCGCATTCAGGCGTTGACAGGAATTTGCGCGCGGCTTCGAAAACCGGGCTCGCTGGCCTGCAAAGTACGTACAGGTTTTCCAGGCACGGCCCGCCGATAAAACTGCCGTATGGTATGATAACGCCGATTGGCGGCGGCAGGTATGCCGACCCTGTGATCGAAGGTGTCGGGACAAAAGTTTTAATCGCCCAACTGGCAGGCAGGTACGACACCATTGGCGTGGATGCGATTGCGATGGCTGCCAACGACGTGATACGCTCAGGCGCGGATGTGCGTTTGCTCGTCGACAACATAGATTTGCAAAGGTCGGATCCTTCTTTTGTGGACGAACTGATGAAAGGCCTTGTGGAAGGCGCTGAACAGGCCGGAGCGCCGCTGGTCGGAGGCGAAATTGCTGACGTGCCGGCGCTGATGAACGGCATACGCAGGGACAGGGGATTCCACATAGTTGTTGCCGCATACGGCGAGCTTGACAATTCTGGCATCATACGAGGCGACGACCTTGTCCCCGGCGACGTAGTGATAGGGCTTCGTTCGTCGGGCGTGCACAGCAACGGGATTTCTCTGGTGCGGCGCACATTGTTCAGGGAGTGGGGCGGGCTGTACGAACCGGCGGACATCCCGGAGGGGCTGCAAAGAAGCGTTGGCGAAGAGGTTTTAGAACCCACAAGGATTTACGTACGACCCATCGGGAGGATTAAAAAATATTTGCCCAGCTATTTCAACAGGCCGAAGGCTGCGGTGCATATCACAGGCGACGCGTACCTGAAATTCGACAAATTGCAGGAGGCCAGCCCGGGCACAGGGTTTGAATTTGACAACTTCCATCCGCAACCGATTTTTGCTGCCATGCAGTCCGCTGCAGGGAAGATGGGCAAAGAAATTGACGACGAGGAAATGTTCCGCACGTTTAACATGGGATGGGGATTCGCTGTTGTGGTAAGTCCGCAATACGCAAACCAGTTCATAGAAGCGATGGGCGAGGGCGAGCCAATCGGACGCGTTACAGATACGGGACGCATAACGATACGGCACGGCGGAAAGGCCTTTGATCTGGAACGGTAATCCTATAGGAACTCCGTTTGCGCACTACTTTATATCCTTGTTATACATGTTATACATATGACAAAAAAGATGATCGCTGTCAGGGGTGTGGATGAAGACGCATTCAGGAAGTTCAAGGCCGTCGCTGCAGAAGAGAACATAAACGTTGGGAACGCCCTGACTGTTGCAATGAAACAGTGGACGGAAAAGGAAAAAATTAAGACGATTCCAAACCCGAAAAACCTTCTCAAGATCAAAGGCATAATTAAACCCTTCAGCTGGGGAAAGGACACTGAAAACACAAGCAAAGACGTTGATGAAATTCTATACGGTAGCAAAAAATGATATTACTGGATACGAGCTTTGTCGTTGCTTATTACAACACAGAGGACAATAACCATAACAAGGCCGCAGTCATAATGAAGGGATTGATAGCAGGCGAGTACGGAGATATTTTTATAACAGACTACATTTTCGACGAAATCGCTACCATAGCCTTTGTCAGGCTGAAAAATCTTAATAAAACGATAGAAATAGGCGAAGCTGTGAATAATCTTGCCAAAATCGATTACATAGGAAAAGATATTTTTGAAGATACTTGGAATTTATTCAAAGGCCAGAAGGCAACAAGATTCAGTTTTACCGACTGCTCTACCCTATCCATGATGAAGAAAAGGGGGATAAAAAACATAGCTACTTTCGATGAGGACTTCGAAAAAATCAGGGAGATTGAGGTTGTAGCTGGCTGAAGTGATCATTTGCCAAAAAAAATTGTCGTTGTGATTGAGAAGGAAAAAGGCGGTTATTATACATCGCTGGCCGTCGGGTTTGCGGGCTGCCTGTACAAAGCGAAGACGTTAAAAGAATTAATTAAATGTGCCAGAAAAGAAATAAAACACCGCCTGAAAAAAGACGAGTACGTTTACAAGGCGGATTTTGTAGGCGTGCGTATTATGGACTCGAAGGTTTGGGGCACAAAAAAATTCACAGTTGTAATGGAAAAGGCTGGCAGCGATTACATAGCTATTGTTCATTCTATTCCGGGGTGTTATACGCAGGCAGAAACGATGGACGATCTTATCAGGTATATCAAGGAAGCGATCACACTTTGCCTGGATACGGGCGCGAAGCCTGTTAAAACCGATTTCGTGGGCGTGCAATTAATCGAGGTCTGACATGAGGTTAATCCCTATAGCCGCTGTTAAGCTGGTAAAAATCCTGGAAAAGATAGGCTTCAAACCCGTCAGGCAGGACGGAAGCCATCTTAGGCTGATACACGCAGACGGCAGGGCTACGACCGTACCGATTCATCCGGGCAAAGACATAAACCAACCTCTCCTCAAAGATAAAGGTCCTGAGAAGGATTCAAACTAATACGCCCTTCCCACGTAAACCACGCTTTTTGCCTCTTTGCCGCACACGACGCATTTGTTGAAAATTTTTTCAGTCTTGCCAAACAGCGTGCCGCGTATGTCGGCCTGCGCCTTCTCCTTGATATCGTCCGCACAACTTTGCTTATCGCACCAATTCGTGCGGATCAAGCCTCCTTTGTCATCGAGCAATTTTTTCATCTCGTTGAAATGGCTTGCGTCACGGATGTTTTTCTGGAAAAACCCGTCCGCCTTCTCCATTATGCTTTTTTGTGTGCCTTCCAAAATTTTACGCACCTCTTCAGCTGCATTTTTTTCATCAACGCTTGTTTTTTCTCCCGTGTCGCGCCTTACCAGGACAACCTTCTTCGCCTTCACGTCGCGGGGGCCTATTTCAATCCGGACAGGCGCGCCTTTCAGCTCCCAATAATTGTACTTCCAGCCGGGCGTGTAGTTGTCGCGTGCGTCAATTGTTGCGCGCAAACCGACCTTCTCAAGCGACTTTTTCACAGCTTCGCATTTTTCCGAAACTTCTTTCCGGTCCTTTTCAAACATTATGGGGACTATCACGGCGTCTATGGCCGATATGGCCGGCGGTATTACAAGGCCTTTGTCGTCGCCGTGCATCGCCACAACAGCGCCGAATATGCGCCAGACCGCAGGGCCGTAACAAGTCTGCCACGCGTGGGTTTTTTTCTCGTTTTCGTCCAGGAATTTTATATCAAACGCCTTGGAAAAGTTTTGGCCGAGCATGTGCGTTGAAGGCAATTGAATTATCTTGCCGTCAGGCATTACCGAATCGGCCGCAAACGTATTGACAGCGCCGGCGAACGTGTCGTGTTTCGGCCTTACAAGGAACAAAAACGGCAGGCAGAACATTTTGTGGACAATATTTTCAGTCGTTTCCATGTCCTCTTTCACCTGGGCTAACGCTTCACGCTCTGTTGCGAAAACGTCATGGGCTTCGATCCAGAAAAATTCACGCCCCCTGATAAAAGGGCGCGTGGCCTTGCCCTCATACCGCCAGACCTGGCAGCTCTGGTACATTTTCATCGGAAGGTCTTTCCATCCCTGTATCCATAACGCGAACATCGTGTACATGGCTGTCTCCGAAGTCGGGCGCAGCGCTAACCGCTCCTCGAACTTTTTACCGTCGCTGCCGCCTTCTGTTATCCAGAAAACTTCCGCTTTGAAGCCTTCCGCATGCTCGGATTCTTTCTCAAAAAATGATTCCGGTATTACGGAAGGGAACCACACGGGTTCATGGCCTTTCGCCTCGAGTTCGCGCTCGAGTAAAGAATACATATTTTTCATTATTTTCACAGACCACGGGCGATGGACCAAAAAGCCTTTGACGTTGTAGCGGATGTCCGCAAGCTCGGCCTTGCTAATGACCTGCGTGTACCATTCCGAGAAGTTCCCGGATTTCTTTACTGTTAAACCCTGCTCTTCGGACATAAAATCATCTTAATTTCTTTACATTAAAGCTTTCTTTTGAAAGAAAGGTTTATGATTAACATATACGCGAACCTGGCTCGACGCCTTCTTCCTTGTCGAGGCGCAATAAAACAACATTGTTATCTTCATCCATCGCACCGAGGACTAAAACTTCCGACATGGAATTAGCTATTTGTTTAATCGGGAAGCCGGTTACTGCTATGATTTTTCTGCCCAACAGCTGTTCTTTGCTGTACAAAGCCGTAATTTGTGCCGAAGACCGCTTTATCCCATGCTGACCGAAGTCTATTGAAAGTTTGTACGCCGGTTTTCTGGCTTCGGGAAAATCCTCGACCTTTATGATTTTGCCTACCAGCATCTTCAGATTTTCAAAGTCCTCGTAAGTTGGCATAGATACTATCTTAAAAGGCGGAAGATATAAGTTTTGTAACGGAATTCTATTTACAGCATTGTTAAATAGCCGTTACCTACAAACCTTAATAAAAATCAGGTGATATTACGCCGAGAAAATTTGCTGTATTAATTGAAAGAAACAGGGGCTATTACATAGCATCCGCCATCCAACTGCCGGGTTGCCGCGTCAAAGCAAAAACTCTTGAAAATCTTATAACAAAAACTGTAATAGCCGTTAAACGTTATCTGACAGTAGAAAAGGATATACCTAAATCTGAATTTATCGGCGTTCGTATCGTTGGGTTTAAAAATAAAAAATTTGCGACCTCGATTGAAAAATCTGGCAAGGATTATATCGGAGTGGTTCCTTCTTTGCCAGGATGTTTCACACAAGGCAGAACAATAGATGAATTGATGAAATACATAAAGGAAGTTATTGAGCTCTGCTCGGATTCCAAAAAATCCGGTGAGAAAATAGACTTTGTTGGCGTCCAATTTGTAGAGGTTTGACATGAGACTGGTTCCTATAGCGGCCGTTAAGCTGGTAAAAATCCTGGAAAAGGCCGGCTTTCAGCCCGCTAGGCAGGTCGGCAGTCACCTAAGGTTGATACACCCCGACGGCAGGGCTACGACTATTGCGATACACGGCTCAAAAGAGATAAACCCCAACATTCTCAACGGAATACTAAAAGAAGCGAAAATCAGCAGGGAAGAGTTCTTTAAACTGTTAAAAGAAATTCTCATATTGCTGGGAATCTTACCGCCAAGGCACGAAAAGGTATCGGATAAAACGTGAATTGTCAATCTTTGAATCCTGTCATATCGGAACTGCGAAGGCGCGGCTCTATTTAAATTTCGGCCTATATCTGGTAATTGGCGACGGATTTGGCTGATTTTGCAATACTGAAAGCTGTGGAAGAACTTGCCAAGGCTTTGTCAAACGGCGGGACAGGCAGGCCGCACTTCGAGGATACGAACTACAAGGCCAAAGAATTTGATGCGGCCAATTTAAGACAACTCAACCCGGCAGCCAAAAAAATATGCTTTGTAGACGGCGGATCTGCGATAATAATGGAAGCTCCCAATTTCGCGATAGCGGCCCACAGGATACATTACTCGAAATACAGCGGCGTAACACGGGAGCGGACAAAACTGCCCAACACAATGGATTTTTTCTCCCTGACCGTGTCGAAATATTCCCAGGGCAGAATAAACTACGAAACACAGGTCTACTACGACGACAAAGACGCTGCCCGCATTATACCGGACAAGTCCGACCTCATATTTGATTCCTTTGACAAAACCATGGGCTCCGGCCCTTCAAGGGCTGACATAAGCCACGTGGCAATGACGGCGCGGGAATTTTCGGAGTGGAGAACGCTGGCATTAATAGCCGAATACGAGGATGCGGAAATCATAGTGCGCGACGGATCCCTCCAGGCCGTGAAAACGAACGAATCAAAATACGCGGCGGACGCGTTCACTGCGTGCGCGAACCGGGGCATAGTCCTTTGCGGTGTTTCGAAAACGTCTACGCTGCTAACGACAACCGGAATCCCATTGCTGTCTGCCATAGAAAGCATCGCCAACGAAAACGGATTTTCCGGTAAAAGCTGGCTGTACAAAAATATAGTTGAAATAAACAATCCGGAACACAACGCGGAAATGTTTGCCGCGAAGCTGCATCCCGCGTCCCAGTACGTTTTCAGGGTGGAAATAAGCAAAAACAGCGCTGAAAAGGCGCAGGATACGATTAACGCATTGGCCGCGAACGCAGCGGACTTCTCGTTCCCCGGATATCCTTACGGGCTGATAAATGCCGACATAATGGGACGCGTGCCGAACGACGAAGCACACTACCACAGGATCAAGACAATGGCCGCGGCGGGAAACACCGCAAAAACGCTTGAAACAAACTCCAAAACGCGGGACGCGCACGATGTGCTGGATTCGATGTGACCTGTTATGGAAATTGTAAGCCAGATAATAAGCGGGGCGCAAGGCGAGATAATACTGCGGGAAAAATCCACACAGCCCGTCGAAATGGGTGAAATACTGATAGCCGAAGACGATGAAAATAAAATTCTTTTGCAGGTTTACGACCTGCAATACGGGTCGCAGCTGGATCCGAAAAGGCTCGAACTCGCATCCGGACTGAACATCGAAGAAAACTGGAGCGACCTGAAGTTCTACGACCCCGAACTGAGGAATTATGTGCTGATAAAAGCCAAGGCTCTTGCGCAAATGAGAAAAAACGACAGTACAATCCTGGCGCCTAAAAGGCTTCCAAAACATTTTTCCATGGTACGGCGCTTTTCCGAAGACGACAAACACTTCATCGCAAAGGCCGAAAATTCCCTGTTCCTCGGAAATCTGAGGAGCGGTTCGAAAGACCTCGGAATAAAAGTCCACATAAACGGGCCCGACGCCTTGTCGCATCACATGCTGATCGCGGCAACGACAGGAAGGGGAAAAAGCAATTTCCTGAAGGTTATGCTGTGGGACCTGATGGATAAGAACTATTGCGGCATACTTGTCCTGGATCCGCATGATGAATATTACGGGGCTCTTGTAAAAAATCCGGACAGCAGGGAAAATCTTTATTACTACACAAATAAGAAAGGCCTTGCCGGGGCGTACAGCCTGAGGATCGACGTGAAAACAATAAAACCGGACGACGTCACCGGGATCATCAATTTTACGGAACCCCAGGAGCAGGCCATAATAAAATACTGGAAAGCGTTCGGCGACGACTGGCTTGTTGAAATGGTCAAGGACAAACAAGGCATCTTTGAGAAAGAAGGCGTCCACCCCGGATCGTTGTCGGTCATACAAAGAAAAATGCACACGCAACTGGGCCTCCATTTCAAGGATGGCAACGTCCTGTGTGACAATGACATTTTCGATATTCACAGCGGCGAGAAGACCATAGACGACATATGCAACTTCCTGTCAACGGGCAAAAAAGTCGTAATCGACACGTCCATGCTGATGGATGAAGCGGAGCTTCTGGTGGGCAGCATAATTGCCAACCGCATGCTGGAAATCTACAAGGCCAAAAAATCCGATGGCACGCTCCCCGACTTTCCCGCGGTCTCGGTTGCCATAGAGGAAGCGCCGCGCGTTTTATCCGAGGACAAGATAAACAAAACCAACAACATATACGCCACCATAGCGCGCGAGGGAAGGAAATTCAAGGTCGGTTTAATCGCGATTACCCAGCTTTCTTCTGTTATTCCGAAGGAGATAATGGCGAACATGAACACAAAAATCATTTTCGGCAACGAGCTTGCGGTTGAGCGCGATGCCATAATTTCCAGCGCGTCCCAAGACCTTTCAAAAGACAGCAAAAACATAGCAAGCCTCAACAAGGGCGAAGCGATAGTAAGCTCCATTTTTACCAGTTTTGCCGTACCTGTCAAAGTCCCCATGATTGAAGACCTCATAAAATCCGCGGCACAGCCGAAAATACAGAGGAAAGTGCTCTGATACCGCATTAATAGTTTGCGGGACAACTAGAAACATATGTTGCCAGGAACAGACGAACAGGAGCGTACCGGAAAGCTTGAAGCATATCGATACAGTATACGATATGCTTCGGTTTATGGCGGTATGCTTCCAGCAGCCTGTGTTTCAGTTACCCCTGTATGCTTCAACCGGTTACGAAAGTGATTCTATGCCCAGTTTTGCACATATATCAGACTGCCATTTAGGCGCTTGGAGAGACAAGACCCTGCGCGCGCTGAACCTAAAATCGTTCATAAGCGCCATGGATGCGTGCATGGAGCGAAAAGTGGACTTCATACTCATCTGCGGCGATTTGTTTGACAAGAATTTGCCGGATTTGGACATAGTCGAGCAAGCCGCAAGCAAAATGCGCGAAGTCCGGAACAAGGGCATCGAAATTTACGTTATCTACGGCTCCCACGACTACAGCCCGGCCGCGACCTCCATAATTGACGTGCTGCACGGCTCCGGCCTGTTCACCAAGATAATGGACGTTGAGGGTGAAATTGCGACGGACAAAATCGGATTAAACTTTGTCCAGGACAAGAAAACCGGCGCAAAGATTGCCGGGATATCGGGCCGGCGAGCCTCGCTGGAACGGTACTATTACGAGATACTTGACCGCGACAAACTGGAAAAGGAGCAGGGCTTCAGGATATTCGCGTTCCACATAGGCGTTAACGAACTGATGGCCGGCGTACGAACGGAAGGATGCGTGCCGATTTCCTTTTTTCCCAGAAAATTCGACTATTACGCAGGCGGCCACATACACAGCAGGATAGAAAAAAACGAAAACGGTTACGGGCTGTTCGTTTATCCCGGCACAACATTCGGATGGAATTACAACGACCTCGAGAACGCCGCAAACGGCGAAAGCCGCGGTTTTTTCATAGTTAATTTCGACAACAGCGTGAAAAAAGTAGAATTCGTAAACACCATGAGCAACAGCGTAAAGCTGCATGAAGTGGACGCGGACAACAGGACCGCGGACGAAGCCAACGCGATGCTGGAAAAAATAGTTTCGCAAAACGATTTCGGGAACAGCATATCGCTCCTAAAGATCAGGGGCGTGCTTGCCTCGGGCAAAAGCTCTGACATAGACACGCAAAAAATAAGGGACAAAATCTATTCCAAGGGCGCGGTGAACGTTTTCATAAACCGCAACGCGCTTTCTTCGAAAGAATTTAACGAAATAAAAATAAGGGCGGACGACCGCGCAACGACGGAAGAGCGCGTGCTCAGCGAGCAGATAGGAATGTGCGATTCGTACGAATCGGCCCTTCTAAAAGGAAAAGACGGGGTGGAAACTGCAAAGGCTGTTCTGGGCGCGCTGAAAGACGGCAAAAAAGAAAATGAAACGAAAGGTGATTATGCGGACAGGATCGCGGGAAAAGCGGAGCATATACTGAAGGTGAAGCTGTGATCATTAAACGGCTGCGATTAAACAACATCAGGTCTTACGTAAATGAATCCGTGGAATTCCCGAAAGGGTCGATACTTTTTGAAGGCGACGTGGGGTCCGGAAAGACTACTATACTGATTGCCATAGAATTTGCTCTATTCGGGCTTAGCTCGGACCTGAAAGGCGAACACCTCCTGCGCGCAGGCGCAACGAAAGGTTTTGTGGAACTTTCCATAGACGTCGCGGGCAAGGAGATCATCTTGCACCGCGGGCTGGAAAAAACCAACGGCCGCGTGTCACAGACGGATTGCTACATGGTTTTGGACGGCTCGCGCGAGGATTATTCCGTAACGGAAATGAAATCGCGCGTGCTTTCGATATTAAGCTTTAACGAAAACGTGCATCCACAGGCGTCGTCGCTGATTTACAGGTACGCCGTGTTCACGCCGCAGGAAAGGATGAAAGAGATACTGTCGTCCAATGCAGACGAACGCCTGGAAACAATAAGGCGGGCTTTCATGATGGAGGATTACAAGAACGCTGCGGCGAATGCCGACGAAGTCCAAAAAATTTTGCGGGCCGGGATAAAGGCCGGTGAATACGCAATAACCGATTTGGGCAATCTTAAAGACGGCCTGAAAACGCGCGAGGGCGAATCGCGGCAACTAGAAACAGACGTTTCAAAGCTGGCGCATTCAATGGAAGAGGAGCGAAAAAAATTGGACGGCGTGAATATGCAGCTGGAAGGCTTGCGAAAATCGAGGGAAAAGCACGCCGCGCTTACGGCTGAAATGGATTCGCTAAGCAGGACGGTCCTCAGCGAGGAGAAGAACATGCAAGCGTTGTCGCAGAAGTCCATGGCAGCGTCTTCCAGGGTGGAAATAATAAAAGACAAGATGAAAATCCTCGGGGAAATAAAAACCTCTGTCGCCGAAAAAATGAAAGATTTCATGGGCGTACTTGGCATGACCGGCAGCATTTTGGACGTCACCGAGAAAAGTGTCCAGGAAACAAGGCGAAGGATAAAGTCTGAGACCGAAAAGTCGCTGTCAGAGCTGGCAAAAACCAGGATGAAGATCCAGGACCTGGAAAGCCTGCTGTCAAAGGGCACGTGCCCGCTATGCGAGCAGAAGATAGATGCGGACCATTTCACCAACCGCGTAAACAACCATTCTGCGGAACTGGCGGCCATAGAAAAAACCCTGGGAGAAAATAAAGAATACGAGGAAGCTTCTGAAAGGCTGGCTTCCGCCACGCTGGAAATGAAAAACCTGGATACAGAGGCCGGGATGTTTTCACAGTCCTACTCGGAAGAGCTGGACAGGAAAAACGAACTTGATGTTGAAATGGAAAATTCCATAAAGTCCATAGCAGACTCCAACAAAAGGAAGGACATGTTGGCCGGCGACATTGAAAAACTTGGGCTGGAAATAAGCAAGATAGCAGATCTCGAATCGAAGGAAAGGCTGCACAGAAGATCGCTTGAATCGGTTTCCTCGGAACATGCGGCAAAGGAACAAAGGCTGAACGACGTGCGGGACGAGATAAAAAGCGATTCCGAAAGGGTGAGGTCCATGGAAGGCAAGGCGCGGGAGATAAAAGCGGCAAAAGAGTGCGCTGAATGGCTGCGTGCGTACTTCATCCCGGCCGTCGAAAGCATAGAAAGGCATGTCTTTGCGTCATACAACCTGAATTTCGACGCGCTGTTCAAGAAATGGTTTTCCATGCTCATGGATTCGGGCGAGATATCCGTGCGCGTTGACGACAAGTTCACGCCCGTCATTGAACAAAACGGCTACGAGCAGGACGTGGAAGCGTTAAGCGGCGGCGAGAAGACGTCTGTGGCTTTAGCGTACCGCCTTGCGTTAAACACTGTGGTGAAGGAGATAGCTATTTCTTTAAGGAACAACCTATTGATTCTTGACGAACCTACGGACGGGTTCAGCAAGGAGCAACTGCACAGGATGCGCGACATACTGGATGAACTGCAATGCGACCAGATAATCATAGTCTCGCACGAAAGGGAGCTGGAGGCGTTTGTCGACAACATCATGGAAGTCCGCAAGGAAGGAAGCGTTTCTAAAGTAGTTGGGCGCTGATTATGCCGCTGAAAATAAATTTTGAAGGGCACGATGGCAACTTGCTATCGGGCGTTTTGCACAAAAGCTCCCCGAAAAACAAAAAAAACGACAATTCGATCGTGATTTCCGTCCACGGCTTTGGCGTCGACAAGAACTACTGGATCGTTAAAGAACTGTCCCGTTATCTGGACAAGAAAAAAATAGCCTCCATGCGCTTTGACATGACCGGCGTCGGCGAGTCGTCGGGGGACGTCAAAGACTCAACAATCGAGCAGATGGTCAACGACCTGAACGCGGCTGTAAAATACGCCAAAGACGCCGGCTATAAAAAAATAATGGTTGCCGGCCACAGCCTTGGGGGAATGGCCGCCATACTTGCAGCCACGCTGAACAAGGACATCCACGCCCTGGCATTAATGGCGCCTGCCATCGACATACGCCATGCGATAAAGCACAGGAAAGACACGTACAAACACATGGAGAACGGCATGGCGGAAGTTGCGAAAACAAAGGTCAGGGAGGAATTTCTGGAAAACATATCGCGCCACGTGTATGGCGAGGCCGGAAAGATAAAAATACCCGTGCTGATAGTGCACGGCGGCGCGGACAAGAGCACCGGCATAAGGAACGCCAGGAAATTTTTCGGAAAACTGAAAGCCAAAAAAAAGTTCGTTTTGGTTAAGGATGCCAACCACCATTTCAGCAAGAAAAAACATCTGAACGTTTTGATGAAAGAGGCGCTGGACTGGGTCAAAAACGTTTGACCCACACGTCTCCGGTGCGGAGCCGGCTTGGCACGAAATAGTGCGCGGGAAACCTTATTTCCATCCTGCGGGTTTCATAGCCCCTTTTTTCCGGCACGCGGGTGTAAAATCTTTTGGAGGTTTCTGACTTCCTCAGCTTATCAGGCGCGAAAGCGTCGTCCAGCGCCGTGCCCCACGAGCTGATCGTAACAGGGACGCCCATGTCCCGGCAAACGTCTTCCACAACACCAAGGCCTTCGTCAAACCAGGCGTTAACGCCGGGCTTCTTGCCGTCCATGTAAATTTTTCTCAGGCCGGGAGGCAGCGAATGGCCCGAATCCGTTATGCGATAACCGTCAGTCTGTATCGTGTCTATGTGGAAAACGTTTTTTCCGTGCTCATAGATTCCGGCGGCTGCACGGAAATATCCGACACAATGCGCAGTCGGGAATGTCGCAGGGCTGATGCGCTTTTCCAAAGCCGCTGCCAAAGGCCCGTAAGGCTTTACATAAATTACAACGTCCCCTGTCTGGCCGACCGGATCCAACGCGGGAACGAGCGCGATGCCGATGCCCTGCGAGCGCTGCGCCAAACGCTCTTCAAAGCGCATATAAAAAAGGAACGGGTTTTCATCACCCATCCTAAATGCGCGTTGCAGGAAGCCGGTTTCCGGCACGCACCTGAAATACCGTTTGCCTGGCGAATCCTTTCCGTGCCCGAAATAGTCCGGAAGCGCGCAATTTTCTATATAGTGTGGCAGCGAATACAACTCTGTTTCGTGGCGCTCCACAAACCGCCTGCTGCCGTTATGAACCAAACTCCTGATCAATTCCCTTCTTAACTGCTGTTCCTGCAGAACGGGATTTTCGCTTACAAAACCGGCCATCCAAAATTTTACAAACCTCAGACATTTGAACCCGATACTGTTCAACCTTTAATAAAACCAGAGCCGGATATTATCGAATGCGTCCAGAACCGAAATTTGTGACCAACGAGCCGGCCGTGTTATTCGGAAAAACACTGGTTATTGCAGACCTGCACATAGGCGTTGAGTACGAATTGTACAAATCCGGGATCAGGATACCGAAACAAACGGAGAAACTGCTCGCCAGGGTCAAAAAGCTGATAAAAACGACGAGAGCCAACAGGCTGGTTTTGTTGGGTGATTTGAAGCATTTTATACCTTATTTGTCATTTCAGGAGATGCATGAAATACCCAATTTCCTTGAGGAGCTTTCCCACTTAGTTAAAGTGGACATAGTGCCCGGAAACCATGATGGCGACTTAAAGAAGTTTTTACCGACCTCGGTTGAGTTCCACGAAACCTCCGGATTTCGTTTAGACAATGTATACTTTAACCATGGCCACAGCTGGCCAAATGAAGACATTTTTGATTCTGATTACCTTGTAATAGGTCATATACACCCCTGTATAGAATTTAGGGATAAATTAGGCTTTCGTTTCATTGAACAAGCCTGGATAAAGCTCAATATGGATAAAAAAAGGCTTCTGCGGCACTATAAATCAACTGACATAGACCGCAAAGTTAAAGATCTGAAAATCATAATTATACCAGCTTTTAACCGGTTCGTGGGCGGCAGGCCTTTCGGAGCTGGTGAAGGCAATGCGCCGGTGATAAGGCTGGCCGACGCGCGGAATGCAGAGGCGCGCCTGCTCGACGGCACTGATATAGGGAAGCTGGCAAAATTCGGGAATTTTGGCAGCCAAAAGACGTGAAAACATGTATTCGAAACCGCTTGACAAGATGATGAAAAAGAAGAAGGTTGAGGCAGGCGACGATGTCCGCGTTACAAAGGAAAAGAATTCTTACACTGGGACGGTGATGCCGAAAAGCGAGTCTTCTGATGCGAATATACTCCTGATAAAGCTGGAAAACGGCTACAACATAGGCCTGGACTACAACTCCAAGACCAGGATAGAGAAACTCGGGACAAAATCACGGCTTGAGAAATTTCCTACGCACGCCTTTTCGTTTGACCCAAAAAAGCCGACAATAATGATATTGCATACCGGAGGCACGATTGCGTCGCGCGTGGATTACAAGACCGGAGGCGTTTCGCCTGCGTTCACGCCTGAAGAATTCATCGCCATGTTTCCCGAACTCACAAAAATCGCAAACATCAAATCAAGGATGATAATGAACATAGCATCCGAGGACATGGACCAAACCAGATACGGGCACGTTGCAAGAGAAGCTGAGCGCGACATCAAGCTCGGGCTGGACGGGATCATCATCGGGCACGGCACGGACACGCTACACTACTCTGCGGCCATGCTAAGCTACATGCTGCAAAATTTACCCGTGCCTGTTGTCCTGGTCGGCGCACAAAGGTCGTCGGACAGGGGCAGCAGCGACGCGGCGCTGAACTTGGCGGCTGCGGTGAACTTCATAACGAAAACGGATTACGCTGGCGTTGCCGTGTGCATGCACGAAAACCCGTCTGACGATTCCTGCCTGGTTTTACCGGCCGCAAAACTAAGAAAAATGCACACCAGCAGGCGCGACGCTTTCCGGGCTGTCAACGCCAGCGCTATTGCGCGCGTCGAAAGCAGCGGAAAAGTTGAGATGATCGCGGAAAATTATCTGAAAAAGGACAAGAAACGGAACGCGGCTGTCAATGTGAACATCGAGCCGAAGGTCGCAATTGTCAAGATGTATCCTCTGGCGGAACCGGCGATACTTGATTTTTACCTGAAAAGCGGCTATCGCGGCATTATAATCGAAGGCACGGGCTTCGGGCACGTGCCGACATCGCCTGAGGATCCGAAGAAGTCGTGGCTGCCGGCGATCAAGAGTGCTGTGAAGGCGGGCATGACGGTTGTCATAACATCGCAGACGGTACACGGAGCTACTAACAAACATGTTTATAGAAATTTACGTCTGCTTGAAGCGACAGGCGTCATATTCGGCGAGGACATGACAACAGAGGCCGCGTACACGAAATTATGTTTCGTTCTCGGCAACAACAAAGAGCCTGAAAAAATCAGGGAGGCGATGCTCTCGAACATTGCGGGGGAAATTTCCAACCGGAGAGAATTGAGGCAATTCCCATGACAGACAGCATAGATTACCAGAAAATCGGGCTGAAGTACGGCGTTGAGATACATCAACGATTGGCGACAACGCGCAAACTGTTCTGCGCATGCCCTGCGCGCATTTCTTTGGAACAACCGGCTGCTACGATTAACAGAAAGCTGCGCGCCGTCGCAGGCGAGCTTGGCCTGGTTGACATGGCAGCGGCCTACGAGTTCATCCGCAACCGCACATTCACTTACCAGATTTTCAGCAAAGAGACGTGCCTCGTAGACATCGATGAGGAGCCGCCGCATTCTATCGACCCGGAAGCTGTGCGAACTGTGTTGGAGTTGGCATTATTGATGAAGGCTGACATACCAGGAGAAATCCACGTCATGCGCAAGACCGTTATCGACGGGTCGAACACGTCCGGTTTCCAGCGCACCGCAATAATCGGATTGAACGGAGTGTTAAGCTATGCGAACAAGAAAATTTTCATACCAGTGATCGCTGTCGAGGAAGAGTCGGCGGGCATCGTCGCCAACGACGGCGACAATGTCACCTACCGGCTTGACCGGTTGGGCATCCCGCTGGTTGAAATATCCACCGGATTGTTAGAAGGTTTGGCCCCTAAAGACGCTGTAGAAATCGCGTACCACATCGGCATGTTGGTGCGGTCAACGGGCAAAGTCTTGCGCGGGATCGGAACAATACGCCAGGACGTAAACGTTTCCATAGAAGGCGGCAACAGGGTGGAGATAAAGGGCGTGCAGACGCTCGACCTTATTGAAAAGGCCATAGAATACGAGGCCCAACGCCAGTTGACGCTAAAGGAAATCAGGGACGAATTAAAAAACCGCGGGTGCAAGCTGGAATTGTTTGAAAAACCGCAGGATGTTACAGGCATATTCGCGGAATCAAAATCAAAATTCATAAAAAAAATCCTGGCCGAGAACAACAGGATATACGGGTTTAACCTGGCAAAATTCGGCTCGCTGCTCAAAAAAGAATTATGCCCGGGAAAAACGTTTGGGCGCGAACTTTCCGAGCATGCGGTTGCGCAGGGCGTGGGCGGGATAACGCACACGGACGAGGATCTGGCAAATTACCAGATTGACGCCGAGATGGAGCGCGTGAAAGCTTTCCTGGGGCATGAACTGGAAGACTGCACCGTTATTGTTGCCGGACAAGGTGAGAAAGCATTGAGGGCCTGCAACGCCGTGCTTGAACGGTGCAAAACCGCCCTGTTTGAGATACCGCGCGAGGTGCGCACTGCAAATGAAGACGGCACAACGAAATTTTCAAGGCCGCTACCCGGCTCTTCGAGGCTGTACCCGGAAACGGACATCCCTCCGTTCCGCATAACGAAAGACCTGATAGAAGAGACGAAAAAGCACATTCCTGAAACGTGGGACAAAAAACTCGGCAGGTTCACAAAAATGGGGCTGGGGAAAGATTTGTCAGAGCATATAATAAAATCCGAATACCTCAATGATTTTGAAAACATAATCAAGAACACGGGCGTTTCTCCGAAGTTTGTGGCGTCCGTGCTCATGTCTTCGATGACCGAATTGAGGCGCGAAGGCGTAAAAGTCGAAAAGATAAACGAGGAGAAGATGCTTGAGACATTCAGGCTGTTGGAGGCGAAAAAGATAGGAAAAGAGGCCGTTAATGAGGTTTTGAAAGGTGTCAGCAAATATCCGGCGCAGACTGTCGAAGAAACGATAAGCAAGCTCGGGTTAAAAACCATCTCAAAAGACGAACTGCGCGCGATAATAAAGGACATCGTCCACAAAAACGCCAACGTCGTGAAAAAAGAGAAACGAAACGCGGTGAAGAAATTGATGGGTACTGTAATGAAACAAGTGCGCGGGAAGATCGACGGCAAAGTTGTCAACGAGATTCTAACGGACGAAGTTAAAAAAGTGAAATGAAAATTTATTTCTCGTTTCCTGCTGAAGTGAAAAAATCCATTAAAAAAACTTAAGATAACTGAAATTATTAAGGCAAAAAATTGAAAGTGGTTATCAACGGCCTTAATTGACCAAAAAATAAGCGGTAAAAAACCTTTCCGCACATCTTCTTGTCTTAGCCAAGACCTCACGATAAATTATCTGATATCCAGGGCCAAATAATTATTTTACAAAATTTTCCAGCTTCTTCTGGTGCATTATGTTTTTCAACACGGACGAGTTTTGCAGCCAACGTTCCATTTTGATGGACATTTTTGAAGAAATGAAATTCAAAGCAGCCGGCAGGTTGTCAAATTTCGCAGGCTGCTTTTCCATGCAATCGCGCACAGACGTGCGCGTAAACCAGACGCCCATCGGCATTATGTAGCCGGGATGCGTCTCGCGCATTATCACAATCGAAGCCTGCTTGCGCTCCTTTTTCAATAACTCAGACACGGCTAAACGGGCGGAATAAAAACAGCCGCCGATACGGCTGTATTCCTTTTTGCCTTCATTGCCTTCGTGGTCGGAAAATATCATTATCGACGATGCCGGATTCCACAATGTTTCCGGATACCATGCCTCGATCAGTTCATAAGACCACGAATAGGGCATCATCAAAACCGCCCAACGGTTGTCAAAGTATTCATGATAATAGACACGGAACTCGTCTATGGCGGGGTTTTGCTTTACACTTTCCGACATTATTTTCGAAATTGTAGAATCGACAGCAGTTATTGACCAGCGCGTCGGGACGAGTTTGCGCCTTTTTCCAAGGCCGAACAATCCCGCAGAAAAAGAACGCTGTATTTTTGAAATGTAAATTCCTTTTTCATACAGGTTCATTACAGCATCAACTGCCAGAAGGTCCGTGTCGGAATAAGCTTTTTCTATTGTCTGCTCCGTTTTCATTGTTCCGATTAAAACATCCTTTATCGGAGCTGACGGGCCGAAAGGCTGTGAATCCTCACTAAAAGAACCGCCGCGGGGGGTTTTTGTGAACGTCGCTTCTATTTCCGCGGAATCCTTTGCAAGAGCCAGTTCCTTTACAGTGTCGAGATAGCGATTCTCTTCACCCATAACTTTTACGGGCTTCATTCCGCGGACCAGTTGCGAGCGAAAAGATACGATGTCGTTCATTGCCAAACCGCCCCACATTTCCGGCGTGTCCATTTTAATCGTGTCGCCGTGGACAGGCGGAATTAAAGGCCCGACGAAAACCTTCGGATAGCCTGCGCGCCCAACGAAGATACCGGGCGGGCTTGCACCATTCAAATCCAAAGAATCGATCAATGGCTTCGTCTTGAAATAATTATATTCTTTCAGATGGCGCGGGCACATCTCGACGCCCTTTAACGCCTTCATCGTCTTGCACATGTAACAATTAGCCGAATCTTCCGTTTGTTGGGTGAATTTTTTTATGCTGTTTTTTACAATACCGAATTTAGACAGGGAATTTCTCGAGGACGGAAAAATTAGACGATGACCATATTTCGGCATGAGATTAAATTCCTTCGGACGGCATTAATAGGCTTCGTTAGCGGTGTTCCGATATGACACAAACGGTAAAATAAATAATTGAAACTTCATTAACAGTCCAGGGCGGAGGTCAAAATGTACGACGGGCTTTATACCGAGAAATTTTGCGTCAGGTGCGGTAAAAAATTCAACACAAAGAAAGACAATTTCAATATGTGCTATGGGTGCTGGCAAAACAGGATCCGGTGAATTTTTGCGACAGCCTTAAAAACCAATCTCCTTAAAAATCCTGATTAAATTCTAAGCTGTCAAACCGTCTGCTTCAGGCAACAGGATAACAGATGGATTTAGCCCTTCCAACAGTGTGTACAAAGTCGAATATTTTTTTCCTCTGTAATTTCTTGTGTGGAGGCACCCGACAACCGGCATGACGGACAAATTCGGGTTAATTTTACCCAGCTTCTCCGCCCATAAATGATCCTCCATCATCAATTCCTCATCTTCGTCCGGGTTTATTCCTCTGGACTGGTAAAAATTGTCCAGCGTCTGTTTCATTCCCACGGTCATCTGTTCTCTTAACTGAGCGGAAGGTATGTCCTTGAAAGCCTTCACGATGTCTTCGTCGGCAGCCAGTTGTTCACCAACAGCCAGCAGTTGTTTCATAAAACTTTCAAACTGGCTAACATCAATACTATGCCTCGCTTTTCGTTTAACGGGATCTCCCAGATAAACAACAGACGATCCTGTACGTTTTGCGTATGATCTAGCCTCTTTCAGTTCATAGCCGCGGATGCGAATAAGGCCTTCTACTACTTCCTGAATCACCTGTCCCATGACCGGATCCACCCCTGAATACACGGAAACGATCCTTGGCAGATAGGTTTGTTCAAGGACGCGATTTCTGCCCAGCATGTCTTTTTCCAGCCGGGTATCACTGGAAATTTCAACGGCCACTGTTTGCGGATGATAATGCGTTAACACTCTCTTAAGCCTTTCAGGGCCAGCAAGATCTTCGTGCACGGTTCCCACTAAAGTAATCATATCGGTCAGCTTAGATTGCTAGAACTTGCTTATAAACTTTTCTATGTTTCACTACACACGAATGGTTACACTATCTTATGCGCGCCTATTCCAAAAACTCAACGTCGTCTACGATGCCGTCGCCGTCGTAATCGATCCCTTTTACGACCTTTGCCGACACGCGCGGGTCGTATTTGTTCCCCTTCATCACTTCGTTGAAATGCTTCACGAAAGCGATCACGGTCGCGCGCGTACCGGGGAAACGGCGGCCGGCAAACACAATAACCCTTTTCGTTTCGTCCCAGGGGTTTTTCGCCATCACTATAAAGCCGTTGTCATCCTCGCCGTACGATTTCCCGGAAAGCTTCGAAACGATGTTCCAGTCGTCGGCCTCGTCCATGTAAACTTTCATCCCTTCATTCAGCGCCGCTGTAAGCATGTTTGCTTTCGGACCCCCTACGATTACCAGGTTTTGCCTGTAGTCGTTTTCGCGCATTTCGGTGTCGAGCTTGTAATTCGCGGGGACCACGTTGTTCGTGAAACTGCCCAAAAACAGGGCCAAATCTATCGCGCAGCACGAATCAGACCCGCGGGCCTTGTATTTGCCGTGCGGGTCCGGAGAACCAACGACGATCTTAAAATTGGCCCTTCCAGACGATACGAATTCCCTCAGCGTTTCCGGCACATTTTCGGAATCGAATTTCAGCTTGTGGGATTCCATGTTTTCGTGAGTCACGACCAGCGCTTCCGGCCTGGAGCCGTAGAACTTCGTCAACGCTCCCTGACGCTCCTCTGTACGAATTAACCGGATCAATTCAGCCTTTCTGAGCTGGTTAACGTGATAATAAACCTTCTGCTCGTGGATTTTCATCTTTTTCGCCAAGTCAACGGGCGAGGCCGGCGCCCTGGCCAATTCCTGGTATATTTTCCATCCCAGTTCGCTTGTTATCGCTTTCAGCCTTTTTGGACTGCGAAAAGCGCTGACTTCGGACGCCAAACCGGTTTCCGTATCGAGGACCTTTAACACGGTATTAATTGGACGCATAGCGTTATAAATTTTTCTATAACGGTTCCTGCCGTTGTCTGCCCAAACGGGCCGTTTTACGAAGAACCTCTATGAAAATAATTATAACGGTATGCCGGTTTTTACAAAATGTTTATAAACGAACCTGAAGAAAAACTTAGAATGGTCACGGAAGAGAAAGCAATTTTCTCCGGTTTCTAAGGGTTGCGTGAAATGTGCGGAATTATCGGATACGTGGGAAAAAATCCTGTTGCGCCCATGCTCGCCAAAGGGCTGGCGAGGCTTGAATACCGCGGCTATGATTCGTGCGGCTTCCTTACGATAAACAACGAATTCCACCACCTCAAGACAGTCGGGAAAGTGTCCCAGATTGCAGGAAGCGTCAGCGAGGCCAGCCTGCCAGGCACAATAGGAATGGCCCATACCAGGTGGGCGACACACGGCGGTGTGACAGAAACCAACGCGCACCCGCATTTTGACTGCAAGAACAACATCGCTGTCGTCCATAACGGCATCATTTCGAATTACCTTGAACTGAAAAAGGGCCTGCAGGCGCGCGGACATGTTTTTAGGTCGGAAACGGACACGGAAGTTTTCGCTCATCTGCTCGAAGAAAATTATGACGGCAATTTGGAAAACGCAGTGATGGCATCATTAAGACATATCAAAGGCACTTACGCGTTTTTAGCTGCTGCGAAAAACGAAAACAAGCTCGTGTGCGCACGCAAGGAGAGCCCGGTCGTGCTTGGCATTTCAGACCACGGCGTATTCATAGGTTCCGATGTGTCATCGTTCCTGGATTTCACGAACCGGGCCGTGTACCTGGATGACGGCGAGATGTGTGTTGCTGAAAACGGAACATACAGGATACTCGACGCGAAAACCGGCGCGGAAAAAATCAAAAGCGAATTTGCCGTGGACTGGAAACCGGAATCCATAGGAAAATCCGGATACCCGCATTTCATGCTGAAGGAGATATGCGAGCAGCCGACAACGCTGAAAATAGCGAAAGGCATATACGCGGAAGAAGTGAGGATGCTGGCACGCATGGTAAGCGAACATGACACAGTTTATCTGATAGCCACCGGCACGTCCATGCACGCGGCCATGATAGCCGAATACTGGTTTGCCGAGATTGCGCACAAGCGCGTGCAGGCCATAGACTCGTCGGAGTTTTACCAAAAAGGGATAATAAACGGCTCTACGCTTGCGATTGCGATAACCCAGTCCGGAGAAACTTATGACACCTTGTCCGCGATCAGGTTCGCAAAGGAACGGGGGGCACGGCACGCCTCGATAGTGAACGTGACCGGCTCCACAGCAACGCGCGAAAGTGAGATAGCAATACTGCAGGGATCCGGCTTTGAATCCGCTGTGTGCGCCACTAAGACGTTTACATCGCAGCTGATGATACTATTGAGGCTTGCGTTAGAGACCGCAAAGGCCAAGGGGCGCGACGTGTCCCTGCTTGAAAACGAGATAGAAAAACTCCCTGCCGTAGCAAAGGAGATCATAGACAACAGGGAAAACATAAGGAAGATTGCAGAAAGCGGTTTTGATGTCAGCAACTACATTTACATCGGCCGCGGTTTGAACGTGCCTACCGCATTAGAAGGCGCACTGAAGATGAAGGAGATATCTTACCTTCACGCGGAGGGCATGTCTGCCGGATTTTTAAAGCACGGAACGATTTCGCTGATAGACAAGAACACGCACACGGTTGCATTCATACCGCGCGACGACAGGAAGATCCTCAGCAACATAGAAGAGATAAGGGCGCGCGGCGGAAAGATCATTGCAATCGCAGCCGGCGGGACAACGCACGCCGATGTTGTTATTGATGTGCCTGCGGTTGACGATCTGGTTTCGCCCATACCATTCACGATAGCTTCACAGCTAATTGCTTATTACATAGCCGCAAAATTAGGCAACGATGTTGACAGGCCGCGTTCGTTAGCGAAATCAGTGACGGTGGAATAAGTGAGCATCTATAGAGAGTATGACATACGCGGGGTTTACGGAAAGGACTTCAACGAAGAAATTATCAAGTCTATCGGCAAGGCTGTTGCCGTATTCGTCAGGAAAAACGGATGGCCGGATACAATTGTGGTTGGAAATGACATAAGGACGTCCAGTCCGTCGCTGTCAGCGGCTTTGATCGAAGGCGCGACATCCGGAGGTGTCAATGTCACAGACGTGGGAACTTCCTCGTTCGGAACTTGCCTGTTCTCCGGGTTCAAACTGAAATCCGCTGTAACCCTTTATATAACAGCCTCACACCTGCCCCCCGAGTGGAACGGCCTTAAAATTTATACAGGAGAAGGAATACCCATACCGCCTCTGGTAATCAAAAAAATAATAGACGACAACGAACAAACCGATGTAGAATATAGAGGCTCAGTGGAAAAGGCCGACCTGAAAAAAGATTATGTGGAATTCCTGCGCTCCAAATTCAAAATAAGAAAAAAACTTAAGATAGTTTTGGATTGCGGAAACGGGAGCACATGCCTCGCGGCACCGGACATTTTCGAAGCGCTGGGTTTTGAAGTCGTGAAATTATTCTGTGATGTGGATCCTATGTTTCCAAACAGGCCGAGCGACCCCGCACCGAATAATATAACGAAACTGGTCGAGGTTATCAAGAACGGCGGTTACGACTTTGGTGTTGCATTCGACGGCGACGGAGACAGAGCCGCTGTCGTGGACGGAAAGGGAAGGATACTGACAGGCAATGAACTTGGCACACTAATAGGCGGACATGTTCTGGGCAATGAAAAAGGAAACATTGTCATAACAATCGCCTGTTCGCTGTCTATGGAAAGAAGTTTGAAGAAACTGGGTGGAGATATAATAAAGGTTCCGGTAGGGCACACCTTTGTAATAAGCAAGTGTAAAGATGAAAACGCGCTGCTGGGTGTAGAAGAATCGGGTCATATGGTTTTGCCTGAATATTTTGCATTCGACGATGCGGTTCTGATACCGCTCAAAGTTGCAGAAATAATCACCGATTCAGATAAGAACCTGGCCGAACACTATGACGCGCTGACAATTTATCCGTTTGAGGAAATCGTATTCCAGTGTCCGGACGATAAAAAATTCGACGTTGCACTAAATCTGCTTGAAGAGTTCCGCGGAATTTACGACAGGATAACGGACATGGACGGCGTGCGGCTGGATTTCGACGACGGCTGGATACTGATACGCGCATCAAACACGTCCCCCAAGATAAGGCTGTATGTAGAGGCGACTACACAAGAAAGGTTAAACGAGCTGAAAGGCACGTTCACGAAAGTGCTGCAGGATGAGATAACGAAGGTGTCACCATGAAAACAGTATTTCTAGCTGGCGGCATAGGTAAAAGGATGTTTCCGTTAATGGAGGACAAGTTCCTTTTCAAATTCGTGGGAAAAACCCTTCTGGAACACCACATAGAGATGGCCTTTTCGAACGGCCTGGATGATTTTATCGTTATCGGCAACCCGGAAAACATTGAAAAGATAAAAAGTATGCTCCACGGGAAAAGGTACAAAATACAATACGCCGTACAGACAAAACCGAACGGCATGGCAAACGCTTTGCTGGCGGCGAAGGACCTGCTGGTGAACGATGAAATCGTCATCATAAATCCGAACGATGTTTTTGAAAAATCCGCATACCCGGCCATTCTAGCCGCGGCCAAAAATTCTGGCGCAGACTCGTACATACTCGGCCAGGAGGTGAACGAGTATTTTCCGGGCGGCTACCTCGTTGTAGACGAAGATAATTTCATGAAAGGAATCGTTGAAAAGCCGGGCAAGGGGAATGAACCGAGCAACCTTGTAAACATCGTTGTCCATTGCCACAGGAAAACGAAGGAGCTTTTTAGTTATCTTGAAAATACGAAAAGCGCAAACGACGATTTATACGAAGCTTCAATGGACAGGATGATAAAGGACGGTTTCAGGTTCAAAGTCGTGAGGTATACCGGCGCGTGGAAAGCGATAAAATATCCGTGGCACATGCTCGAGATAACAAAACATTTCCTAAACGGATTAAACGCGCCGATGATTGACAAAGCCGCAAAGATAGCGACTAACGCTATTATCGAAGGCGGTGCGATTATCAGCGCGGGCGCAAGGGTGATGGAAAATGCAGTTGTGAAAGGGCCTTGCTATATCGGGCGCAATTCTGTTGTCGGAAACAATGCGCTGGTCCGCGAGTATGCGCACATAGGCGACAATTCTGTTGTGGGATTTTCCACGGAAATAAAAAATTCATATATCGGGGACAATTGCTGGTTCCACACGGCGTACGTCGGCGATTGCGTGATAGCCGACAACTGCTCGCTGGCTGCCGGAACCATAGTAACTAATGTGCGCCTTGACGAAAGCGACATAAAAGTAAACGTGTTCGGGAAAGGTGACATGTCTTCCGGCCTGGACCATCTCGGTGTTATCATGGGCGAAAACTGCAAAACCGGTTCCAACGTTACGCTGATGCCGGGCGTTCGCGTGGGGCCGAACAGCGTTGTCGGGCCGGGCGTTGTTTTGCGCGAAGATCTGGAACCAAATAAATTGGTTTATGCCAAGCAGGAGCAGGTCGTCAAGGAGAACAACGTGCTTCCGAATTCTAAAAAGAAGGAAGAAGTGATGAGAAAACTGGTAAAACTTGAAGAAAACAGGAAAAAATGACCGTTACTATTCCATAGCGACCCTATATAAATCGAAAATATTATGTGGAATTGAATTGTATGAAAATCGGCAAGCGCCATCTTTTGTGGATCCTTATAATTCTTTTAGCTGGTTCTGTGGCGCTGGTGCTTTTCGGAGGCAATGCAACAGGGCAGTACGACGATTTCGCGAAATGCCTGGCTGAAAAAGACGCAAAAATGTACGGCGCTTATTGGTGCGGCCATTGCGCAAACCAGAAAAAGGAATTTGGCGCCAGTTGGAAATACGTGGATTATGTAGAATGCTCACTGCCGAACAAGGCGGGGCAGACCCAAATCTGCGAACAAGCCGGCATAAAAGGCTACCCCACCTGGGAATTCTCCGACGGCAGCAGGCTTGAAGGGGAAGTTTCGCTTTACGGGCTGGCGCAAAAAACAGGGTGCGAGCTGGTATGAACTTTGATTATTTCCTGCACCCGTCAAGGATACTGGCGCTCGCTGTGATGGCGGGCGTGATGTCCGGGGCGATAACCTCGCTGGTAATCTTAAACACGCAACCGGGCGAAGACAAGCTTATCGAGGATTTTTACCTGACAGAAAACGCTGTCCACGTAAGTCCGCACAGCCTGCGCGGAAAAATGGACAAAGGCGTAGACGACTATGTCTTGGTTGATTTGCGCAGCCAGGAAGAATACGAGAAGGAGCACATTGTCGGTGCGGTTAACATACCGGCTTACAAGGACAAGGACACGTCCGATTATGGCGCTGTCGACAGGATAGTGGGCGCGTTTGCGGCGCTTCCGAAGGATAAGGACACTATCGTGTATTGCTACAGCATGCCTTGCATGACCGGACGAAAGGTCGGACTAATGCTGGCTGAGCACGGGATTTACGTAAAACATCTGGGAATAGGCTGGAATGAATGGAGATATTTCTGGAACCTGTGGAACCACGAACACGAATGGAACGCCACAGACGCGGAGAATTATATAGCCCGCGGCAAGGAGCCGGGCGCGCCCAAAACAGGAAACGGTTCGACGGCATGCCCGATAAGCGGGGACTTTGGATGTTAACTGTCCAGTTCTGACAGAATTTTTCCTGCATGATAACAGAAAGTGTCAACGATATAAATTGTTTATTTCATTTATGCGTATGGACAGTGCGGACATCGCGATAATCGGCGGTACGGGCTTTTACGGCATGGACATGCTTGAAAACACGCACGATATCAACGCAGACACGCCTTACGGCAAAACCAGCGACGCGATAACTGTCGGCACGTTCAACGGCCTTAAAATTGCGTTCCTTCCAAGGCACGGCAAAAAACACTCCATACCGCCGCACAAAATAAATTTCCGGGCCAACATATGGGCGCTGAAGCAGTTGGGCGTCAGGAGGATAATAACGCCTGACGCCGTGGGCAGTTTGCAGGAAAACATAAAACCCGGAGATTTTCTAATACCGGACCAGTTCATAGACCTGACCAATGCGAGAAACAACACGTTCCACGATGAAGGCGAGGTTGCGCACATATCAATGGCCGAGCCTTTCTGTCCCGAACTGTCCGGGATCGTGTCCGAGTCCGGAAAAAGTTTAGGTTGTGGAATGCATGACAAAGGCACTGTTGTTGTTGTCCAAGGCCCAAGGTTTTCCTCGAAAGCGGAATCAAAGCTGTACAGAAGCTGGAATGCGCAGATAATAAACATGGAAGTCTCGACCGAATGCATACTCGCACGCGAAGCAGAAATCTGCTACGCCTACCTTGGAATGGTAACGGACTACGACACTTTTGCCGATAAAACCGTCAATGTGACAGACGTTCTTGGCGTGCTGAAAGAAAACGAAAAGAACGCGCGCAGGCTTATCGAGGATGCCATAACTAAAATACCGGAAAGCAGAAGCTGCAAATGCGGCGAGGCGCTGAAAAATGCGGTCGTGTAGCATATTTGCCTGGAAATGCCGTACAATGGCGACAAACCGGCGCAATCTTTTTCTGCACGCGCGCAGAATATCAAGCGATGTTCGGCTGGATGCACAAAGAGGCCGTGTGCCTGAAATGCGGTATGACAAACAAATTAAAGATGAACGGGAAAAACACCAGGCTGGAAATTCTAAAAGCGTCGGCTTGTGGGTGCGGCGGAAAATTCATTTAATGGGCGTTATCAGTTTATTTGTCTACTAATTCAGCTTTTCCGACTTCCACGTAGCCGCTGTTTGTTTTCGAATCCCATGTCTTTTTCACGTCTTTCAGCTCAACCCTTTTCCTGAAGAACGGAGCGTCCGCCACAAAAGAATCGTACATGCCGCCTTCGCCCAATAATTCAAAGCCGTATTTGTCGCTCAGCCTTTTGAACTCGTTGAATGAATTTGCGTCCAATCTCTTGCCGAGCCATTCCTGGCCCAGGCCGTCGGCTGCGACGTTAACGATTCTGATGTCCATTCCCGATCCGATTTCGGCACGCAATAATTCTTCCGAAGTCATATTGGCGTTTGGCGTGATCGTTTTTATTCCGTATTTCGCAGCCACTTTTCCGACCGAGTTGATCTGCGTCTGCTGGAGGCCGACGCCACCCAAGACTATTGCATCAACACCAAGCTTTGAAAGGATCTTGTCCAAAACGGCAGCTTCTTTCTCGGGCCCGATTTCATTGCATTCCAATAAGAAATGACGAACGCCTATCGATTCTGCCTGCAATCTTGTCAATTCTGCCGTGGCGTAATGGTACAAATAGGCCTCTTCGTTCTTCGGCTTGACTGAAATTAACGCTTTGACGTCCCAGCCGTTTCGCAAAGCCGTCAACAACGCGAAATTGCTGTCTTTTCCGCCGCTGTAAAGTATCGCGACTTTCATAGTATCAGATAATTTAAATGGTGCATGGTTTATATAACTATGTTAATCGTAGTCTGCGGCCTTCCGGGAACCGGCAAAACGACAATAGCAAAAGCCCTGTCGCAGCGGATCGGCGCGGCGCTTCTTCGGACCGACGTGATACGCAAGGAAATGCTTTTCGAAGCCAAATATACGGAAAAGGAACGTGATTCTGTATACGAAAACATGTTTGTCACGGCAGGCGAAAAGCTGCGGAACGGCGAAGATTGCGTCTTGGACGGGACATTTTACAAGAAATCGCTGCGCGACGTCGCGAAGAGGGTTGCGGAGAATAACAAGTCAAAGTTCCACATAGTGGAGTGCGTGCTACACGAGGACTTTGTCAGAACAAGAATAAACGCAAGGAAAGGTGACGAGTCTGAAGCGGATTTCCAGATTTATCAGAAAGCAAAGAATGCGTTTGAACCGATAACCGAAAAACACATTGTTGTTGACACGTCAAAGGACGTTAAAGAGTGCGTTGACAAAATAGTGGCGGAGATCTCATGATAACAAGAACGTTCCGCGGCGGCCATTTTGAGATCGGCGCGCAAATCGGTGAGATTTACAGGAAAAACGGGATGAAAATAAATGACGTACCAATAAACCAACAACTGTTCAAACGCCAGCTAAGGGTGTATGAGAAGCATTATCCGGATTTACTGGAAGAATTGCGCGGAGTAGCGTGCGGCGGAAATTTCAACGAGCAGAAAACCATTTACAATTTCATAACCAGCGAGTTAAGGTGGTTTTTGTCCGCGCCTGAAAGGTCGTGCACAATATTCGGCGTAACAAACAACAACGGCGCGTTTGTCGGCAGGAATTACGACTGGCATCCCGCGGCTGGAAAAGTCTTTGAGGTGTACAAAGTCATAAATCCGGGAAAAAACAGCTTCGTGGCTTTGAGCGACATGGGAATAACCGACTATTCAGACTCGCAGCCGAAAAACCTGTTCTATTTCCCGGAAGACGCGATAAACGACAAAGGGCTTTTCATAGGCCTGACATTTGCTTACGGAAACGGATGTTCCAACGGGATCTCGTCCGCCGATGCCATAAAGCTGGTTGCCGAAACGTGTTCCGATGTTGACGATGCGATCTCGACTTTCAAAAAAGTTCCCCTGTGCTGCCCGAAAAATTTCTTTGTAGCGGATAAAAACGGCGATATGGCCGTTGTCGAACACACGTCCAAGAAGTTCAAGGTCGTTTATCCTGAAAACGGCGTTTTGATACAAACCAACCATTATGTGGACGCGGAACTGGCGAAGGACGACACGGTCCTTGCGACAAGGCCAGACCACAACACATTCCTGAGGTATTACGAAACCCTGCAAAACATAAACAGATCAAAAAGCGGTTTCAACAAATCCAAGATAATCGACTTGCTCGGGAACAAAAGCCGCATCGTATGCCAGAATCTTCCCGGGCTCAAGACCATATGGACGCTGGCGATGGACATTAAAAGGCAAAAGTACAAATTATACTGGAACGTCACGGGAAACAGGAAATCAAAGACGTTAAACGTGTGAGATGGGCAAATGAAGGAAAAAGAACTTATCGATGCTATGACGAACCCGGAATCGTACCCGCACACCACCGGCAAGATCGAGGTCAAAGAGACGCACATCTCTTTGGTTTTTTTGACAGGCCATTTCGCCTACAAAGTCAAAAAGCCCTTGAAGTTCGGCGGCATACTCGATTATTCCACGTTGGCTGACAGGAGGGCGATGTGCGAAAAAGAGCTGATTATCAATCGGCGATTAAACGAAGACATGTACTTAGAAGTTGTTGACATTGTCCGCGGCGAAGATGGAAAACTGCACGTCGGCTACGGCGCAGGCGAGGTTGTCGAGCATGCAGTCAAGATGAAGCAGATGAACCAGCGCAGCCTGTTATCGGAAATAATAAAACGCGGCGAAATAACAGACACCACGGTTAAACGGGTAGCGGCGTTCATGGTAGATTTTTTCAACAGGTCTGACACAACGCCTGACCTGGCAACGCGCTACGCCGAGATGACCAGGAAACACCTCAATGCGACGTTCGACACCCTGGAGGACCTTGGAAAAAATTACGGGGCATGGAAGAAAAAATTCAACGACTTCATGAAAAACAACCGCGACACCTTCCTGGAGCGCACTGCCGACGGGTTTGTGCGTGATTTGCACGGCGACGCCCATTCAAGGAATTTTTTCATCGACGGCACCCAAATTTCGCTTTTTGACGCAATCGAATTCAATGACGAGTTCAGGATACAGGATATAGCTTACGAAATCGCCGCGCTGGCGATGGACCTTGATTTCAACGGCCTGGAAAAACTGTCGGAGCTTTACACAGGCGAATACGTACGGTTGAGCAACGACACGGCCGCGAAAAAACTCTTCCCCGTTTACATGTTTTACTGGGCTGTTGTGCGCGGCGAAGTTGAACTTGAAAAAAGCGCCAAGTCAAAGAACAGGGACAGCAGACTGGTTGCTGACAAATATTTCAAGCTGGCGGAAAAATACATCAAAATGTTCTGAGCAATTTTGATATTCCCGATTTGTCGGGCGCTACAATCCCGTCCGGCGTGATTATTCCGGATATGTATCTGGCCGGCGTGACGTCGAAACCGCCTGCCGCATCTGCGCCCCCCACTTTGCCGAAAATTATCGTGGGCGCTGCGACGTAGAACGGGACGCCTAACTCCTTTGCGACTATCGCTTTTTCCAAAGCACCTGTCGTGCTGACGACGTCGCCGCCTAGGAGCACGCTTTCAGCGTCCGAGATCACGACATCCACCTCGCCTTTTTGCGCGTAATGCGCGAACGAGTTGGGCTCGACCGGCTTGTTAACGATGCCTTCGTTTCCAAGCTCCCATGACGCCAATGAACCGCCCGGGCCCGCGCCATCCAGCAACACAGAAATGTTTTTCCCGTCCCGTTTGGCAGTGAATACCACGCCCAACGCAATTCCGCAATCTATTGAGGCCAGCCAGCCCGCGGTGCAATGTGCTGCGATGCTGCTGCCGTCGCCGACGATCTCACGCCCGCATTCCGACAGCTTCCTGCACTGGCTTATTATCCCGTCGCAAATTTTTCCGGCCTCTGCGACCGCATCGTCGCTGCTTACGCAGGCCTTTATGTACACTTTCCCAATGCATTTTTCCAAAACAGCTGACAAAGGGCCGCTGGCCAGCATCCGGTCGCGCGCCAGCTCCAGAATCCTCGGATCCCTCTTCAATTCGGATTCGGCGGCGGCCTGGGCTATGCCAAATGCGGCCGCCGCTCCAACGGACAGCGAACCGCGTACAGTCCCGTCGCGGATCAAACTCGCTGTCTTTGAATAATTGTCAGATGCTGCTATTTCGAAATTGGAAGGAAGCTTCTTCTGGTCCACCATGAAAACGCTGCCGTTCTCAAACCACACAGACCTGTATTCCTTCCCGGCCACTTTCATGTTATAATGTACGGAAGGGCAATTTAAGTGCTTTTAGCCACAATTTAGGGTATGTCAAAAGTAAAAGATGCAAAACTTGCCGCCGACGGCCGCAAACAGATCGAATGGGCCGAGATGCAGATGGGCGGCCTGCTGCGAATACGCTCAAGATTTTCGGGCGAGAAACCGCTCAAAGGCCTGAGAATAGGAATGGCGCTGCATGTAACGAAAGAAACGGCCGCGCTTGTGAGGACATTGAAGGCGGGCGGCGCGTCTGTCGCCATCGCGGGCTGCAACCCGTTAAGCACGCAAGACGACGTTGCTGCCGCTCTTGCAGATGAGGGCATCGAAGTTTTCGCATGGAAAGGCCAGACCGTTGACGAGTATTACGATAATTTAAACAAGGTTCTTGACGCAAAGCCACAGATAACAATTGACGACGGCTGCGACCTTGTTACGCTAATACACACGAAAAGAAAAGACCTGCTTGAAAACGTGATCGGCGGCACCGAAGAAACGACAACCGGTGTTAACAGATTGCGCGCAATGGAGAAGGACGGCGCGTTAAAATATCCCGTGGTCGCTGTGAACGATTCTGATACGAAACACCTGATGGACAACTACATAGGAACAGGACAGTCGAGCATAGACGGTCTGTTGCGCGCGACGAGCATCCTGGTGGCGGGCAAAAATTTCGTTGTAGTCGGCTATGGCCCGTGCGGCAAAGGAGTCGCATTGCGCGCAAACGGCATGGGTGCCAACGTCATTGTCACAGAGGTGGATGCGTTTAAGGCGCTGCAGGCCGTGATGGACGGTTACAGAGTCATGCCGCTTGCCGAGGCTGCACGGATAGGCGACGTTTTCATTACGGTCACAGGCAACAAAAACGTGATAACAACAGACCACATGGAAAAGATGAAAAACGGCGCAATACTCGCGAACGCCGGGCATTTTGACCTGGAGATAGACGTGAAAGGCCTGAAGGGCATTTCCGCGTCTTCGAAGAAAATTAGAAACGACCTGGAAGAGTACACGCTAAAGAATAAAATAAAAATATATTTGTGTTCGCAGGGACGGCTGGTCAACCTCGCCGCAGCCGAAGGCCATCCTTCTGACATAATGTCGATGTCATTCATGAACCAGGCGCTTGCAGTGGAGCACATAGCCAAAAATAAACTTGGTCCCAAAGTCCATGTGCTGCCTGCGAAGATAGACGATCTGGTGGCGCGGTTGCAGCTGGAGTCGATGGGTGTTAAGATCGATTCTCTTACGCCGGAACAGGAAAAATACCTGACAGGATGGGCGGAAGGGACTTAGTGCGCAACGATGGGCAACGGAAAATTCCATGTGTGGAAAGAGGATTTTGCAATAGTAAAAGCCAGAAATATTTCATCCAAAGCATTTGCCATTGTCCAGGATAAAAATGAAATTACTTTGGTTGCCGAAGAATCAGAACTGGATAACGAAAATGTAATAACCGCAGAGAATGGGGTATTTTCGTCATATCTTCTTACTCTACAGACCATATACTGGTAAAAGACAAGGATCTGGATAAAGCGATAAAAAAACTGGAAAAGCCTGGCTACCAGGCAGAAAAGAAAAATTAGTAAAATTTACATATACTTTTTTATTTCGTTCGTGGATAATTTGCGGAACCGGACTTTGTCGGCGGCGCCTTCCATAATTCCTATTTCGAGGCTTTGCGGCGTAACATCCTTCTCGCCCTTCTGGACGGCTTCTATCGCGAGCTTTATTGCGTCCTCGGTCTTCATCTTCTCGTCGTATTTGTGATTCAAAATCTTCTCTGCCGTGGGCGCGCCCCTGCCTATGACATGGGCTTTCCATTCTATCGTTGTTCCGGACGGGTCCGCCTCGAACAGTTTCGGACCAGACGAATCTATTCCGCCTATGAGCAAGCCTATGCCATACGGCCTCATGCCCGCATACAACGTAGAAACGTGTATGCGGTCGGCGATAAACCTGACGATAGTAGGAACTTCAATTGGCTCTTCATAAGTGACCTTGTTCACCTGTGCGCGGTTGCGTGCCATACCGACCAATACACGGGCGTCGGCTAACAAGCCCGACGCGGCTGTCACAACGTGGTCGTCAATTATGTAGATTTTTTCAAGCGATTCCGGCACAGAAAGCTCTGAAGAAACTTTGAACGCAGCGAACACAACAGAATCTTTCGTCTTTACGCCCACAACAGTCGCACCGCGCTTAATCGCTTCCCGGGCATACTCCACCTGGAATAAACGCCCGTCAGGCGAGAAAACTACAATCGTCCTGTCGTAGCCCATGTACTCCGGTGTCAGTTCCATAATTCCAGCCTTCGATAAAGCAAACTATTCCTTTATTATTTTCATGCTTTAAATATCTCATCCCCAACCGGTATTGCTCGGGGCTTCCCAGCCTGCCTTGTTGTCGCCGTCTTTTTTCTTTTCCTCGTCCACTTCTATGACAACGTCTTCGCTTTCCTTTTCGGCCACATCCTGCGTTGCGGGCGGATTGCTGGCTGGTTTTGGCAGGGACTTGAAAAACTGGCCTTTCTCGGCGGCTTTTTCAGCCTTTTTTGTGTTCTGCTCTTCCGAATGCTGTTCGTGGCCGAAGAACGCCATGCCGCCAGAGACCAAAAAACCCAGGCCTGTTACGGCGGACAAAACCATGAAAAGTTTTGCTGTCCCCTGGAGGCCTTCGGGTATGGACGGCGAGATTGTGTTCAATGCTATGAACCACGCAAAAAACGTGAAGCCTGCCACGACCATTGTCAACCCGGTTATTTTTCCTGTGACCGACATCGCATCACTGATTTAATTGGCCTTTCCGGCCGTTTAAAGTTTATGAGTAGCTGGAGAGGTCGCGCATGCTCATTATTTTCGCCTTTGCAGAGTTTAATGTCCCGGAAATACCAAGCACGCTGACAATCACCCGCTGGTCGCCAATGCGGCTGAGTAAAGACAAGACCAGCCGTATTTTTTCCACAAACCTGTGCGAGCATTTTATCACGCCTTTCTGCTGCTTCTGGTCCCACAAATCCTTCACAATCCATATAGAGGCCTTGGCAGATCCCAATTCTCCTATAAACGACATCGAGGAGTTCCAGAATACATTGACGAAATCGGAAAATTCCACCGGCGATTCGGACATTATTTCAAAAGACAAATATCTTTTTTTGCCCGCTATCATCGGCTTTATGGCCTTCAGTTTTTCATCCATTTTCCATCTCAACCCCGGGCATCACCCAACTGCCTTTCAGCTTCGCCCTATTCGCATCTATTTTTGGCGCCTCCAGTGATTTTAAAGAGTCCTCCAGATCCATGCCGATGCTCGCGCCGAACGCGGCAAGTTCGCGGGGCGCGCGCAATTCCCATTTCGAATAAGCGCCCGAGGTTATCGCGACCGGAAAACCGTACTTTTTCGCAAGCTTCAGGTTCTGCCGCATATGGGCCAGCGTATGCACCCGGGACTTCCTAAACGAGTTCAATATCTGGCGGAAATTAAGTTCAATGCAGACGTTGTTGTCCGCGGCGGCTTTGGCCATGACAAGATCCAGACCAGAGTCGTTCCGCTGCATCTCCGGGTGGGATAATAAATCCACCTGGTTGGTTTCGACGGCCGCGCGGTTCACTTCAGAGTCGCCGCCGCGCACTATTACGATCTCGAACTTTTTGCGCACCTCGTCAAGCGTTTTATGGAGTTCGTTCGGGTTGTTGGCCTTTATTTCGACCGCAGTAACTATGTCAAAATCGCTTGTGGCCAGGCTCTTGACAAGCTTTTCGTAATCGCTGGCCACATTGTCCGAAAAGCATGACAAGGCCATGCCTGTCCATCCCAGATGGGACGCGGTTTTAACCATGTCGTCAACCGGGGATTCGCCCCCGAAAGGGCTTACGTGCACGTGCAGGTCGTAGGTTCTCATAATTATGGATACAGAAGGTGCAATAAATAAACTACAAGCTTCTTTGGTTTCAAAACGGCTTAAAATCGTTTTTTTCGGTTATCTGAGCTGTCTAGAGCTTCCTTCTGTCTGTTTTATGGGCCGCAGCCGTTAAACCGCGCTCTGCACGGCCCCGCTGGCTAGCAACGGAACTGAGCGCCCTGTCGGCTTTTATCGAAGGATTTTGAGGATCTACCAAAATAACTTCGAACCATTCCTGCTTGCCGTCCTTGCAGACAAAATAAGAATTAAGCACTTCCATGTTCTTGAAAATTCTCGAAGCCTTTTCTTCGGCTATCCAGCGGGCGCTCTTTCGCGGATTAAAGAAACGGCCGGCCTTGCTCGGGCTGCGGCCCATGCGCGGCTTCACGCGCTTGCTCCCGCCCTTCTTGATCCGGACTCTTGCGACCACAAAGCCGCTTTTCGCCTTGTAACCCAACATACGGGCCTTGTCCAGCCGTGTCGGGTGTCCGACCTTGGTTACGGTCTCGCCCTTTCTCCACTGGATCATGCGCTCCCGCATAAGGTCCGGAGTCTTTCGGTATACAAAACGCAGGTTTTGGTAAAATCCCATAGTATCAACCATTGTTTGTTGTTCTGTGACTTATATAAACCTGCCGATCGGCTGACGCACAGGCTGCTGGAAACATACGCTTTCAGCATGCGTATGTTTCAGTTTGCGTATGCGCCTAGTTACGACTTTTTAATAAACGTGAATTTTTATATATGATTATGACAACGGGAAAAATCGTGCTCGGCGCGCTGATGGTTGCAATTGGGTCCGTGTTCCTGGGGGCCGAATACTTCAAAAATTATTTTTTTGTGCCGCTCGCCGATATCTGGGTTCCAGCGCTGATAATCATCATAGCGGGCATGCTGCCTGCCCTCCTGATTGTTTTCGGGTCTATACTGATCTGGGGCGAGCTTGAGGAGAAGAAAGCCGAAAAACAGATTGTAAAGATCGAAAGAAAGTTCGGCGTTAAGAAAAGGAAAGGCCGGGGAAGATAGGCTGGTAATCGCGCAAAACAACCGCCAAGCGCAAATACGCCTCATTTGAAACTTATTCTGCGCCACGTCTTCTTTTTAAATTATGCACACAATCTAAGTTTCGCAGAGAATAGGCCGGGGAGCTAAGGGTTCCTTGTAACCGCAAACCCCTTTCAGGCGGGGCCGAAGCCGGAACGAGGTGTGCGCTGTAGCGCAAACCCGCGGGCTTGACGACGAAGTCCTGTCCTGCTGGGTCGTTCGGGCGGCGAACCTGGCGAGGCGCGGAAGCGAGCGGCCATAAACCGAGCGTGCGACGCTTGCAGGGTAACGGGATGGAGAAAAGCCTTCGGATAATTTGCGCTTATTGTGCATATCGGATAAAGGCGTTTCTCTGCACCAATTTTAAGATGCGAAATTAATTATCATAATGCCGCCGAAAAATTCCTTATTGTTCGTTGCAGGGCTGATAACAATTTTCATCCTGGCAAACATGGCGCAGCAAGGGGCACGTGAAACTGCGCACGTTCCGGAAGGCGAAGGTTATGCCAGCATGTTAATACCCGCTGTCGACAGCAAAGGCGAAGGCCTGGTGACGAATTTAACCGTCCAGGTCAAACCGGGTAGCGGCCGTTCGCTGGTGGACATAAACGACCTCTCCTTCTGGGTGGACACGCAAAATTCCATACGGACTGCGAAAGACGTGGCGGAAAAAGTCACGGGCATTGGGCTGAATAATTACGATATCGTTTACTCGATCGTGACAAACGCATCGGCTGTAGAGGGGCCGTCGGCAGGGTCTGCGATTGCGATAGCAACCGTGGCAGCGCTGCAGGACAAAAAACTGCGCCATGACGCCATGATCACAGGGACGATAAACCCGGACGGGTCGATAGGCAAGGTCGGCGATGTCGTGCAAAAGGCAGCGGCCGCGAAAAGCCTCAATGCAACACTGTTTTTGGTGCCTGTCGGCCAGTTAACGCAGACCGTGAGCGGCTATGAAAAACTGTGCAAGAACTACCTGTTTTCGAAAATATGCTCGTCTGCGTGGAGGACCAGGGAAATCAGCCTGGAAAAGGACGTGGGCATCAGGGTCGTCGAGGTCAAGGACATCAAAGACGCGCTTGGTTACATGGTGATCCAATGAGACTGCACGCGGAGGAGATAAAGGACATCGCGATCGCGGCCGCGTCTTTGGTCTTCATATTTTCCTACCCGGAATTTTTGTCAGACGCCTCGCTGCTTGGCGTGTCTGCGGTGGCCATAGCCAGCGGTTTTGTGCTCCATGAGCTTGCGCACAGGTTTGTTGCGAACAATTTCGGTGCAGCCGCGCGGTTCAGGATATGGAAAGAGGGCCTGGTGATGGCGCTGGTTCTCGCGATCGCAACGAATGGAAGCTTTGTCTTCGCGGCGCCGGGCGCTGTTGTCATAAGCGGCCTGCGCTTCTCGCTTCGGGGCATCTCATCACTTGGAAAACGCGAATTCGGGATCATTTCTGCGGCCGGCCCGCTGACCAACATTGCGCTAGCGGTATTTTTTTCTGTTTTATACAACGCCACATTCAATACTGCGCTGCTTTACGCTGCCTCGATCAACGTCTCACTGGCGCTGTTCAACATGATACCGATACCTCCGCTGGACGGCTCTAAGGTTTTTGCCTGGAGCGCAAAGGCGTGGGCTGCGATAATCGCCTTGATCATGGCTTTAAGGCTTTTTGCGGGCTGATTATGAAAAAAAGATTCTTTGAGATCGACGCTGCCAGAGGCGCTGCTGTAGTGCTGATGATCCTGTTCCATGCGGCTTTCGACGCGAATTATTTCGGCGTCTACAGGCTTGACCTCGGCTGGGTGTTCTGGTTTTTGTTTCCCAGACTGATAGCGTCGGTTTTCATAATACTGGCAGGCGTGTCACTCACGCTTAACTACAACAGTTCCAAAAAAGGCTTTGAAAAAAGGATTTTCAGGCGTGGCATGGTAATATTTTCCTTCGGCCTTGTGATAACAGCAATAACATACCTGTTCCTCCCAAAGGGGGCGATATTTTTCGGGATACTGCATTTCATGGGAATTTCGGCGATAATGGCGATTCCGTTGGTGAAAATGCGCAAAAAAGCGCTGCTGCTCGGGATTGCCTCGCTGCTTGCGGGCGGCTACCTTCAAACGGTTGACGTTAATTTTCCGTGGCTGCTTTGGCTGGGGCTGATGCCGGAAAATTTTTACACATTTGATTATTTCCCAATATTCCCGTGGTTCGGGCTTATGCTGTCCGGCATCTTCGCAGGCAACAAATTCTACGCCGGCGGAAGGAGAAAATTCAAAATAAAGGAGCGGCCGGCCCGCCTGTTAACGTTCCTGGGCAGGAATTCGCTTGTTATCTACCTGGTGCACCAGCCTTTATTAGCGGCTTTAATCCTGGTTTTACGCTAGACGTCGAAACTCAAGGCCCCATATTTCACGGTTATTTTTTTGCTGGCCCTGGCTATGCGATATTTCAACTTCTTCATGTTTTTTGCCAATGCGTAGCTTTTTGCCGCCATCTCGGCTGCTGCGACAGGATTTTTTATCTCAACCAGGATCCTGTTTTCTTCTACGGTGACGGCAGCCGCCTCCTTTCCCTGCAATGACACGCCAAAATTTATGCTTTCAGCCAGCTTGTCTTCCAGAAATTTCATCAGGCCCATATTCATCGTCTTTTGGGCAGCGTCACGGTTACGTCCACGCTGCCGTTTAATTTCAGCTTTGCACGGCCAAGATTCACCACAACGCCGTTGAGGTCGAAATTTATCCTGTTTTCCTTGTCCAAAAATGACGACAAGGCCTCCAGGATGATCTCCTTTTCAGCGTTGACGGCTCCAGCGGCCAGATTTTTCGAATTTTTCCCGAACAATTTCAACCGACTCACCCGATTAAACTTTGCCCGAGCCTTTTTAAAAAGCTTATTTTTGTCTGGAAAGTTTGTTTTTCGTGCAACGGGAAAGTTTCAAGCAGAAAAAATTTTTCCGGGAAAATTTTTGAAAAATTCGGCGAAAAAATATTTTTTTCTGATTTTCATGGAATTTTGAAAAACATACCTTTAAATTCATTGCAAATAAATTATTGTCAGGAATGGAGAAAAAAAGTTTGTCCCATCTGAAAACAAAAAATTCCACGGTTTCAAACGGGATTTTAAACGGAATGAAGGTAAAAGCGGTCGGGTCGCACCTGATTGCGGAGTTTATTGACTGCGGTTTCGGCGTGCTTAACGACGAAAAAAGGATAAAAGAGGCCATGCTCAACGCTTCGGCTGCGGCAGGATTCACAGTCCTCGATGTATCGGTCAAAAAATTTGACCCGCAGGGCGTCACGGCCATACTGCTGCTTTCAGAGTCACACTTCTCAATACACACATGGCCCGAACTGGGTTACGCCGCCGTTGACATGTTTACTTGCAGCAAAACCTGCGACCCCAACGAGGCTTTTAAGGTCCTTGTTAACTACCTCAAGCCGAAAAGGTACTCAACAAAGGAAATACTCAGGGGTCCAAATGCCGTTTAAACTGGAAGGCTACGTTTCTGAGGTTCCGTTTTCCGACACCCCGGACGCGTATGGCCATTTCATGAAGGTGGACAATGTGCTTTTTGAAGGCCGGTCCGAATACCAGAAAATTCTCGTGATAAACAACAGCAAATTCGGAAACGTCCTGATACTTGACGGTTTTTTCCAATTAAGCGAGCTTGACGAACATCTTTACCACGAACCGCTCGTCCAGCCGGCCATGTTCTCGCATCCTAACCCGAAAAACGTCCTTATTATCGGCGGCGGCGACGGAGGTGCGCTGGAAGAAGTGTTAAAACACAACACGGTTGAACGGGCCGTAATGGTTGAACTGGACAACGGTGTCGTCAATGTTTCAAAAAAATACCTCAGGTCGGTTTGCGGGGATGCGTTTTCAGACAAACGCACCGAATTGATTATCGGCGATGGCAGGAAGTTCATCGAACAAACGGAAGAGAAGTTTGATGTCGTTGTTATCGACTTAACCGACCCGTTCGGGCCGGCCAGGCTGCTTTACACGAAAGAATTTTACACCCTCGTGTCGAAAGTGCTTACAAAGAAAGGCGTTGTTGCGTTGCACACGGAATCGCCGCTGCTCATACCGACGGCCTTTAAGGTGATAGTGAAAACCCTGAAATCGGTTTTCATGCATGTCAACGTCCACGTTGGCTTTGTCAATACGTACGCCATGTCATGGTCTTTTGCAAACGCTTCGAATTCGATCGACATCAGGAAAATAAGCCCGCGGGAACTCGGAAAAAGGGAACGAAAACGCGGGATAGAAAACCTGAAATACTATGCACCCGAATTTTATCCGGGTGCCTTTGAAGCCACAAACCACACAAAAGAATTGCTTAAGCAGGACGCAAGGATATCCACGGACAAAAACCCGCTTGATGTGGGAGTGATTGCATGAATGCCGGAACAGTGCTTATAATCGGGGCGGGCGGCGTAGGGAGCGTCGTCGCGCATAAATGCGCCCTTAACCCGCAGGTCTTCAAAAAAATATACCTGGCCAGCCGCACTTTGGACAAACCCAATGCCATAAAGGCCGATGTCAAGAAAAGATGGGGCATTGACATAGAAACGCATGCCGTGGATGCCGACAAAGCTGCGGAAGTCGTCGCGCTGATACAAAAAACGGATCCGGAAGTTGTGATAAACGTCGCGTTACCTTACCAAGACCTGGCAATAATGGACGCGTGCCTTGAGACTGGAGTGAATTACATCGACACCGCGAATTACGAGCCGCCTGACGTGGCGCATTTCGAATACAGCTGGCAATGGGCTTACCAGGACAGGTTCAGGGAAAAAGGCATAATGGCTGTACTTGGCGCAGGTTTTGACCCGGGCGTTTCCAACATGTACTGCGCGTACATACTCAAAAAATTCTATGATAAGATCATGTTCATCGACATCCTCGACGCAAACGCAGGCAGCCACGGCCACACTTTTGCGACCAATTTCAACCCGGAAATAAACATACGCGAAGTGACCCAAATTGTCCGCCATTGGGAGAACGGAAAATGGATCGAGACTCCGGCAATCATCGACCCCGAGAGCACTCATTTCACGTTTAACTATCCGATCGCGGGCCCCAAGGACAGTTATTTGCTATACCACGAGGAGCTGGAATCGCTGGTGAAAAACATACCCGGACTTGAGCGTATAAGGTTCTGGATGACATTTTCAAACAATTACCTTACCCACCTCCGTGTGATGCAGAACATAGGGATAACGCGCATAGACGAGGTCGAGTTCGAGGGGCACAAAATCATCCCGATCAAGTTTTTGAAGGCGCTTCTGCCGAATCCGGCGTCGCTGGCAACAAATTATACGGGAAAGACTGTCATCGGCTGCATTATCACAGGCGTAAAGGACGGCAAGGAGAGCACGAAATACATATACAATGTGTGCGACCACGCGGAATGCTTCAAAGAAGTCGGCTCGCAGGCTATTTCGTATACGGCAGGCGTCCCGCCTGTCGCGGCTGCGATGATGATCATGCAGGGAACCTGGAAAGGGGCGGGAGTGTTTAACATGGAACAGCTTGATCCCGAACCGTTTTTGGACGTTGTCGCAAAGAACGGCCTGCCGTTTGAGATAGTTGACTACGAACCGCTGCCGGACAAGTTCTGATATGCCGGATGAAATCTTTGAGCCGCACTGGGAAAAGGACGGGGCAAAGCTGTTTTCTGGCTTTGATCCTTCTGCGATAAAGACGCCGGCCTACGTTGTTGACTTGGGCATTCTCGAGAGCAATTTAAAAATTCTTGCTGATGTGAAAAAACGAACTGGGGCGAAAATACTTCTCGCGCTCAAGGGATTTGCGGTGTTTAGCACGTTCCCGCTTATCAGGAAATACCTTGACGGCGTGTGCGCAAGCTCTGTGAACGAAGCGCGGCTGGGAAAGGAAAAGTTTGGGAAGGCGGTCCATTCGTTCGCGCCGGCGTACAGCAACGAGGATATTGCAGGGCATTTAAAATATTCCGACCATGTAATTTTCAATTCGTTCAGCCAATTGGGGCGGCACAAGAGCGTTGTGCAGAAAAGCAAACGCAAAATCGAAATTGGCGTGCGCATCAATCCGGAGGCCAAAGGAGCGGACACGGATTTATACAACCCCTGCGCGCCCTGCTCACGGATGGGCGTCACAATAAAGGAATTCCAGCCGGACAAACTGGACGGCGTCGACGGGCTCCATTTTCACGCGCTGTGCGAACAGGGTGCGGAAGACCTGGCAAACGTGCTTAAGCGGGTTGAGAAGAATTTTGGCCCGCACATTCCGAAGATGAAATGGGTCAACTTCGGCGGCGGACATCATATTACTAGAAGCGACTATAACGTGGATTTGCTCTGCAAACTGATAACCGATTTCAGGGAAAAATACGGCGTGGATGTGATTTTAGAGCCCGGAGAGGCTGTCGCGCTTAACGCCGGCGTCTTGGTCGCTTCTGTCCTTGACATTGTAAAAAACGACACGGATATCGCGATCCTTGATACGAGCGCCGAAGCCCACATGCCTGATGTTTTGGCGATGCCATACCGTCCCACAATAACCGGGGCGGAAAAGCCCGGAATTAAAAAATATACGTACAGGCTAGGAGGCGTCACGTGCCTGTCCGGGGACGTGATCGGCGACTATTCGTTTGACAGCCCGCTGCGCGTAGGGGATAAACTCGTGTTTGCCAACATGGCGGTTTATACAATGGTTAAGAACACAACGTTTAATGGGATCCGACTACCGGACATAATATTGCGCGACAAAGACGGCAAACTCAAAGTTGTCAAAGAGTTCGGCTATGAAGATTTCGAGCGCAGGCTGTCGTGAATATGAACAAATTAAAGTGTGAAACTTGGTTAGCAAAGCTAGGAAAGGCATGGTCTGAAAGAGACCCCAAAGCTGCCGCTTCCCTGTTTTCAAGGGACTGTAAATATTACGAATCTGTCCTTGAAGAGCCGTGCAAAAGTTGGGATGATATTCTGAAGCTGTGGCTTGTCGTCCCTGAAAACCAGAAAGATGTTATTTTTGGTTTTAAAGTTCTCGCTATTTCAGACGCCTGTTGTATAGCAAATTGGCAAGTTACAAGAACATTGCTTCCAAGCAACAAGAAGCAACTAATTGACGGCATTTTTCAGATTTCTATCGATGAACAAGGGTTATGTGACTATTTTAAGCAATGGACTGTTAAGAAAATATAATCCGATATGAACTTATTCTTAGCTATATTTTGTCGAATTTCAGAATACATATTTCCTATTTTTCCAAGCACGCCTTTATGAATCCCACGAACAGCGGGTTTGGATCTGTCACCCGCGACGTGAATTCCGGATGGAACTGCGTCCCTAAAAAGAATTTTAATTTCGGAAGCTCTCCTATTTGTTTTATCCTGTTGTCCGGCGTCGAACCTGATAAAATAAAGCCGTTTTTCTCCAAAGTCTCAACGTATTGCGGCGAAATTTCATACCGGTGGCGGAACCGTTCTGTTACGGAATCCTTGCCGTAAAGGTTTCCTGCCACTGTGTCCGGCTTTATCGAAACGGCCTGGCCACCTAGCCTCATTGTAGCGCCGTAATTTTTTCCCTCTATAATCTTCCGCTGCCCGGGAAGTATGTCAATCACAGGATATGGCGTTCTTTCGTCTATCTCGGTGCTGTTAGCGCCTTTGAGCCCGCACACATTCCTGGCGAACTCAATGACAGCCAACTGGAGCCCGTAACATAACCCAAAGAACGGGATGTTGTTTTCACGCGCATATTTTACCGCGGCTATCTTACCCTCGACGCCGGATGAACCGAAACCTCCCGGGACTATTATACCGTCCATGTTCCGCAGTTCGGAGAGTTTTGCCGGGTTTTTTTCAAACTCCTTGGAATCGATCCAGATTATTTCCGGCCTGGCCCCGCACCACGCCGATGCGTGTTTTACGGCCTCAATGACGGATATGTATGAATCCGCGAGCTTGAACGAACCGATGTCGAAGTATTTTCCCACAATGCCGATTTTCACATTTTTTGAGGCGTTTTTCATCCTGGCGACCGCGTCCTTCCATTCTTTCATGTCGGTGTTTTTCGGTTCCAAGCCCAATTTTTCAAGCACCTTCTCGCCGAATTTCTGCTCATCAAAAAGCAGCGGCAGTTCATAGACGTTTTCCATGTCCGGATTGGAAATTATGCCGTCTTCCTTGACGTTGCAGAACATGGATATCTTATCCTTGCGCACATCGTCAGCCGGGTATTCGGAACGGCACACGATGAAATCCGGTATTATGCCAGCCTGCATCAGCGCGCGGACAGAATGTTGCAAAGGCTTTGATTTCATCTCACCCAGATGGTGGAGCACTGGCAGGAAACCAACGTGCACGAATACAGTCTTCTCACCGTCGAACCTTATCTGGCGCGCAGCCTCCAAAAAAAGTATGTTCTGGTAATCGCCTACAACGCCCCCTATTTCCACTAAAACGAAGTCTGCCTTTGTTTTTTCGGCGGCGTTTTTTATCCTGCGCTTTATTTCGTCGGGTATGTGCGGTATTACTTCTACTGTTTTTCCTAAAAATTCGCCGCGGCGCTCCTTCTCTATCACTTCGCGGTATACCTGGCCGGTTGTGATGTTGTGGTCCCTGCCTATCGTGACACCGAGGAACCTTTCGTAATGGCCTAAATCCTGGTCTATTTCACCACCGTCTTCTGTTACCCAGACTTCGCCATGTTCCGTGGGCCGCAAAGTTCCTGCGTCAACGTTGATGTATATCCTCGATTCTGAGATCAGAACCGATATGGATCTATTTTGACGGCAGTCACACCGAACCCTTTGGATTTGAGAACGCGACCAAGAGACGCAGTCGTTATGCCCTTCCCTAAACCACTTACCACACCGCCTGTGACGAAAATATAGTTGGTTATCTTTTCACCCCCGCCGATAATACTCCGTTATCATCTACAGAAACGCAGCCTAGCTTTATTAACTTTTTTACATGGTATTTTACTGTATGTTCCTTTACCCCCATATTCAAAGCCATCAATTTAGTAGTTATGGGCTGCAACGTCTTTAATACAGCAAAATAATCTTGTGTATTCCTCAATCGCTTTTCCTTCAAAAGGATTTTCAATTTCTTCGACTTGGACGGGCTTCTCAAAATTATCTTATCGTTGACGGGGAAATAAATGTAGAAAAATTTTGAATTTTCTACGAATACTTTAGAAACTCTTATTCCTCTATCCTCTAAGGTTGTTCGGCAAAGTTCTATTACACTTCTAAGCCGCATTTTTAATTTTATTCTGCCGTCATCCCTTACGCATCCTTCATCGTCTATTATCGCAGATAGAAATCCTATCTTGAATTCTTCCGTCGCCTTGTATATTTTATCTAAATCCAATCCTCCAGAATTTTCTGCCAAAATCTTGTTCTTCCTCGGCGAGCCGAACTCTTCGGCTACCTTGCCTACCACTGCAGATACCACCAGATATTTCATCTGGTTCGACCCGTCGATTATCCTAGAATCGGCGTTGAATAAATTCCGTATCAGGTTTTTTAAGCAAAGTATCAAATGTTCGTCTTTGTTTGCGTACACAAGCGTGCTATTTCCTGTAATATGCCCGTCCCCCAAAGAAGATCCTACAAGTCTGCCTAAATCGTAACTTAACATTATTGGAAATTTAGCTTCTACAATTTTCGAGTTTGAGCTTTTACATTTCAGGCCTATAATTTTGGATTCTATAAATTTCGAATCTTCAGATATTATCTCCCCCAGGTAAAACAGACAATAAAGAGGAATTGGTATTATCCTCTTTTGTCCTCTTACAAACTTTCCGCCAGTCCATCCCTGTACAACGTCCCCGGAAACGCCAAGTTTGTCGGCTAACTTACGTTTAGACCCAACGATATTAATCGCCCTTTCTAGCACATCTTTTCTGAACGTGTCTTCTAAAAAACAGTAGATTTCTTTTTGGTTTTTTGTAGAAAAATCGGACAAATGAAAACTATCTTCGAGCACACCCTTATTAAGCAGAATGTGTTTATAACCCGTTTGGTGATGGATTTCCGATAGAATGTTTTCCATGAGCTGTCTTAGGTGGCTTAAATAAGTCTTAATTTTTAATATACTGCCTCGCAGCCTCTGTTTAATGTCCTTCAAAACAATGATTTATTACGGTGTCAACCTAATTTCTAATTGCTATGTACGAAATTGTTGTGGGCAGGAACCCCGAAGACACAAAAAAATACGGCACTTTCGGAACAGCTTACATAGGAAAGCATATTGTCGGGCTTGGCGAGGATGCGCACACAACGAGCAAAATACTTCTTGACCTTGTGAGGCCGCATGTGATGCTGATCTGCGGCAAGAGAGGTTCCGGGAAAAGTTACTCTGCGGGTGTGATCGCAGAAGAAATGGCGGCGTTGCCGGAAGAGTTAAGGAAAAACCTCGCATTCATCATCATAGACCCGATGGGCATCTACTGGTCAATGAAAAACCCGAACGACAAGGACTCGGACCTGCTGCGCAAATGGGACCTGAAGCCCAAAGGTGTTGACGTGAACCTTTTCATACCCGGCGGGAAAGCCGCGGAATACGAATCGGCGGGCATAATGTGGGACAACACTATATCGCTTCCGGCCGGCGAATTCTCGGCAGAGGACTGGGCGATAACCTTCAACATAGAGCCTTTCAGCGATGTTGGCGTCCTTTTGGCCCGCACAATAAAAAACCTGAAGGGCAGGGAAGGCGATTCGTACAGCATCAAGGACATAATCGGCGAGGTGGAGTCGGACAAGCGCGCCGAGCAGAAACAGAAGGATGTGCTGCGCAGCCTTTTTGAGAATGTTGACGGGTGGGGAATTTTTGGCAAGGAAAAAATATCTTTGGCTGAGATGCTAAAACCGGGCTCAATATCCGTGATTGACATATCGCATTACGAGGGATGGACTGTGAAAAACCTTTTCGTGAGCCTTATTTCAAAAAAAATATACCAGACCCGGCTGATCGCAAGAAAGGATGAGGAAGCGAAGTCCATGATGGGCGAGGACAAATCCGAAATACCGATGATCTGGCTAATGATGGACGAGGCGCACCAGTTTCTTCCGAACAACGTGAAAACAGCGTCGACGGATGCGCTGCTGACGCTGGTGAAACTTGGCCGCGAGCCGGGAATATCAACTGTTTTTGTGACCCAGCAGCCGTACAAGCTGCATCCCGACGCGTTGTCGCAGACTGATATTGTGTTATCGCACAGGTTAACGTCTGAACAGGATGTTAAAGCGTTAGAAACTGTGATGCAAACCTATCTTTTAAGCAACATACAGAAAAGCCTTGACGAGCTGCCTAAATGGAAAGGCACGGCTATAATGCTGGACGACAATTCCGAGAAACTTTACAGCATGGTCGTCCGGCCGCGCGCGAGCTGGCATGCCGGCGGCAGCCCGATCGCCATCAAAAACGACCAAGGCACCAAGAATAGCTATTAAATTACGTACCCTGATCGTTTTAAGGGTCAGAAGGCTTAAATTCTTTGCCTATGCAGAAATGTTTATGCAACCTGAACGCGTGAACTGGCCGGATAAAATGGGCGGCTTTAAAATTGTGCAGCTTTACGTGGACGGCGAACCGTACATGAGGTTTGGCGACGCGCATGGCATCCACGGCCATATTCTAAGAGAAGCGCTGGACGTATTAGGCATCCGGTACGGAACAATGAAAAACCGGCAAGGGTACGACATACCTCTTGCCAAAGGCGAAAAGTACAGGGCCAGCGGCATGGGTCACGCCTATGTTGTCCCACGGCTGAAGCGCGCTGCATTAAGCAACAACAGCCTGGACTACCAAATCGGCATAGACGTGGAGCACGCGAAACGCATTGCTGTTCTTGAGCCCGAATGGACGCTGCAATTTGGCTGATTTAAGCGCGGAAAAGCACATTAATCTGCCAAGTGAATCTACTTTGTGCAGTTCGTAGAGCATCCCCTGATAAAACCTAACGCTATAGAGTCCAGAATCTACCAGGAAAAGATATTCGCGACAGCGATAAACAAAAACACCCTGGTCGTCCTGCCAACGGGGCTCGGAAAAACCGCACTGGCTGCCATGGTCGCCGCCCACACGCTGCAAAACAAGCCGGACAAACGCATCCTGTTTTTGGCGCCAACACGGCCGCTGGTGGGGCAGCACAAAAATTCCTTTGAAAAATTTTTCAACGTCGACGGCAACGAGATCGAGTCAATAACAGGCTTCATAGACCCCGCTGATCGCGAGTTTCTTTACAGGAAGAAAATAATATTCGCAACCCCGCAAGTTGTAAAGAACGACATTGTGAATGGTTCCATTGACCTGGAAAAATTTTCACTGCTTGTCCTTGACGAAGTGCACCGCGCACGCGGAGCCTATGCATACACGGAAATAGCGCAGCAGTTCCTGAAAGCCTCAAAAGGCAGGATACTCGCGCTAACCGCATCGCCGGGCTCGTCGAAAGAAAAGATAAACCAGATGTGCGCGGAACTCGGGATAGAGGCCGTTGAGATACGGTTAGAGACGGACGCTGATGTAGCGCCCTACGTGAAGGAGAAGGACGTGGAATGGGTTTTTGTGGAACTTCCGAAGGATTTCGAGGATGTGCGCAGCATACTTAAAAATTATATTGAAAGGCGGGCAAAGAAAATCGATACGCTTTCCGTTAATGTGACGAAAGGGCGGCTGATAGAACTGCAAAGACAGATGCAAGACCGCATACGGAAAGGCGACAAGTCCGCTTTTTTTGCAGTTTCATTGACAGCCGAATTGCTGAAAGTTGAACATGCCCTGGAAATGGTGGAGAGCCAGGGCCTGGGGGCGCTTCTGGGATATTTGAAAAAAATGTCGGCCGATGCGGAAGAAGGAAAAACCAGGGCAGTGAAACGTATCATGGAGGATGCGGAAATAAAACTTTGCGTGCAGATGACTGAAGACCTGCTGAAAAGGGGGCTGGAACATCCGAAGATAACGGAATTGGCCAGGATAGTTAAAACTGTTTTTGCCGAAAACAAGGACGCGAAGATAATAATTTTTTCAAACTACAGGAATACCGTAAGCCACATTGCGCAGATTTTAAAAACCGTGGAAGGCGCGCGTCCGATACCGTTCATAGGCCAGGCCACAAAAAGCGATTATGACGAAGGGCTTACACAGTCAGAGCAGGCGAAAAGGCTCCGGCTGTTTAGCGAAGGCCATTACAACTGCCTGATAGGGACTTCTATATCCGAGGAAGGCCTGGACATACCCGCTGTCGACGTTGCGGTATTTTATGAGCCCATCGCATCGGAAATAAGATCCATACAAAGGCGCGGCCGCGTAGGGCGCAGCATCAAAGGCAAAATATTTGTACTGATAACCAGGAATACGCGCGACGAAGCTTATTATTGGTCTTCACACCATAAGGAAAGAAGAATGAAAACCATCCTCACAGGGATGCAGGGCAGAGAACTGGGCAAAGGTCTTAACAGATGGTTCAGGAAATAAGGTCCGCAGGAAAAGTCACGGTAATAGCCGATACGCATGAAACCGGGAGCAATGTCGACAAGTTAATAGCGTCGTACGGCGCGCAGGTTGTTGTGAGGCCTCTCGAGGTCGGTGATTACATACTGTCCGGGCGTGTCGCTGTTGAAAGGAAAACAGCGGAAGATTTCCTAAATTCCGTAAAAGATGGGCGGCTGTTCAACCAGTTAACGCAGTTAAAAATAAATTTCGAGTCGCCCGTGCTGATACTCGAAGGGAACGGCCTGTTCGCGCTCGGCAACATGCATCCAAACTCGATACGCGGCGTGATAGCAAGCATCGTGACGGATTACAAAGTCCCGATACTACCGACCACGGGCGTCGAGGAAACTGCGGCGCAGATGTTCTGGATAGCGAAACGCGAGCAGGAAGGCCTGAAAAAAACCGTGAACGTCATGGGCAAGAGAAAGGCCGAGACTGCCAAGGAGATGCAGGAACGAATAGTAGCAGGCCTGCCAGGCGTTTCGGGCACGATTTCGAAAAGGCTACTGAAGCATTTCGGCTCGCCTGCAAACGTTTTCAGCGCAGCCAAAAACGACCTGATGGAAGTTGACGGTGTCGGAGGAAAAACCGCGAAGGACATAAAATCTATATTGGAAGCAGAATACGAGGATTGAATTGAGGCAGAAACTCATAGTCGGGATAGATCCGGGAGTGACAACCGCAGTGGTTATCCTAGGCTTAAATGGCAGGATCGTGGACGCGAAAAGCAGAAAGTTTTTCTCTTTCAGTGAAATAACAAGCAGCATTTCAGCCGCAGGAGACCCTTTGATAATTTCAAGCGACGTCAACCCGCCTCCCAGGCTTGTCCATAGGGTCGCATCAGCCTTCGGTGCGCGGCTGCATTACCCGTCTGAACTGATAACTGCTGCTAAAAAGGCGGAAATGGGAAAGAGCCTGTTCCACAAACTGAACGACCACGAGCGCGACGCGTACGCTGCCGCGCTGATGGCTTTTGAGTATTTCAGGAGGGATTTTGAAAAAATCGATTCAATGGTGGCGGATAGCACATCAGCTGATAACGCCAAGGCAGCGCTTGTGAAAGGGTCCGGTGTCAGGGAGGCTGTCGAATCGTTAAATGTTAAGGCCAGCGGGAACGCAGACGAAAACCTCAGGAAAGCCCTTGAAGACCGGTCCAAAGAGGTGGGCATGTTGCGCAGGATGCTGAACTTCTACAGAAAAGACAAGGCTGCTGCCGGGAGGAATAATGTTGTTGTTGAAACCAAAACGCCGAGGCTTGAAAGCGAACTTGCTGCAACTAAGCAACGGGCTGACAAGGCCGAAGACGGCATGAGATCCGCCCGCCGGCTGTTCCGAAGGCTGATGGAAGGCTGGGTTCCGGCTTTCGTTTTTGCAGATTTCAGGAAAGACTCGCTAAAACGCATCGAAAGCTCAGACGTGAACGGAAGATGGTTAATTTTCCTCAGCAACGAAGGCATATCGCGTGAAGCGCTGGCCTCAATAGGATCAAAGGGCGCGCAGGGCATTGTATGCGACAACAGCAGGATAATATCCGAATTCAAGACGCTTTCACACCTTAGCCCCACAGAAACGGAATTCGAGTGCGCGGAAAGCATGGGCGCAATAAACCCCGGATCAATGAAAGACGATATGGAAAGCGTCAGGAGCGATTTCATAAAATGGGCAAGAAGGGTTTCAGATGGCTAAATTGCGGCTCAACGAAAAGCAGCGCAGGCTTTGGGTCGTGCTCAATTTCCTGGCCAGGGTAACGCTGCTTTCCATTCCGCTATACGCAATACTCTGGGCTAACCCGAGCTTCGACTTCCTGCAATACGCTGTGCGCGACCACTCCCTGTTCTTAGCCAAGCTGTTCGGCGTAAACGCTGACGTGGACGGTTTTTATCTCGGGTTAAGCACGATCGACGGGCCGTTCACCATTGACATAGCGGCTGACTGCACGGGCTGGAAATCGGCTGTCGCGTACCTGGCGCTCGTAATCGCAGTCCCTTCCGTAAGCAACAGGAAGCGGCTGATCGGGCTTATCGGGATACCAATCATCTACCTTGCGAACGTGACTAGGATAGCGTTCCTTTTGTTCGTCCTGACAAATGCGGGCTTCAGCTATTTCCGCATCTTCCACGAATACCTGTGGAAAATCGGCCTGTCTGCAATCGTGCTGCTAACATGGTATTTATGGCTCACGAAAATAGCCGGCAGGGTCAAGCCTGAAAAGTTTATATCATACTGAAAAGAACTCTAATATAATGCCAGAGATGATGATGAGTTCTCCGGAAGATCCCAGGATCAGGACCTTGGAAGAAAAGCTTTCTGAAATGGAAGATTACCAATTACTGAACAAGCTGGACATCATAGCGATCAAGGAACAGATGGAACACATTGAGAAGATGTCGAACGCGCTGACACCGGAAACGCAGCAACGGCTGGCGTGGGTCGAGCAGATAACCAAAAGCGACAAATTCCAGTCCATAGAAAAGCTCATCGACGAAGTCCACAACATCGAATCCGCCCTGGAACAGGCAAAAACAGGGCTTTCGGCCGAACAGGTCGAAAACCTAAAAAACGAGATATCGGACAAGGTTTCGCAGGACGTTTCTTCCCTCAGGCAAAAACTTGACGCCGCACCTATGGGCAAGATCGCGGTGCCTGTGCCAGCGCAATTCGATTCCAGCGCACTGGAAAGTGAAATTCGCAACCTCAAGGCAAAAATATCGGCGCTTGAAACTTCACGCACCGGTCCGGCACCGGAAGCAGCGAAGATGGGAAACGACATAACGAACCTGCAGAACAGGTTAAACGACATGCCGCAATCGCTAACGCAGACTGACAGGGAAGCGATTATGCAGGATATCGAGGCAAGGCTTCAAGCAACGACAAATAAAATTTATGCCGAGCTGAGGTCGTCAATGCAAGCCGCGGGCAAAACGGCCAGCGACAACCTGCACACCGAGAACGACGCGGTGAACGCGGTGAAAGGCGAAATCGAAAGCTCCAAGTCAGAGATAAAAAGCGAGCTGGAGGCCAAATTCGCAGACTTGGAAACGCGCCTAAAGCCCATGGAAAGCTATCCGGACTTCAGGAACGAACTAAGGGCCGAGATGGACAAGATCAGCGACGTTACAATGCGCGGGCTTAACGAAAAGATGAACCAGATACAGGAGGCCATGTCCAAATCCGGCATGGAAGACACAAAGCGCGAGATATACGAGGATTTCCACAAGTTCAAGATTTCGATAATCGACCAGATATCAAAGAGCGCGGACGACGTGGAAGCGAAGGTAATGCCGCAAATCGCTTCATGGCGGTCGGAAGCGGATAAAGCGCTGCAGAGGAACAAGGACGCCTACAACGAGCTTGTCAAATTCAAGATATCAACAATGGACGAGGTGAACAAAAAATCAAAGGAGATAAAAGATTCCGTGATGATCCAGGTTCCGGCGGAAATACACACGATGCGCGCCGATGTGGACAACAAGCTGCAAAAATTCGAATCGCAGATCGCCGAGATAAAAATGCTCAAATCCGACGTCGAGGACTTCCGCAAGAAATTAGAACGCTCCAAAGTCGGGGAGCTCGACAAAGTCGCCGGTGATGTCGAACGCGTCAAGGCCCGCACAGAATGGCTGGAAGACGAGCTTCTCAAAAAAGACATAACCGCAATAAACGAAAGGATTAGCGAACTGGAAACGGAGATCAAAAGAACAAAGGCAATGGTGCCGGTCGTTTTGGAGTAATTGTCAGGAACAGGCGCGTTATTTTCGTTCTATCCCGACATTATCCTGATAATCCAATAAACCGAATCCCCGTAAACCAGCGTAAACAAATACGCGATTAGAAACACCGGCGTGAAGCGCACGCCTTCCTTGATTTTTACGTAGCCGCCTTTTGCGCGCAGCTTGCGTATCAGCGCCCGATCCGGCATGCGCAGCTGTTTCATTGTCACGGGCATGTCGCCGTAACGGAGCTTAGAGGCCGGTATTTTCTTAACGAATATTTTTTGGTCTATGATCCTTACATAGCGCCATAAAAGGAGAAGAAAGGCCGAATAGGCTACAAAACCGGCGGGGATGGACAGCAGCGCTGCGCTAGGCGTTATGCCAACACTGGCTGCCATCAGGTATGTTGCGCCGAAAGCGAGCACAGAAACCGCCAGCATCAAAAAAAACAGTTTCGTTGAATTTTTAGCAAGATCCTTTTTCAGCGCGCCGAAAACCCACGCGTTTCTTATGCCGAGCACAAGCGCGTAGATAACCATGTAAATCCCGCCGAACATGAAAACATTGGATATGATCATCACCGGCAGCGGGGAAAAATAGAGCGGTTTAAACAAGGCCGTCTCTATGGGGAACAAGAAGCCGAGCGCGCCCAAAGCGAAGGCGTCGCCGTCTGCCCAGTTGCCGGCAAGGTACAGTATATAACCTATGCCAAGAAGCAGCAGGCCGTTGATCGCGGAAGCCGATAACATTGAAAAATCGTTCGTTGCGAGTGAATTTGCAAGCTTAACCAGGACCGCTGCGCCGATCATCGAGTATGGGACCCAGTCAGGAAACTCCGTCGTTTTAAGATCCTTGTAGCCTATGTATGCGAAGCCGAGGATGCCGATAACGATAAGCGCGATGTCGAACATCAAATTAGATTGTGCGGATGGAATTAAAAGCGTTTCAGTCTGTTTCTAGCCGAACGTGAACGTGTATATCATAAAATCGCCTCTCGCCTTTATTTCCACAAGACGCTTGTTTGATGCGCCGGAACTAACAATATTGTACAACCGAAAGCCGCCGATTCTTACACTGCCGTTGGCGGCGTCCTCGCCCGCGTATTGCTGCTTGCCGTCTACCAGAACTTCAAGAGTTGCGTTGCCGCCTGCCACGACGTTGACGGATCCGGCTGTGTAAACCAGGCTGACTTTGCCCGTTTCTGAAATTAACTGCGCGTTATCGCCGTTTATTTTCCACGAGCCTTCCAGATACGCCACATTGTCCTGCGTTATTCCCGCAGGCTTGTAATCGGTTGTTTTTTCCGGCTGCATGCCCTCGCCGTTGCCGAGGTTCTGGCGCGCGAACCTGTAGCCGAAATATATTTCCGGCGTCTGTATGAATCCGGGCTCTGTGCCGGACACTTTTGTTGTTTCCAGTTCTGCTGAAGCGTTGACCTCCTTCAAAAGTTTTTGTATCATCTTTTCAGTTTCGCCGTAGCCGCCTTCACCGATATGGTCGTAGCGGACAAATCCTTTCGCATCGACAAGGTATTTGCGCGGCCAGTAATTGTTCTTGTAATTTTTCCACGTGACGTAATCGTTGTCCATTGCCACAGGGTATTTTATGTTGTTTTTGTCAACGAAATTTTTCACGTTGCCATAATCCTTTTCAAAATCAAACTCCGGGGTATGGACACCGATTATCACAAGGCCTTTGCCCGCGTATGCGCTGTACCACGCTTTCAAGTACGGCAGCGTTCGGATGCAGTTGATGCAACTGTATGTCCAGAAATCCACCAGGACCACCTTGCCGCGCAAACCTGAAATTTTCAAAGGCCCGGAATTAATCCACTGCGTTATCCCTTCTATTTCGGGCGCGGCCTGCATGCTTGTTACACCTCCGACGCTAACGTTGCTGATAATGCCCGGGCCGTAGATGAACACCAACGCCAGCAGCGCAGCCAAGGTTATCGATGGCAGCCAGCTTGCGTTCATAAGCCCATCCTAACCAAGCAAACCGGCGGCCAGCGAAAGGTTTGCGATTGCCGCCAGCTGGCCTGTGAATACCAGAAAGCCGACGGCTACCAGGAACGCGCCGGAGACAACTGTGAAATATTTCATATATTTGCCGTGTTTTGCTATCAGGCTTGTTGCCTGCTCTGTGAAAAGGCCGGCAAGTATGAACGGGACGCCTATCCCTGCCGAGTAGGCGAGCAGCAGGTAAAAGCTGCTTGCGGGCTGCGTTATCGCTATGACAAGTATGGAACCAAGTATTGCGCCTATGCACGGCGTCCAGCCTGCGGCAAACGCGACGCCGAAAAGGAATGACGTGACATACCTGTGATGCGACTTTACCCGTATTTTGCGCTCCCTGTCCAAGAACGGCAATTTAAAAATTCCTATCAGGTACAGGCCGAAAAGGATTATTGCAGCACCGCCCAGCCTGCCCAGCCATATCCTGATATCGTGAGCTATGCCGGAAAAGGCCGTGTTGATGATAACGCCCAATATGGAAAACACTATGGAAAAACCGAGCACGAAAAGAACGGAGTTAACGAATATTTCAGGCCTCCTGCCGCCCCTGCGCAAGTGGTCTGCGCTTACGCCGGATATGTAAGCTATGAATGCCGGAACAAGGGGCAGGATGCACGGCGACGCGAATGACAGGACGCCTGCTATGAACGCGATGAATAGGGTTATTTCCGCCATCCTGATACCGTGCCTAAGATAAGGTATTATTAGTATAGTAATATACGAAATGAGATTATAAATACCGTATCCGGTTATCAACCGTCAACTGACAAAGCAACGCCAATGCCACGCTTATGTTGCAGATCCGGGCTTAACAAACCGCCTCGCTATTTATTTCTTGCCTGAACGCGAATTTTAATCGGGTCTGAAATGGTAAACTTGGATGACACTATAAGCCTGGTGATCTTTGTCATGTTTTTCGCCCTGTCCATAACCTATTTTTCCACGCTCAACAGGCCTGACCGCGTCGAGCTTGAGGCGCTTGCAAGCAGCATAGCCGACAAGCTGCTCATACCAGAATACCTTGAATGGAACGCGACAAAAACGGCCGTTTTCATAAACGCCAGCTCTGCACAAAACCTTTACCCGGTCGATGTGTTCATGGCGTTCCCGAGCCAGACGAAACCCGACTCTGTGCGCGCCCGTTATTACGCAAACGGGAAGGGTGTGGGCTTCGTATACGCCAACGCGACTACCAGCGAGTTTGTCATGTTAGCGAACCTGACCGCGGGCAAGAACATAATCGATGTGTTTTACAGCGACACCAGCGCGACTCCGATAACGCCGAACTCTGACCTCGTGGCGAACGGTTTGCAGTTTTCGAACACTGACCTCGGCGGCGAGATTGCATCTACAGGCGACATAGTTTCCGTCAGCTACCGCAACGGCGACAACGAATGGGTGCTTGACCGGCTTTTCGCAGGAGCGACGCGCTATCAGGCAAGCTCGTACACATCAATGCTTACGCCTGTCATGCTGCGATATGATTTCACAAACGGCTCGATGACAAAAACGTACAAGATTTACGCGTTCAACCCTATAATGCGCGTCAACGTGTCTGCTGCTGACCATACATGGATCACCAGGTTTTCGGCATCGATTAACAGAACTTTCTCCAACTCGGATGCGAGTATGAACGGCACAGGCACAAACGTGTTTTCAGGCGTCTCGGATTTCGTGGACATGTACACGTCGCCTGACCGCACGGGCATAGCGTTTTCGGGCAAAAGCATGAACGCGTCGGTTTACGACGGCGCCTCTTACCGGGAGCTGAACATATCAAACAGCACGCCCGCCACGTATGAAATTTATCATCACTACGGCTCGTACACAAACGCGAAACCCAACAACGACCTGCTTCTTTCGCCGAGCACTACGCAGCTCGTGACGGACTCGTTGACAGGCATAAAGGCATCGAAAATTACGGACTTGAACGCGACAGGCTACGCCGCGCTGAAGCAAAGGCTCGGGTCTTCAAAGGATTTCCACATACAAATAGAAAACTCTTCCGACGGCGCTTTATTACTTGACTACGGGCTGGATCCGCCGGGCTATACGGACGTTGTCGTGCACAGGAAAACCGTCAACCTGCTAACGTCTGATTACGATTTCCAAAAAATGATTTTGAGGGTGAAGGTATGGAATTAAGCCTTTCTTTCGACCTTCTTAGAAAGAAGACTGGCCAAGAAACGGGAAACAAAAACCTGAAAGGAATAATGCACATGATCGAGGCTGTGGTTGCGATAACGATGATCATGACGTTCCTGCTTCTGTTGAGGTCGAAGATACAGACTGCGACTGACACCGGATTGGAGCAGGCTATAGCCGCGCAGGCGTTAAAGACCGCTGATAAACAAAACCTTCTGCGCGGCTACGCGATCGAGGAGGACCACCTCGGCTTAAACGCGCAATTCGATGCTGTTGTGCCTGCTGAATTTAACCACACGACAAGGCTGTGCTATGTGGGCGACCGGTGCATCGGCGATGCGCTGCCTGACAAGAACGTGTTCACAGCGTCTTACGTGATTGCCGGAAACGAAACGTACTTCAAGCCGGCGCAAATACTTTTGCATATATGGAGATAACATCATGAAAAAAGGGCAGTTTTACGTAATATCGGCTCTTGTTTTGATACTGTTCATGTTCTACGCCCATTACAACTCGCGTTTCGAAATCCCAAAGAACATCGATTACGGCAGGGAATTTTTCTCGTCGCTAAAAACAGAGGTTTTGCGGTCGGCTTCGTTTGCGTATTACCAGGGCCCTTACTCGTCGTCCGTAGAGAGCAACGTGTCGTCTTTCCTTGATTTTGCCCGGAACGTGTCGGCCTCGCAGGGCCAGCGGGCGGAAGTTTTAGTGGTGGTGTTCGTGCCCGCCTATTCAACGTACAATGTCAGCGTGATCAATTACATGACGTCGTCCGTGGACGTAAACATAACGATATCCGGCAGCGAGCAGAATATTACGAGCTTGGCGGACAAGGGTTCGGCGCGTTTCATATTCAACGGAGTGGCCCAAAATTCGACTGTGAACGTCACATACATGCGCAACTCTGTAAAAAGCTCGGATGCCTTCAACCTGACTTCTAGGAAATTAAACGCCTATGCCGACGTAAACCTGGTTTCTTCGGCTGTCACGTGGTCGGACCGTGTCGTTGCGTGATGCGAATTAATTAATTGGGGAAAAACCAAATACTATAAGCCTTCACAGGAAATTATGGATTTCCTGTGCATGAAAATCGTCAGATTTTCATTGTCTTTCAAACTTTAGGACAGGGGTTTGCAAAACAAACCATGCATAGGAAACTTCAGTTTCCTATGAAGTTTGATCAAATAAGGCCTTATGGGAAAGAAAACTTATGGTCCGCACAAACAGGAAAGGAATAAGCCCGCTGATTGCAGGGGTCATCTACACAGGCCTTACTGTTGCCGTGGTCACGCTTGTCATTACGCTTGGCCTGCCGCAACTGGACAGGATAACAGAATCGACGCTCTACCTCAACGTAAGGGAGGGCATGACCAACCTGGACGATGCCATACAAAAAGTCGCTTCCGAAGGCCGCGGCTCTGTGCGAATTGTCCCCCTTGAAATACGGAACGGGGATTTCACGGTTGACGGCGCAAATGATGTTGTGAAATATGAAATTGAGACGACTTCGGAGATAGTGTCGCCGCGCACGGCTGTGCAATTTGGCAACTTAGTAATCGGATCTAACGCAGATGTCAACGCCTCCGAGAATGCGACCCATTACACGCTCCAAAACTCCAGGCTGCAGGTCACCCTTAGGAAGTTCGGGTCGCCGTCTTCGCAGACTTCCGTGAACACCACAGAGCTTGTGCAGGAGATAAAGGTTTTATCAACGAACAAAACCCTGCCCCTGGCAGCAAACGGCACTATAATGCAGTTTGTCGTGAACGGCGACGCTGCATCGTCCTCGGGCACCGGATTCACGACCCTGCACGAAGCCGGGACCGTGCTGTCCCAGGGCAACGTGAGCGTTTACGTCAACGCCGCTTCGGGGCCGTATACAATGGACCTTATACTTGAATCGGAAGCCGATTACCTGACCGTCCTGGTCAAAAGCTGAAAGTTTATACGAGGCGCTAACGAATAATTTACAGGTTTGGACATGACGTATGTGCTAAAAGGCGTATCCCCGCTGATCGCGACTGTACTGCTTGTCGCTGCTACGATCACTGTTTCCATTGTCGTGGTGCCGTGGCTTATAGACTTTGCGCAAACGCAGATGGTTTCAGTCGGCAGCCAGGGCGAGGAGAAGGTCAACTGCATCGAGGCTGGCCTCAATTTCCAGGCCGCTGACGTGGGCTACAACACGCTGACAAACCCGTCTACCATAAATGTGACGATGACCAACACAGGGCTGGTCGGCCTTTACGATTTCCGCCTGCAGTTTAAGCTGGGCGACACCTATTCGGGCCTGTATTCGCCAACAACGCAATATAACGCCTCGTCCAAGGTTTCGCCACAGCAGAAGGTTACGTTAAACGCCAGCATACCTGGGCTCAGCGGCACGCTGAAATCCGTGCGCGTCATATCCAACTACTGCAAAATAGCCGCGGAAGTGACCCTTTAGATAGAAGCATATCGTATGATGTATCGATATGCTTCAGTTTATGACGGTATGTTTCCAGTGGCGTGTTTCAGTTTACAAAAACAGGCCGGAAATTGTGAATACCAGCATCAGCATTATCACGACAAAAAGGAATCCCAGCGTTACGTTCTTGTAAAACTCGGCGCGGATCTTTTCCCTCTGGCCTATCTCCTGTTCGAGCTTGCCCTGTTTCCTGTTGAAGAGGTCGTCGACCATTTTCTGGAGTTCTTCCATGCTCAATTTTGACAAATCCTCGATGTCGTACGGCTGTTCCCCGAGGTCTTCAAGTATGCCGTTGACCGAGTCTATAAGCTCCTGTTTGTTCTTCTCTATGACCGCGTTCATAATAATCATTGTCCGGGCACTGATAAATCATTTTTATGTCTTGACCTCCTAATTGAACTGTTTCAGATGGCAGAGCAACGATTATCCCTGAAGGACGGCGAGGTCGCTGTCAGGTTTGTGCGAAAAGCCATGGAGGAGTGGGTGAAAAACAACAAGACGATGCGAGACGTGCCTGCGGACCCGTTTTTCAACGAGCGGCGCGGCATACTGCTAAGCCTGTGCCGCACTGACGGCAAGCTACACGGCAGGATAGGCTACCCCTACCCGATTAAAAGCGTTTTTGACGTGCTTGTGAGGTGCGCTGTGTCTGTGTGCCAAGACCCGCGCTCGCCGGCGCTGAAGGCGGCGGACTTAAATGACGTTGCCATAGAGCTTTCAATACTGTCTGAGCCGCGGCCGGTTTTGAAGCCCTATGAAAAAAACTTCGACCCGCTGGGAGAAGGGTTGGTGGTTGTGCGGGGCGCAAAGAAAGCGATGATGATGGCTGGCGACGCTGCTTCGCCTTCCGGGGCTATCGCTGAAATAATGAAACGCGCCGGGATAGAGAAAAACCTCGCAAACGACCCGTTGACTAAATTTTACAAGTTTGGATCGCAAACATTCCTTGAAGAATCTCCGGGCGGGGACGTTGTGGAGCGATCAGGCAGCAAAAAACCGCGCGCTTCCAAAAAGGCGGCTAAAAAACCCGCCAAAGCCGCAAAGAAGGGGCGACATAAATAATTTAAGCTAAACTTTTCATAGAAGTTTAATCAAAACAAACTTTTCATAAAAGTTTGATCAAAGAGGATGAATAATATGGCAAAAAGACCAAAATCAATCGACAAGCCGTCGTGGGTTACGCACACGGAGGACGAAGTGGAACAAATCATTGAGAAGCTTGCCAAAGAGGGCAGGACGTCCGCCCAAATAGGCATGATTTTGCGCGACCAGTACGGCATACCTTCGGCAAAGATAGTTTCAGGCAAAAGGATATCCAAGATCATGAAAGAGAAGAAACTTTATCCGAAACTTCCCGAGGACCTTTTCAACCTTCTGAAAAACGCTGTGCGATTACGGGGCCACTTGAACAGCCACAAGAGGGACGCGCATTCAAAAAGAGGTTTGGAGAAAACAGAATCGCGCGTAAGGGATCTTGCGAAATATTACATCAAGCAAGGTTCGCTTCCGTCTGACTGGAAATACGACCCTGAACGGGCGAAGCTGCTTGTCCAAGAGTAGCTACAAAAATCGGATTTCTGCTTATTACTGGGTACAGAAATCCCCGAGAAACTTTGCTATCTGGGTGTTACTGACAGCTACATTAACCTCCGGTTCTTCCACTGGTGCCACCGCTCTGATAATCCCCACCAAACCGCCGTCTTCTGCGTCAATGATAGGCGATCCGCTTGTGCCATCCTCCAACTCTGGATTGTAAGCAAAAAGTTTAAACTCCGGGCTTTTCAGTTTATACCTTTTCTTGAATGCAGACTCTGTGCCGTGGTCTAGCCTCGTCAAGTCGAATTCCTCGTATTGATAGTAAATATCGCCCGTTGAGAGTGCTTTGACTACAAAAGTCCCGTTATTTCTGATACTCCTTTTGATTCTGGTAGAATCCGGGTTTCCGAAGGTTAACACTTCGTCTTTTTTATCTGACCTGTATGTTCTCACAAGAGCCAAATCATTTGTTGAGTCCGTTTTAACCACTTCTCCATATCCCTTAACATACGGGTGTAGACCGCTTACCGACAGTTTAGGTATACTTGCCACGACATGTTTATTTGTCAACACCAAACCCGGCGACACCTCAAAACCTGTACCAAGTCCAAAACCAAAGATATCTTCATCGTATATTCTTACAAGCCGGTCATTTACATCGCCGTTTGCAAGCAGGCTATTTGCACTTTTGTCATGGCCTATTTTTCTTTTCACAAAAGAATACACTGTACTCCTATCCTTTGTTAAAAAACAAGTCTCGCTGTTAGGAGAAGCCCTGAAAATGTAATCCTTATCGGATATTACGGGCGCGTAGGCACCGAACACGAGAGCGCCCAACAAACCAGCAGCAACTAACCACCTATACATAATAATCACTACTTGTAAGTAGTTTCATGTTAATAAAGATTCCCATACTATTGATAACCTCCTAAGCCTTCACATTAAAGCTTTAACTCACAAATGTAGATTTGATTGTTTTGCTGGACAAACTAGAACAACTTGTCAAAGAGGCGCAAAGGGCTGCGGACGTTATCCGCAACCACAAAGGCATGATACGCGCCATTTCGCACATCGACTGCGACGGCGTGTGCAGCGCAGCGATCATAGTGCGCGCGCTTGCCAAAAAACAAAAAACATTCCATTTCAGCTTTGCCAGATACCTTAACGAAGCCACGGTAAACAACCTTGCGGAAGAGGCAAAGCAGGGACGATGGAAACTTTTAGTTTTTACAGACCTTGGTTCCGGGGCTGCGGCCAGCCTTGCGCCAATACTCGAGCATGCGCAAGTTATCATTGCAGACCATCACATGATCGCAACAAAGGACGGGTCTGAAGCCACGGAAAACAGCGATTTCTACACCCATCCCAACCTAATTAATGTCAACCCGCTCGCTTTTGGATTAAAAGAGGACATTTCTGGTTCTGGTATGACTTACATACTCTCCAGAGCCTTGGATCCGGAAAATGTGATCTCCGGCGACTTAGCAATCATCGGCGCTATTGGAGATGCCCAAACAGGCAGCATTGGTGATAAATGGCAGGTTTTAGGCCTTAATCAGGAGATTTTGAAGGACGCGGAGACAGCCGGTTCGTTAAGAGTCACTAAAAGCATCAGGCTTTGGGGGCGGTTTTCACGGCCTATTCACAAGGCGCTTGAGTTGTCTATTGACCCGTACATACCCGGAATAACAGGCAACGAGTCAGCCGCGATCCAATTCCTGACAGAATTGGGAATACCTGTCAAAATTAACGGAAACTGGCGCTCGCTGGCAGATTTGACAAAAGAAGAGCAGCAGCGCCTCGTTAGCGCTATTATAATAGAACGGCTACGGCATAATGCGCCAAACCCGACCCAGGTTTTCGGAGACGTTTACGAATTACCGCATCAAACAGGCGAGTTCCGCGATGCGCAGGAATTCGCGACCATCGCAAATGCGTGCGGCAAATCGCTGCAAGGCTATCTTGCCGTAGGCGCATGCCTGGGCGATGAAGATAAGATTGAACGCGTGCGCGAAACTGTGTCGGGTTACAAAAAACAGATCGGGACAATGGTTAGCTGGGTTTTCAAAAACAAGGACAACCCCGATGTTGTCCGGTTAACCGACAGCGCCGCCTTTGTTTTCGGCGGCGACAAGATCAGCGAGGAACTAATCTCGACGGTCTCGTCGATTGTGCAGCGCTCCGGCTTCCTTAATCGCAAAATTTTGATAGGATTCGGCAACACCCCAAACGGCGAGGTGAAAATTTCATCGCGCGCTGACGACAGCGTAAACATAGATTTAAACCAGATGATGCGCGATTGTGTCAAGGAGGTCGGCGGCAACGGCGGCGGCCACCTGCATGCGGCCGGCGGGCAAATTCCTTCGGACAAGGCTGAAAGGTTTGTGGATTTGATAAACCAATATTTGTCCGGATTAAACCCTGTTGTTGAGGAAAAGCCCAAAAATTGAAGGTGCCGGCAAATCCTTTTAAAGATTGCCGCAGGCTTTATATATCACCTAGATAACGTAACTACTCGTGAGTTGTTATGACTTTACCAGACGGGATAAAACAAGAGATCAGAAACCAGTTTGATGCAGGCTATCACTGGTTCAGGCAAAGGACAGGGTACGATGTTACCAGTCCTGCGAATGTATATCTGTTTCCTACTAATCCGGATAACTCGGCCACGGTAAAAACCAACACCGGCATGCAGGTAACAACAAACGCCGGCAAACCGTCTGTGGATGTTTTTTTCAGTACTGAAAACACCCAGACATGTCTGGACACGAAAGAGTTTGCGGCTGAAGGTGCGCAGGCAGCGTTTACCGTTTACAGGACGGGTGTCAGAGGTTTGGGCGCATACAAAAACCCGTTGACGTTTGTGCTGAATTTGGCCTACAGGGAACTCAACGGAAAAATGCGTGCTGTATTGCCGGTGGCAGACGGCGAAGATATTTACACAACAATGGATCTTATGCGCAGATGTCTGCCGTTTGGTGTGTCTCCAACCATGACACGAAGAATTGTTCAAGAAATGATGAAAAGGCTGGAACCACAACGCCCGCCTCATGTGATAGATAAAGTGGTCGAAATGGCGATGAATGACCCTGATACCGTAAATATCTTGGGTAATGCATTCCGCGATCCGCGGGTTGCTGTAGCGATGCTGGATTCTGTACAAAACACGGATGTTTACAGAACGTTGTCCCCGTATCTGGAAGCGAACGACCTTGTTGAAGATTTGACAAAAGGCCGCGAAGACCCGGCCTATGTTGCGCCGTTCCTCAGGTTCCTTTCGGATGAATTATACGATGGCCAGAAAAATATCGGCGCGCTTTTTATGGAATTCAAAACTTCACGCGCCTGATAGCCCAAAAACATATCGAACAAAACGCATAGATATTCTTTTTTTTCCTCGGGTTGTCCATGTGCCACCCTATGAAATGGGTTATATCCTTTAATATAGATTTTGAGACAGTTTACGACACACTGACCAGTCGGGAAGTGGTTAAATTACGCCTTAAACAAGCTTAATAATCATTCAATCGCTAATATGTGAAGGTATTATGGCAATAACGGCTGCAGCGCAAAAAATTTGGAAAGGAAAGGAATGGTTCAAGGTCGTAGCTCCGACGGAACTTGGCGACCACGTTATCGGCGAGACCCCGACGCTTGACTCGGACGCGATGGTTGGAAAAACGATAGAAGCGAGCCTGATGGACCTGGGCGGGGACCCGACCAAGTATTTTTACAAGCTGAAATTCAGAATCACATCAGTCCAGGCAGGCAAAGCCATGACGCGCTTCGAGGGGCTTTCCTGCACGCGCGATTACGTTCTTCGCATGAGCCAGAGGCGCACAAGGCAGGTGCGTGTCATAACAGACACGAAAACAAAGGACGGCTGGAGCATACGCGTGAAATCGATAAACGTCATGAACCGTGTCGTGCAGTCCCAGATAAGCAAAAAAATAAGAAAAATGACAGATGAAATGGTTCGGTCGGCTGCGAGCCAGTTAAACATGTACGAATTTTTGAACGAAATAATTTCCGGGGCGCTGCAGACCGAAGTCCGCGAAACAGGAAGCAAAACGTATCCCGTGAGGATTTTTGAAGTGACGGCGATAGAAGTTTACAGCGCGGCGAAGTGAACTTTTAATTTTTTAATTACGAACTACTTTTCTATTCCTTTACCGCTATAGCGACTGAGATCCAGAACCAGCCAGCGCCCAAGAACAAAAGGAAGCCTGTGAAAAACGCGAGCAAATAACCGGCATCCGAAACGCCTGTTGTTTTGTCGAGATGGCCCATTATCCATGCGCCGACCATGGCCGACAGTGCGCCGAGGACCCATACGACGACGTGCTTTGCGGAATCCTCTTTCGTGTGGCGGAACGGCATAAACAATGGTTATTTTCCGGGATTAATAAATTCCATTTAAGCGCTTGCCGGATAATATCAATGATCATGAAAGCCATTACCCCGGTAATAGCGCTCGTTATGTTGCTGCTGATCACGGTCGGTTTGGTTGGAATTTCTTACGCGTGGTTTAGCGGGGTCATGTCCGCCCAGACGAGCAAGGTCATTTCAATCCCGCCGGGCGGA
>JACQNZ010000008.1 GCA_016202815.1 Candidatus Aenigmatarchaeota archaeon
AACAGCAGGAAAGAAAAAGAATACCATTGCACGGGTTGTGGAATGGTTGAGAATGCCGATGCAAACGCCGGATTCAATATCGCAAGTTTGTATCGCCAAGGCATATCTCAATTCAACAAAGAAAGAGGTTTGTTGAAAGGGGACACTGATATTCCTAAAGAGGCAATATTATGAAACCAACAACCTTGAAACCCCGTCAATTTATTGGTGGGAGTATGTCAGCGCTGCTCCACGGTTTTTGAAATTAACCACGTGGCAGACACGGCTATCATAGTTACTATCACAGCCGCGAGCATCAGGTAAGGCCATCCGCCCTCCTTTGGTATGTACGATGTTATCATGGCCTTTATCGCGTCGTTCCAGAACAATGCGGCTGTCAGGGAAAACGCAGTAGTCATAAAAGTCAGTATCTGCTTCTTGGCCTCGCTGACAGGCCCGCGTATGAGCCTGTCTATCGGGACATTTTTTATAGTGTTCAGAAAAGCCTTTTGCGGCGCCGAGTCCATCAGCCGCCTCTGTATTTTGCCTGTCAGGCTGTCCTTGTACACAAAATAAGATTTCTTCGCCATCTCAACCGTTAAGAATTGTGGTGCGGTTAATTAATTAACTTTCGGTGAGCGGGAAAACCCACGGAACAATGCGAAAACGCAGAAAGTAACCAAGTGCAATCACAAAAAATACGCAGAAGAACAAAAGGGGATCTGGTATGAAAGCATGCAAGTTCAGGATATACCCGGCAAGAGAACAGGACAAGCAGATGTCGCTTCACCTGAATATATCAAAGGGTATATGGGATGATGTTCTTGGATATACCATCAAAACGTATGAAGAAACAAAAAATCCCCGAAGAAGCGTGAACTGTACCGTAACGCTTGTGGAGATGGGGCGATAGTTCCGTCAGGGAAGCAAGAAGCCCACATCTTTTAGGGGTGGGAGCATGTCACTAACTAAAACAGATGTTGTTCCGTCTATCTTACAGCAACGTCATCTTTTTTGGCCCCGGACACCTTTTCCGCAAGCTCTTTTAATTTTTCAATTATCTCGCGCACAAAATTCTCCACGAATTTGAACCTCATCTTCGCCTTGCCGGCCGGTCCCGTATGCTCGGGTATTGTATAGCCTTTCGTCGGCGAATATCCGGGCTCCGGAAGCAGCGTGTAAATCAGCAGGCCTGCTAGTATGACGCCGGCCACGACGCCGCCGACTGTTAATATGTTTTCAAAGCGTTTGCCCCCCTGCCGCGCTTCCACGGTTTTTATCAGGGCCTCTGCCGCGTCAATGAGAACTTTCGATTGTACTGCAAGTTCGCTCGCTTTCACATAATCGCCCCTTTGCAGTGACTCGTTGGCCTGCGCGAGCAAGGCCGCGGCCAGGTTTACCTTGTCCGCTGCGACGCCCAGTTCAGTGCTGTTTCCTGATGTGAACGACGTGATATTGAGGCGCTCCATCAGCGAACGCAGGATGTCGGTGTAATTCAAAATGGTCGCGTTTATCTCGGCCTTGGTCTTCTCTGTCGGCATAACAACTAGATAGAAGTATCCGGATGCGATTTCGGAGTCTGCGATTATTGAATATTTCCCGGTGTAATTTCCAACAACCGCGTTCGCGGGTATGTTGAAATTCGCGTCGAATCCGGCTTCCGAACCCGCAGTTATCGACGCATTCGCAGGCGTCGCCTTCCACCACGAAGCGTCTATGTCCTTTATGGCTAATGACATCAAACTGTCGAACGAGCCGCTGTTTCTTACTGTGATTCTGGTCGTGTTGGAGCTTCCCTGCAAAACGTAAACGGATTTAGCATACACCGTAATAGTCGCATTGTAGCCTGCTACGTCAAACGCCCTGGAAGCCGAAGCCGCGGTGTACGAGTCTTTTGTGGCAGACGCGGAAATTTTGAAAGTCCCTATTACGTTGGCGGGCAGCATGTAAGATCCTGAACACTTGCCCGCGGCTGTCGTGCACGACGAATCAGGCGTTTTAACGCCTTTAGGGTCTGTTATGTTGAACTTCACAAGCGACCCGTCGATGTTGGATCCGCCGCTTGTAACGGTGAAATTGAAGTTGGCTGTGCCGGATTTGAAATATGTGGTTTTGTCAGTTGTTATCGCAAGCGCCAGGGCGTTCCCGCCGCCGCTTCCGCCGCCCGACGGTCCTCCTGTGCCGCCTGGCGATATCGTAGTCCCTTTGTATGCGTATATCAGAGTGTCGTTTAGGATCCAAACTCCAGGAGGTCCTGAGCCGACTATCGTTGCGGTGCATGTGGAATTCGCATTGATCGTCACCTTCCAGGTTGCCGACGCGTTCGTATACCTTCCGAAGCCTGTGAGGTTTCCTAGGTTGTGGGTGCTTGCGTATCCGCTGGCCATCGTGCACGAGCCTGACAAGCTGAGTTCAAGAGTTACGTTGGACAGCGCGCCTCCTCCCACATTCGTTACGTTGACGAAAACGTCCCTGTTTCCCGTGTTGAAGAATTCGTCCGAGTCGTGCGTGCCGTTGTAAGCGTCTATGGCCAGCGCGCTGCTGTTGACGTAGAGATAATTGAATTTGGCAGTTCCGCCGTTGCGGAATGTCTGGCCGTCAACAACGGTTGCGTACACAGAATAATTTCCGCCCGCGATCGTCGAAGGTATTGAGATGTTTATCGCGTAACTGCGCTCCGACGCGATCGCATTTAACACGCCCATAACAGTCACGTTGGTGAAGTTTAGTGTGTAGTTGGACCCTTCATACGGAAATTCTGTCTGCAGCCAAACCGTGAAATTGGTCGCGTTCAATCCGCTGACAAATGTCCCGTTCTGGTATGTCACGTTGATGCTGACGTTCACGAAAACAGGGTCTGTGCTCGCAAGCTTTGTGTAATTTTCGGTCTTGTTTATCGGGTTTATCCACAGCCCCTTGTCAGTCTGGTTCGTCACGTTGTTTACAATTACGTTAAGCTTGTTCGTCAGGTTTAGTGTGACGTTTACAAGGAATTCCGTATACGGGTGCGCGTTCGACGCGTTCAGCTTTATCCAGCCGTAATAAACGGATTCGCCCGATGAGGTTGTTTGGGTTGTTATGTTTAATCTTATCCTCAGCAGAGTGGAGTTTAACGCCGCAATAGGGGTCTCAAAGGAATAGTTGTAGCTCACCGTGTTCGTGCCGGAGTCGTTAAGCCATGTTGTGTTGGTATGGTTCAGCGTTAATGCGTAGGAGCCTGTATTGTTTACAGTTAGCAGGTAATCAAGCGTCTTGTTCGCGCCAACGTTGTCCACCACATAGAGGAGTATGCCGGAAAACGTGTTGTTTACCATAAGCATCGGCGCCGTGACGTTAACGCCAAAAGGAACAACCATGTAATGGCCTGTGCCGGCGCGGAACGATATGGTCCCGTTGTATACGCCGTCCGCGGACAGCTGCGGAACGCTGACGTTGAAATCGACGGTTGCATTTTCCTGCGTCGAGTTTAACACGAATTGCCGCGTGTAATTGCCAAACGAACTGCCCAGCCAGCTGTTGTCCATGTTTATTTTTATTGTGAGGTTGTAGTAAACGAGAGGATCCCCCTTTACGGACACGAACCAGCTTTTGTTGAATTCGTTTACGTTCGCTGTCGACCGCGAAAATATTCTGTTGAAATCCAGCCCCGTAACATTGAACATGTCGTTTCTCTTGCTCTGGTTCGAAACCGATATCCCGGAGGAATTGTATACGGTAAGGTTGAAGTCGGCTGATATGTTGTTCCATTCAATAAGCGCGTCTATCGACGTATAGTACCCAGGCACGGGTATTGTTATGTTCGTCGAATTTTGCATGTTCACACGGAGCTCAAAGCGCGAAATCGTTTCCGTTTCCGTCACGGTTGTGTAGTTTACCCTGTTTGTGTTGTTGAGCGTGAACGTTATCCTCGTAGCCGTAGCCGCGTCAGGCGTGGCGTTGGCCGCGAAATGCAGGAACCTCAGGCTCGAATTCAGGTACGAAAATTCCACGATGCCGTTGTACGGTATGTATTGGGAAACGCTGGTTGTGTTGTAGAATATCCTGAGTTCGTAGACGGCATTGTTATATGACGCCTGGTGGAAGAGCGTCCTGTTGCTGGACGAATTGGTGTTGTTGAATGCCACAAGATTGGTCCCGTTGTCAAAGAGCAGCAGGTCAAGCCGGCTGTCGTTGACATTGACGTAGAAGCCGCTTGTGTTGGTGACATTTATGTAAAACACATCCACGCTGTTCAGCGTGGTTATGTTCCCGAAAAAGCTTTTCGACCTTGACGCGGTCTCGTTCGGGGTTATCGGGACATCGAGCCTTACAGTAAGATTGTTTATTTTTGCACCGGCATTGGACGAGTTCGTCACTGTCAAATTGCCGGTATAACGTCCAGGATTCAGCAGCGAAACGTTGAACCTTATGGTTATATTCGCAGTGGCAAAGCTGCTTATGTTCAGCTGGTTCAGGTTCGCGGTGTTGTTGACTATTATTTCGGCGAATTCGCCGGCCGAGGTCCTTATCAGTGTGGTGTTGGTGATGTTCAAAACTATCCACGTGGCCGTGTTGCTCAGGTTGTTGCCTATGGTTATGTTAAACGCGTACGGGTCAACCCAGTCGCGCTGGGTCCAGTTGGCGAAAAACGCCCCTGAAGTGACGTTAAACTCAAGGATCGAGGAGCTCCACACGTACCCGCCGGCGTACAAACCCGTGCCGAAAACGGCCAAAACAAAAACAGCGTAGGGCAGCAGCCTTTTAATAGCACTCATTGGTTTAAGATTTGCCGTTTTTGCGATATATAATATGCTGTGGCTAGTTGCCGGTCGAAGCATACGCATACAAACGGCGTATGCTTCTAACTGAGCGGATCCGGCGGGATTTGAACCCGCGACCTTCAACTTTCCCCTTTTGACATCTCTTTCGACCAAATCAAACTTTTATGAAACAACGAAAATCAACAGATTTTCGTGCACAGGAAATCCTTGATTTCCTGCGAGTTTGTTAGGAGGCTGCCGCTCTGTCCAGGCTGAGCTACGGACCCTGTTGTAACTAGAAACCGGTGCGTAATAGTTAGAAGCATACCGATATTGAGAAAATCTGTCGATTTTCTCAAATAGTTTGCTTTAGCAAACTATTCAGTATACGGTATGCTTCAGTTTACGAATCACCTGTTTCAAGCCATAACCAATACTAAAAAGAGCGCCACAGATTAAATACTAGCACGAAAACTCCCTGGTGCCAAGGATATCGTCCGGCTGGCTGGAGCAGAAGGTCTTGTTTTCGCGTATGTAATAGTACCGCAGGGTATCGTCTTCCAGCACATAGCGGCGCAGGCAGCAGATGGTGGCGGCCATGTTTTCTGAAAGGCCTTGCAGTGACTGCACTTCGCGTTGCAGCACGGTTACGCGGTCTGCGTATATTGTGATGTTCCTTTCATAGGCCGAGCTTTCGTAGACCAGCCTGGAATTCTCAGCCTTCCCGGCCTCGAGTTCTGAACGGCATGTGCTGAACAGGTCAGAGGTGAAGTTCAGGTTTTTTACGCAGTTTCCCGCCTGCTTCTCAAGGGTTTCTATGGTTACCATTGCCTGCGTGGCGTTCGAAGCAGTTTCCTGGAGTTTTATCAGTGATGTCGTAAAACCTGTCACGCCCCGGCCAACTATCACGACAAGCGCTACCAGGAAAATTATGATAATTATCCTCGAAACAGGCACGAATTGCTTTTTCCCAAGGTCCGCGAACATACGATTATTTCGGCTGGAAGTTTAATAAAACTGTTACGCGTAGCATTTTATTTTTTTGCGGTTTATCACAGCGCGCATCAGCGCCGCGCCTATGTCCGATTCTTTGCTGACCTTTATGACATCCTTGGAGCCAACAGTGGCCGAGAACAAAAATTCGTCGTCGACGTGGACCGTAACGGATTTTCCGGACATTTTGGAGTCAAACCCGATATTCACATATGCGCCCGACTCTGAAATTGTGTGTGAAACCGGTTTTCCAAGGCTTTTCGCGAGCGGCTCTATGTCAATGGATATTCCGAGCCTTTTTTCCAGCTCCATTACCGTTTTCCCCTCTTTTCCTATCATATGGGGTATCATTTCATTGTCGACGCGCACAATTACCTTATTGTCGCTCACGACCTCTGCGTCTGCGCCGGGATCGAATTTTCTTATCTCCTGCAGTATCCTTTCCTTGGCCAGTTTTTGGACAGGCTGTTCTTTGTTGGTATCGCTCACAGGCAAAACGACGTTCTCCTCGCCGTACGTGTATATTTCATACTCGCATTTGCCCGTTTCGAAATCGCGCACTTCTATCAGCGGCCGCGACAAATCCGCTTCTGTCATGCCGGTCGGCACCCGCACGAGCATTTCAAGCTCGTAAACTTTCCGTACCTGGCCGTCTTTCAGGAATATTATAGTGTCCAAAACACTCGTTACCATGCCCATCTCTATCCTTCCAATGAACCGTTGTATCGAATCTATGGCTTCGGAAGAGTGGACAACACCGACCATACCCACGCCGGCCATCCGCATGTCCGCAAACAATTCGAAATCTTTCGTCTTGCGCACCTCGTCGTAAACGGTGTAGTCCGGCCGTACCAAAAGCAGTATGTCCGCGGTCTTTTCCATGCTCCCATCAAGCGGGCCGTACTGCGTTATCTCCGGAGGAACCTGGAGATCGCGCGGGTTTTCTATGGTTTTGACGATTTTTCCAAGCGACAGGTAGAACTCGGCAACCGAAGCTGCAAAGGTCGATTTTCCCGAGCCCGGCGGCCCGCAGATTACAACGCCTTCCGCCTTCTGTTTTAACCTCTCCATGAGCTTGTCCGAGAGCTTGTAATCGGAAAGGACAAGCTTTGTCATCGGGCGGACTGCTGTCAACTCCAGCCCGTCGCTAAACGGCCTTCGTGCAATGGCAATCCGGTATTTGTCAAACTGTATGACCATGGCACCAGCCGAGCCCATCTCAATAAACGCGTTTTTTTCATGCCTTACCCTGTCCAATATTTCCTTTATCAGCGCCTCGATCTCTTCCTCGGTGGTGGGCGTGTCGCGTATTTTCACAAGCGTCACTTCGCCCGGTTTTCCTTTTTTGGCCATCGGCAATACATCAGCCTTAAGGTGTACGGAAGAAGTCTGGTCGTCGAAAAAGTCTTCAAGTTTAATAGGATTTGTCGCTCTTACGTTTTGCATGTACATGACTGAAACGCCTTCAGCCTCTGCGACCAGCGCCTGCACGTAATCCGCTGTTATCAGCGTGGCGCCGTTTTCTTTGGCAACATCGCGTATCATTGCGTCTAACCGTCCTTTTTTAGCCATCATTATTTCTTCCATTGTCGGCCTGCGCCCGGTATAAATAAGTTTTATTTTCTTACCGCTTTCTCCGAGAACGCGGACCCTTTTTAGCTCTTCCAGCCCCTGGAATCCGGTGTCCCGCCCCCTGGAGGCCTGCGCCTGCAGCTCGTCTATCACGGTAACGGGTATTATTATTTCCCCTTCAACCTTGTCCGTTTCGACAAGATTCGTTAACTTCCCGTTAATCAGAACCGATGTGTCCGGAACCCATTTCTTCATAATACCAGAGAAGTCATGTTTTTCGCGATATTTATAATTTGCGAGCCAATTATTTCCCGGTTTGGATGAGTTTTATTATCTGTTGAATCCGTTCCTCGGCAAACGTCCGCAGCCGATCGTAATTTAAGCACTGTCCGCATATTCTATTCGTTTGGTGACTTTGGATGAAGAGGGGACCGTACAGGCCGCTGGAGCTGGAAAAGCGGGTAATGGAATCGTGGAAAGGCGCGGGAATATTCAAAAAATACATGCTTAACCGCAAAGGATCTAAAAAATATTATTTTCTTGACGGGCCGCCCTACGCAACAGGTTCCATACATCTCGGGACCGCGCTGAACAAGACGCTGAAAGATTTCTTTATACGCTTTTTCAGTTCGTTGGGCTACGACGTGGCGATGCAGCCGGGCTACGACACGCACGGCCTGCCCATAGAAAACAAGATAGAAAAACAATTGGGATTTCGCACCAAGGATGACATAGAAAAATTCGGTATTGGAAAGTTCAACAGCGAATGCAGGAATTTCGCGACAAAATTCATAGGCGTAATGAATGACCAGTTCAAAAACCTGGGCGTTTGGATGGACTGGGAAAACCCGTACTTGACTCTGGATAAGTCTTACATAGAAGGCGCGTGGCATACATTCAAGAAAGGCTTCGAGAACGGCTTGCTGTACAAAGGAAACTATCCGGTCCATGTCTGCCCAAGGTGTGAGACTTCCCTGGCATTTAACGAAATAGAGCATAAGGAAGTTAATGACAATTCAATTTACGTGAAATTCAAAATCAGGGACAGCAACGACAGCCTGCTTGTATGGACAACGACGCCGTGGACGCTTCCTTCAAACACGGGAATAATGGTTAATCCTAACTATGAATATGTCCGTGTAAAATCTGGCAAAGACGTCTTTATTCTGGCAAAAGAACTTGCGGAAAAGGTTATGCTGATCGGCAAAGCTGAATATTTCGAAATAATCGGAACAATAGTGGGCAGCCAGCTCGTCGGAATGGAATATGAAAACCCGTTAAAGGATCTGCCGCTGCAAAAAAACATTGCCGGCCGTGTCGTGCCGTCAGACCAGCACGTTACCCTGGACGAAGGGACAGGTTTAGTCCACCTAGCGCCGGGCCACGGAAAAGAAGATTTCATGGTCGGCCTAAAAAACAACCTTCCCGTTTTATCGCCGTTGACAATGGGCGGCAAGTTTAAGGCCGAGGCCGGTTGGCTGGAAGGCAAATTCGCCAAGGCCGCGGACAGGGAAATTATAGAAAAATTGCGGGAAAGGGACGCCTTGTTTGCGGTCGAGCCAACGACGCATGAATACCCGAAATGCTGGCGCTGCGACTCGGCGCTGTTGTTCATAGCAGTGCCGCAGTGGTTTTTCCGTGTAAGCGCGATACGCGAAAAACTGATAGAAGAAAACAAGAAAGTGAACTGGTTCCCGTCGTTTGCGTCGAACAATTTCGAAAGCTGGTTGTTGTCGCTTAGCGACTGGCCGATATCGCGCCAGCGGTACTGGGGAATACCTTTGCCCATATGGGAATGCGAAAAATGCGGCAGCGTGCGCGTTATCGGATCTTCGAAAGAGCTTGGCGCCGGAATAGAGGACCTTCATCGGCCGCACATCGATGAAGTTACGTTCAGATGTGATTGCGGGGGAACAATGAAACGCATACCGGACGTTCTCGACGTGTGGTTTGATTCCGGCGTTGCGGCTTGGGCATCGACAGGGGCCTACAATGGAGAAAAATTTGAGGCCGCGGACCTGAACATCGAAGGGCCTGACCAGTTCCGGGGGTGGTGGAACTCGCAAATAATAACCAGCGTGATAACGTTCGGCAAAGCCCCGTTCAGGAACGTCCTTCTTCACGGTAAAGTCCTCGATTTGAGGGGCGCAAAAATGTCAAAATCCCGCGGCAATGTGGTCACGCCCGAAGAGGTGATAGAGAAATACGGCCGCGACGCGCTGAGGTTGTATCTGCTCGGATTACCGGCAGGTGAGGATTTTGCGTTTAACATGGAATCCGTCAAAGAAACAACGAACATACTCAACACTCTGTGGAACAGCTTTTCTTTCCTGGAATCGTACTGCAAGAACGTAGAAAAACCGCCTAAGCTTAACTTCGAGGACGAGTGGATAATGTACAGGATAAACAACGTAGTGGCTGCATGCAGGAAAAACAACGAATCGTACAATGCATCCGAGTCTGTCCGCATAATACGCGATTTTATCCTGAAAGATTTCAGCCGCTGGTATATACGTTTGATCCGGGACCGCACGTGGCCATCGTACGAAGGCGCGGACAAAAACGCCGCGTTTTACGCAATGTACTACGTTTTCGGCAAACTTGTCCGTTTGTTGGCCCCGGTTTGCCCGTTCATCTCGGAAGAAATTTACAAATTCGTGTCCGGAAAAAAAGAATCCGTGCATCTTGAGGACTGGCCGACAACGGAAATTGAATTCATAGGCACACGGGTAAAAAACGATGATGAATTCACACGTTTGACAGGTATAGAATCCCAAATGATAATCGCGCGGTCGGTCGTGGAGGCTATAAACGCTTTAAGGCAGGAGAACGGCGTAAGATTGCGCTGGCCGTTGAGGAAAGTGGTTATACAGGAATCCGGAGGGATAGACAAGAACAGACTGTCCGAAGGCGCGATAAATGTGATAAAAAATTCCGGGAACGTGAAAGAGGTTTCGTTCTCGCCTTATCCGCAAAAGGACATGGCTTCCAGGTCCGTTGGGGGAACGGAAATATTCCTCGACGTCCGGATGGATAACGAATTAATCGAGGAAAGCATGGTCTCAGAATTGGTTCGCAAGGTCCAGACAATGAGAAAAGACAAAAAACTCGACGTCAGGGAAACAATATCATTGTTCATCAGGTCCGACGCCAGGACAGAGCGCTCTGTCAGGAAATGGGAAGACGCGGTCAAAAAATCCGTCGGTGCGGCGAAAATAGAGTATGCCGAGCACGGCAACGCAGATACGCTCGAATTCGAGGGCGTAAAGATTTTCGTCGGGTTCGATGTGATTTAGGGAGAGAAGCATGAAAATTGTAATCTGCGGAAGTATTGATTTCACCAGGGAGATCAAAGAGGTCGCAGGCAGACTGGAGGCATCAGGCCACGAAGTGGAAATACCGCTTACCTCTAAGCGTATTTTAAGCGGCGAAATGAGCCTTGAAGAGTTCAAAGAAGAAAGGGGATCCGGGAGGATTCTCAGGAAAATCAAAGACGACGTGATAAGAAGGTATTATAAAATAATAAAGAACGCAGACGCCATACTGGTCATGAATTTGGATAGGAAAGGCATCAGGAACTACATAGGCGGCAATACTTTTCTTGAGATGGGGTTCGCCCACGTTCTAAGCAAGAAAATATTCGTATGGAACGGCGTGCCATCCATGCCTTATACAGACGAGATAATGGCTACCCAGCCTTTGGTAATCGCAGGCGATATACGAAAGATAAAATGAAACAATATATGAATGGATTTTCCTAATGGAATATGTGGAGACCATGAAAACGCTTGACAATCTTTATTCAGAAGCCGCGGAATGGCTAAAGCAGATTAGGAAAAGCGGTTTAATCGCTGTCGTCTATCATCGTGATTCGGACGGCGTATGCTCTGCTGTAATGGCAGCGAAAATCCTGAAACATCTGGGCTGCGGCTCCGTTAAAATCGTGCCCTGCGACGTTTCCACGCCGGCTGTCACGCCGGCGCTCATGCGCTCGTTATCAGAGTTACAGCCAGATTATCTTGTATTCGTCGACATGGCAGTCGACCAGGATCCAAACCCGTTAGTTCTGTTAAAGCAGAAATACGGCACAAAGATAATAGTCATTGACCACCACCCGATGTCAATGGACCTGAACATGCTGGACATCAAACATATCAACACGCGTTCCGCTGACCCGAGGGGGTATTTTCCTGCGGCGTACATGATGTACAAAATCGCCGGAAAACTAAGCGGCGAACTGGCAAGGGACCATTCATGGGTCGCCCTGGTAGGAACCATAGGCGATCACGGGATAGATAATTGCCCCGATCTGGTAAAAGATTTTTCATCGGCCTACGGCAGGATCGCAACAACGCAAAAAGATTTTTCGCAGACCAAGTACGGGAAGGCGTCCGAATATATCATGTCAGCGAAGGCTTCGGACGACGACGGAATCGAGACCGCGCGCATCGTTTTAGATCGTGCAATCAACGCCGACGCGTTCCTGTCCGCGAAAACATTGAAGGAGTGGCACGCAAACATGCAGGCCGTGATAAACCACATGGTGGACAATTTTGAAAAGGACGCCGAACTCAACCCGAACGCGAACATAGCTGTTTACACGATAAAGACCGATAGGCGGATAGAGTCCGTTGTTGCGTCTATACTATCAGATAAGTTCCCGCGCATGACAATTGTGGTGTGCCGCGAATCGCAGGAAAGGATCGGATGCAGCCTAAGGAACCAAAAATCCGCCGACGTCAGCAGCCTCGCCAGGGCCAGCATAGCGGGCCTTAAGGATGCGCGTGGAGGCGGCCACCCACAAGCCGCCGCAGCATCTGTAAAGAAAAGCGACTGGGCGGCATTCAAGAACGCGCTCATAAACAACAGCACGAAATACCCGGCTCCTGCACGGAAGTGACGGCATGGAAATCTCGATCGTAATGCCGGCGCATAACGAGGCCGCGGCTATAAGGAAGACAGTAACGGATTTTCTGCGCGCTTTTCCAAAGGCCGAAATAATAGCCGTCGATGACGGCTCAAGCGACGGAACCCGCGCAATATTGAATTCAATAGGCAGCAGGCGCCTTCGAGTATTGCAATTACCGAAAAGGTCGGGAAAGGGTGCCGCAGTCATGAAAGGCGTTGGCCTGGCGACCAAAAATCTGGTAGCGTTTGTGGATGCGGACGGCGCGTTCGGCCCGTCGTCGCTGAAAAAACTGGTGCGCGATTTAGACGGATACGATTGCGTCATAGCCTCGAAATGGAAGGGAAAAAAATTCTCGGAGGTCGGGGGCAGCGCACCGAAAAAGGCGTTCGGCCGGATCTGGAACGCAGTGGCGCGCGGCTTGCTTGGCCTGGAATTCGAGGACACACAGGCCGGCCTTAAGCTGTTTCGATCGGCAGCGATAAGGCGGATCGGCACGGATCTTTTTTGCAGGGGATTCGAGTTTGACGCTGAAATACTTTACAGGCTGACGAAGAACGGATTTAGGATAAAAGAAATTTTCGTGGAACCCAAGGACGTAAAGAAGTCAAGATTCAGCTACCTAAACATGCCTGCCATGCTTTCCAGCATTTTTTTCATGGCCGTAGCGTTGAAACTTTTTTCTAAGCCCGGAAAACGATAGGTAAGAAGCCGCGAACACCAGGCCGGCAAATGTAATTGAGTTGCCTGCCCTGTTCGCGGTCGAGCCGTATGTTAGTTTCACTTCAGCCGCCTCCGGAAACACAAGCATGAACCCGGGGGACGCAAGATAAATTTTGTCCGCGCCTTCCACGGACCAGTCGGGAAAATACGGCACCTTTACAAGCAGCGGTTTTCCGATGCAGTCCGTCTTTATGAAAAGGCTTTCATTTCTTATCGACTCGCTAACGCTGCAATCCGCATCCAGCGCAATTTTTCTTGCAGAATAGAAGTTGTCATCCCGTATTGTTTGCGAAAACCTCCTGTCCGGGGCATCAACGAAAACGAGCGGCACGCCGGTAAAGCTGGTGTCCTTGAACCATTTCATGGAAACGTTTCGCCAGTCCTTTGTTATGACAGCCACCGGCTCATAGTCAGGCATTACGGCGTATTTGTTATTGCCCGCGAGCTCGTACACGCTTATCCCGCCGGAAGCGTTCAGTTGTTTGTAGCTTGTCGAGTTGTCCAGCGCGCTTTTCAGCTTGTCAGAAGTCGCGACAACGTACCTGACGTTAAACAGGCTAAGATGCGCGGTCCCGTTGGCAGCGTCGAAATACGAACACCTAAGCTGCGGTATCGGGCACGTGGGTGATTCAGACAATTCCGATTGGAGGTAAAAAGTGAACGGTGCCATCAAACCTGATTCTATGGTCAGCCCTTCGATGACAGGCTTGCCCGTAAACATTGGAAATGATTCGAACGCGCGGGGCGTCCCGAACTTGGAATGTGACGGCGAGTATTCGTGGAATATTCTGCCATAGGGAAGCCCGCTCAAAAACGAGTTCAACGCGTCAAACTGGCCCCATGAATTTTTTGATTCGAACCCCGCGTAATTCCAGTCTATCCAGCCGTCTATGTAAGAAACGTTGTTATTGACCCACAGTATCGTTATCAGCCCTGTAAGCAGAACGATCATGCCGGGCGGTTTTAATTTTTTAATCAGCTCGCCCAAGCCGTACGCCGCCAGCAGCACGCCAGTGAATTGCATGAACGGCAAGAATCTTACATCAACGAGCCCCATAAGCTGCGAAGCCAGATAAAGCATCAAAGCCAGCAGCATCATGGATATGAGCAGCAGTACGCGGCCGTCTTTTTTTCCGGCCCCGATGTGCACGGCAACCAGCGAGAACAATGCGATGGGAAGGTATATTGCAGGAAATATCGAAGAAATGCCGTCTATCGTCCATCTGTAGCCGAAATCGGTTTTGTAGCCGATGTCAAAAAGCAACGGAACGGCCCAGAAAGACATCAAAGCTGCGGAAATTGCGTAAGTTTTGGACATTATCACAAGGCTGTCCCTGGTCTTGGACCTGTCGCCTGTCACCAGCATTAAGGCGGAAGTTGCGACAGCAAATATCGCGGTATATACATGCGTAAGGACGACCGCTGCGAAAACAACAGAGTTTCGCAGCTCGTAGCGTTTTTTTACAATAGACGAGTAAAGCGACGAAACGAAAATAAACGCAAGCGAAAAACTAAGGCTGTACGAAAATTCCCCGGACAGCGTGCTCGGTATGTTTCCGCCCCAGACAGAGTTTGATTCGATGAAGAGGAAAACCAGCGAAAGGAACGCGGCAACCGCAGGAGCCGGGTTTTCGAATCGCAACGATCGCATGAAAAAATACGCGGTAACCGGAAGCAGGAATGTTCCTAGCAGGGTCACGACCTTGACGGCAACGTTTGGATGGATGAAATACGAGAGCGCCGCGCCGATCGCGTAAGGAAGCGGGAAATAAAACTGGAACGCCGGGAAGCCGAGATACCAGTCCGGGCTCCATCCGGTGAGTTTCATGTTCGGAACCAGATAATTACGCATGTAATCGAACAGGTAGTTATGCGACCCCGTATCGCCTCCGCTAACCGCTGTTTCCGAAAAAACCAGCGAAGGCTTGAAGTGGCTGAAGAGGAAGGAAAAAATTAACAGCAGTGAAACAAAATCAGTTGTGGAAATCCTGCTCATGGTTTTACCTTTTCCTCGCGCCAACATTGTAAGCGATCGTGGCAGCGGCCAGGATAGCAACGGCAAAGCCAAGTACCGAGTCGGAGAACACGCTTTCCTCCTTTGTTATGGCGGCAGACCCGCGAGAAACGGACGAATAATGTTCGGAATTATCGTACTCCATCGCGGCGAATATCGTGTACGTGCTGTTCTGCAGGGCGGAGAAGGACGAGATGTCCACGTCAACGTATTTCTGCTCCCCGGATTTTAACAGAAGCTTTTTGTCATAACCGCCGGCCAGCAGCTCCTTTGGCACGAATACGGTTATATCCACATTCCTGTCAGCCGCGCCGCTGTTTGCAATTTTTAATCTTGCTTTCGCCGAACCGCCTTTAGGAATTTTGATTTCTTCGAAAACGCCGTTCACATCCGAGGACGTCCTGCCCCTGTAAGTCAGAAAAGACATGGAAACCGCCGAGAACGGGTAATTGTTGGCGTCCGCGTACTCTGTGACGACGAACATTGGGTAGCGGCCGGGCAAAATTTCCTTTGATATGTTGAAAACAAAAGACGTTTCACCGTTTCTGTCAGGCTCCAGCTTGTCCAGAAAAAGTGTCACAGGATCTGTGATATCGGACCTGAATGAAGTGCGGACCGAAAACGCGGTCTCGTCGCCGGAATTGGAGACCGCGAATTTCGCCTGCGCCGTATTGTTTTCTGTGAACGTCTCCGGCAACTGCGCGTTTATTGTTATGTACGCGGCAAATGCGCCGGGAACAATAAGAAGGGCTGCGACAACAAAAGGAATCGCCCGCATTTTATCACATTGGCCTGCATACAATAAATGCGTGATCGACTTCGTAAGGGCCAAGGGTGACGTAATCAAGGACTTCCATCCTGGTTTTTATGGCGGCGAGCGACTCCTGGAAAATTTTCGCCGGGTCTTTGGTCACGTCAATGCTTCTGGCCTTTATACCTATCATGGCATAACCGCCTTTCTTCAGGAACGCTTCAACATTGCGAAGCAGTATGGCAACCTGCTCCGAATCAGCGACGTCTTCGTATATCACGTCCACTTTCTCCACCCACGAATAGTCTTCCGGCTTGCGCGCATCAGCCTTTATCGGGACTATGTTGCCGCGCTGTTCGCAGGCGCGGACAAGGTCGCTCACGGCGCGGGATGAAAACTCGACGCCGTATATGATGCCGTCGTTCCCTATTATGTCGGAAAAATAGGAAGCTGTCTGTCCCTGGGCTATTCCGAGATACAGTATTTTGGAGCCTTTTTTTATCGGGAAGTTCTTGATGCCCCTGGTTATGGCGGCCGCGGCCTTTGATTTTTCAGGGTTCCATACCCTGTACTCCCTGCCGCCGTCGTTTATTATCTTTTCGGAGTAAGACCTGCCGCTTATCAAATTTTTCGTGGTTAACTGGCCGCCGATAAGGAAAACGCCTTCAAAAATTTCCTTCACTTTCATCCGGTCACTTTTCCCTGAAATGTGACAACGAGCCCTTTACAAGTTTTTCCAGTTCTCCCTTCATGAGGACGCTTCTGTCGTTGCCAGAATAGAAATCCACCCTTGCCGCGAGAGTTATCTTGGACGCGACAATGCGCGCTATCTTTCCCCGTATCGGTATTGGCGCGGATATTACAGCCGGATGGTAGAATATTATCCCGTGCTTCGGCGCCTTGCCCTTCTTTTTCAAAAACCGAAAAAGCGCTTTCTCGGCCCCGAGAAGCTGTATTGTGGAGGACGGTAATTTGGCGAGTTTTTCCAGCCCGCCAGCCTGTGAAACAAGGCGGAACGCCAGCAGCGCACCCGCGACAGCCGACGTGTTCGGCATTATCCTCTTGCCGAGTATTTCCAGGTAATTTTCAAGGTTTCTCTTTTCGGCGTACATGCGCTTTAACATCTCACCGGCCTTTTTGACGCCGTCTAAATCAGCCTCGTCAAACTCCATGCCTGCTGTTTCGATTTCAAGCTTTCGGCCGTCCCTTTCAAAATTTCCGCGCACGGTTTTGTCAGAAACGAATTCGGCAAACTTCTCGTTGTCTTTTATCAGGCCGTTTATTTCAGGAAAATAAAGTCCGTACCATTCGCGCATGTGCTCGGACAGCGTGTTTATGTCCTTGTTTAACTCGTCTATCATACCCACAACGCGCATGCCTATCCTGTCCTTGTCAACGCTTCTGAGTTCGGACTTGGAGCTTTCCGAGCCTACCGAAGACAGGACCTTATTAAGTTCGGATTGGGACCCAACCCACCGCTCCTTCAGTGCGATTTCGCGGAAAATAGATTTAGCCTTGTTCTCACCAACGCCTTCAGCGTCCTTTTCCAGGGCAAACTCGCCTGATTTCGGGTATAAGCCGTAAAACTCGCTGAAACCTTTTTTCCTTAGCCTTTGCAGTACTTTGGTCTCCTCCTCCAAAAAATCACTTTTGGCGGCATCCAGTTTGGTGGAAATTTGTTTCGCATCCTTTTTGAACAGCTCTTTGTCTATCAATTTTCCTTCGGAATCGAACGCCAGCACGCCTATGACAGAATATCCCAAATACGCCTTCACAGCAACACCAGATTTAATGAGTTCGCACAAGGCTTAAATAGCCGTTTTCCCCCTTGTCGGGGGAGTCTGATGAGAAAAATAATGCGGGGGGTCGGAGACTCGACTGCCATACATCGGCTGACTGACTCATACATGGTATGAGTCTAATTGCCGTGTGGCTAGTTTTCGAACCGACGAACTCGCTAGGAGATCAGATATCTCGTTTTGGTCAAGCTTTTCCTAAGCTTGTCTTGAGTCTGACGCCTTTAGTCATAGGCGATGCTTCGCCTCATCACTCAAGTGTTAACCGGGCTTGGCTACCCCCGCAGTTGCCTAATTAAAAACATATGCTTTTAGTATGCATATGTTTCTAGCACCGGCGTTTCAGTTTACGATGCGCCCGTTTCGGTCAGTCAACCATTTCTGTTTACTTCAGAAATATTAATAAGGATCAGGCAGAAATAGCCTTTACTTCGCCCTTTAACTTCTCCAACTGGGCCTTTAATTCGTTCAATGAAACCTTCATCTCCGCGCGCTTGGCCTCAATACCAATGTCTATATTCAATCCCTGCGGCCTGCCCATTTCCGCATCCATCGCCTCAAGTATCTTGTCGGTTTTCTCCAGGGTTGCTGTAAGCGCCTCGTTTGTTTCCTTAAACATCTCCTGCGCACTGTTTAAAACAGAACCAAGCTGCCTTAGCGTTTCCATGTTGTTTTTCAGCGCGCCGAAATAAGAAAGCATTTCCTTGTAACGGTCAACTTTTATGAACAGCGGCGCTTCGCGGATAACCGGAACCTCGGGCACGTTTTCCACAGGCTCTGTCGCATGTTCAGGCCCAGGATAAAGGCTGAGGGCCTGTTCATTTTCCGCGGTTAAATCTCTTGCAAGCTTCTTCCTGACAAACCAGACCATATAATAACATTCAAATCCGGCTAATATAAATTTGCTTTCGGGACTATTCTAAACAGAACAAGCGGTTATGGTCTAATGGCAGGACAAAAGCTTCCCAACAGGCCTTCACCAAAGAAACTGGAAACGGAAATAGCTTTTAATCCGGGTTCAAATCCCGGTAACCGCAATATTAAGCATTTGTGTGATTACATGGAACACCCCAAAATCAGCGTCGATATCCTAGTGGTAAGGGACGGAAAAATACTGCTCGGATTGTTGACGGACAGGTGGAAGTACAGAGGCAGACCGGCCTATGGCGTGCCCGGAAGGGATATCAGGTTCGGAGAAAAGATCGGGGATACCGTAAAACGAAACATCCGGGAAGAATTCGACTGCGACGTAACAAACTACAGGATCATCTGCGTGAACGCCAACTACGCCCTGGGTAATCATTACGTGGGTATAGGAGTAGTAGCTGAGATATCCGGAGAGCCGAAAAATCTCCTCCCGGGAGACTGGGTGGAATGGAAATGGTTTCCGGCGGATGGTGTACCAGCTGACCTGTTTCCGGCAACAAAGAATTTAATGGACTGCTACTTTAGCAATAAAATAAACGTTTCAGAGTAGTCGGCCTGACGACAAAAATCCAACAACTTCCCCTATTCCTTTTTCATACCCGACAGCCGGCCTGTAACCCAAAACTTCTTTTGCCCTGGAAATGTCGTAGTATCTGTCGCTCGATATGACCTTTATGTAACGGTCAAACGGCTGTGCTCCCTTTCCGCCCAGTTTCTTGGCAAGGTATGACAGCCTTGACGCCCACAACGCAATCCTTTTATCAATGTGTCCGGTCGGCGGATCCACACCCAGGCATCTGGCAACCAGCGCAAGCGCGTTTTCCTGCGTTATGATTTCCGGCCCGCCGATGTTGAACGCTGTGTTTAGCGGTTTTTTTGTCGTCGCGAGGTAAAATGCCTGCGCGCAATCCGAGGCGTGAACAAAGTGCAGCCTGTTCTGGCCGTCGCCCACCACTTTCATGCGCCCGGATTTTACCAGCGATATTATCTTGCCGAAGCCGGCTTCAAAACCCCTGCCGTAAATCACAGTAGGCCTTAGGGATGTGTAGCCTATGCCCGATTTTTCTATGGCGTCTTCGGATTTTATTTTGCTTAACCCATACGCGTCCTTGGCCTTCCGGCCAAAGCTTTCCTTGACTGGCAACCGCGGATCAAATCCGTAAACAGCCACGGAGCTTGCATAAACAAATTTGGTTGCGCCGGCCGCAATCGCGGCTTCAAGAACGTTTTTCGTACCTTCGTAATTTATCCTCATGATCTCGCGGCCGGGCTTCCTGAAATCCAGAGTCGCTGCAAGATGCACAACAGTTTTTATGCCATCGCACGCTTTTGTCAGGGAGTCCGGATCCAATACATCGGCCAGGACAACCTCGGAATTCCGCAATTTTTGCATTCCTGCGCGGGACATCAGCCTTGTTTTCACGCCTTTTCCGGAAAACAGCTTCGAAACGTATGAGCCGAGGCTGCCGTCTGCTCCGGTGATCAGTATCATGAATTAAATACAGAAACACATCTTATATCCATGAGCGAAACGGAACAGCTTGCAAAATTGATTTTCGAAACCGGCCAACTAAAACGATTGAAGCGCAGCGGCTGGTCTTTTGCGGGCGTGCAAAGCCCGGAAAGCGTCGCGGATCATTCTTGGCGCGCGGCGTTAATAGGGTTATTTATTGCGAAAATGGAAAAGGCAGACGAAAATAAAGTGGTTAAAATGTGCATCCTCCATGATTTGGCGGAGACAAGGACCGGCGATGTTAACAGGGTCAACGACCGTTACATAGAAGACAAGGGCGAGAAAAAAGCTTTCGAAGACATTTTATCCGGGGTATTCAAAAACGATTTGCTCGCAATCGTCGAAGAATACGATGAAAGAGAAACAAAGGAGTCGATAATAGCAAAAGACGCGGACCTTTTGGAACTTTTCGTTCAGGCAAAAGAGTACAAAGAGACCGGTTATAGTTCAGTCGCTGATTGGATGAAAAACGCCAAAGCTGCGTTAAAAACAAAAAGTGCAAAGGAGCTTGCGGACAAGCTTGAATCAATGGATCCCACGTCTTGGTGGCACGGGCTGAAAAAAATCCCAAACGATTAGAGCTCTTTGACACCGTTCTTAGTAACCAGGAAATCATTTTCAAACCTGACCCCGCCGCGTTTCACATCGTAGAAGCCCGGTTCGATGGTAAAAACCATGCCCGGTACGAAAGGCGTTTTGAAATTACTCAAAGAGCTTTCATGCACGTCGCGTCCGAGGAAATGTCCTATCGAATGGATGAATCCTTTGCCCAGCGTCGATTGTGCGGCCTTCTGCATCTCAAAGCCCGTTCCGCCGTTCTCTGCGATGGAAACGCATTTATCATAAGCTTTCATGACCTTGCTTTCCGTTTTCGCAAACCAGTCTGGTCTTTTTTTGAATACGCAGCGTGTAATGTCCGCGCAATAACCTTTGAAGCGTGCGCCGAAATCAACAAGCACCATTTTGTTTATCTTGCTGGACCCGGTGGCGTAATGAGGCAGCGCCGAGTTTTTGTCTGCCGCGCATATTGTTGGAAACGCCAGGCCGCAGCCTCGCGACCTCATCGAGCCTTCAATCTTCGCAGCCAGCGCATTCTCGTTGGTGAGATTTGAAGTTGAATCGCGAAGCGCTTTTTTGCTCACGTTAACCGCGGTTTTGATGAGCCTCACTTCGTTCTTGTCCTTTATCATCCTGCACTCCTCGAATGAGGAAGACACGTCGATTAATTTTAATCCCATCGATTCCAGCCTCTTCCCGGAAGAATACGGAAGCTTGTCAGCAACAACCCCGATTTTTCCGGAACCGGAATAACCTTTGATGATCCCAATTTTTTCAGAGCGCTTTGTTACAAGTTTCAGTTTTTTAACGCCCTGTTTTTTGGCGCTTTCGTAATCCAGTTCGGAAACGGCGACTTCGGCGCCGTTCTTGCCGAGCATCGCGAAACACCCTTCAAACGGGCCGTCCAGCCCGGTCATGTAATAAAAATTTTCGTCCGGCGCGTTCGGCAGAAAAATTGAGTCGATCTTGATATTTTTGTCGTTGATTATACCCCACAGCCTTTTCAAACGCCTCAAAAAAATCACTCGAAAATGCTTCCGAAGCCCTGCGCGACAGCGTCTTCTTCATCAGCTATCTGTTTCAGTATTTTTTCCCGCTCCGCGCCTTTGATCAGCTTGCCCTTCTTCCCTATAAGCTCCCTGGCCTTTTCCAGGGCATCTTCAGATCCGGATATCTTGACGCACACCGCGTCTTCCTTGGAGCCGAAGTTGGCGGCATTGCGGAATGTAAGCGACTGACGGGATACAACGTCGTCCTTTAACAAAGCCTGTTCAACATCGGCAAAGTCCTGCCTTGGTATGAAATAAACCGCGTCCATAACGATCACTGAATAATAGATCGGATAACGTTTAAATAAACAGGTTGTAGCCCCCGGTGAGGATTGAACTCACGACCTACAGTTTACAAAACTGTCGCTCTACCACTGAGCTACGGAGGCAGTTGCAGACTGAAACAGATCCATACCAACTGGATCTGTTTCTACTTACCTGACATTCTTTCCCTGAGGATTTTATTTGATCAAACCTTTGTCTTAAAGTTTGAAAGACAATGAAAATCTGATGATTTTCATGCACAGGAAATCCATGATTTCCTGTGAAGGCTTATTAATATCTCTCCGCAGGCCTATTTTATTGTTATGTTAAGGAAAAAGCGCAAAAGCAGAACGGCCATGTTTGTGGCAGTCTTGTTCATCCTGTCATTCGTGGTGCTTGGAAGGGCGTATGCGGCAAACAAAGTGCTGCTGGGCTTCACGGAAAACACGACAGAACTTGATGTAATAGACCTGAAATACGAGCCGGACCCGGTACTATATCTTGCGTCAGGCTGCGACGGGATAAGGATGGGAATCACAAACGACCAGGCCTTCTCTATACGGGAAGCGCTCACGAAAAACATGTTTTCGAGGCCATTGACCCACGACCTCACATTCGAGGTGATGGACTCCTACAAAATAAAACTCCTTTACGCAAAGATAGATTCGATGGAAAACGGGATATACACAGCAAAGCTGCTTTTCTCGGACGGCGCCAACCTGAACGAGGCCGACGCAAGGCCGAGCGACATGGCAGCCTTCACCTTGCGATACGGGAACAGGTTCGCAATAAGCGACGGCCTGCTGTCAAACATGACCTACGTTTGCTAGAACCTTGGAAACCTTTAGCCTGAACTCTTCGAGTGTGCCGTCGTTTATTACCCTGTAATCGGCCATATCAAACACCTTTTCAATCCCGATCTCATCCTGCCTTTTTTCCTTCAATTCGAAATCTCCAATATTTTTCGGATCCCTGTCTTCGCCGCGTTTTTTTAGCCTCACAAATCTGGCACTTTTAGGCGCGTCTATTAAAATAACAGACACATCCCCGACCGTCCTCAGGGTTTCAATTTCCTCCTCATTTCTTACGCCGTCGACACAGACAATTTCAGAATTCATTTTTTTGATGGCTTCGGCGGTTTTTTTTGCCACTACGTCCCTGCCAAACTTTTTCCTCAAATCAATGCCGACTATTTCAAGAGCCGTGTTGTTCACTTCCAGCCCGCGCCTTCTCACTTCATCCCGCACCACAGAACTCATGGTGAATACCGGCACACCGTGCCCCGCTATTACCCTGCTTGCTTCCCCTTTCCCGGCGCCGGGCATGCCGGCCAGGCAGATTATCTTCATTCCCATCCGTCCTCGCTAAAAAACCCAATATCGGAATTTTCTATGACCCTTTTTACATAATCTATTGTATTGGGCGGCAAACCGTTCACCGGAAACCATCTTACGTCATCGCATTTGTTCGGCTCCATATTTTTTATTTCGCCGCTGTATTTGCATGTTTTTATGAAAACAGAAAACCTCTCGTAATCTGGGCTTTCACACCCCCTGTGCATTACGTGGATAACTTCCAGGTCTTTAGGTTCAACGGTTATACCAATTTCCTCTTTCGCCTCTCTTGCCATCGCTGAGAACAGCGATTCTCCGCCATCGATATGTCCCGCTACCAAACCGTAATTTCCGTCCATGAAACCTGTGTTAAATCGGCGCAGCATCAGAACTTTCCCGTTTCTTCTCAATATCAGATATACTGCGCACACAAGTTTGAAATGTTTGCTCATTATCCGTTCCACTCCTCAAAAAATTCTTTTAAAAACAGCCCCATGAATTCGTGCCTCTTGACAGCCATCTTTCTCGCCGTTTCCGTGTTCATCCTGTCCTTTAGCAGCAAAAGCTTTTCATAAAAGTGGTTTATGGATGTGGATTTTTTTATTTTCTCCTGCGGCGCATTAAGTTCCGGCTTTATCGAGGGGTCGTGATAAGTAATTTGGTTCGACACGCCGTACTGTGCGCTTCTGATTATGCCCATCGCACCAATCGCATCCAGCCTGTCGGCGTCCTGCACAACCTTCCCTTCTATGGTACCCATTTTATCGTCGTGGTTAACGCCTTTGAAAGATATTTTTGAAATTATGGCATTTACTTTATCTTTTGTAACACTGTCCAGACCCGTTTCGTCCATCCATTTTTCAACAACGCCGCTTTTATAATTTTCCGTTTTCCAGTCCTCTACATCGTGCAACAAAGCGGACAATTCTATTACAAAGGGATCCCCGCCTTCCATTTTCGCTATCTTAATCGCATTTCTCCGCACGCGGTCGATGTGGGAAAAATCATGGCCCGTGGAATCTTTCTCACAGTGTTCTTTGACGCGTTTTTCCACACTATCCAACATTTGTTTTTTGTCCACATAATCACCTGGGGCGTTTTTTGTAGGATCTGTTGAGCCACCACTTCTTCAAGACGGGCATTGTTAGCGTTGATAATAGGTAACCTATGGTTGGCACAAGGGCGACAACAAACGGGCCAGGCGTATTGATGTAAAGCAGGAACAGGGTTATTGTGGCGTAAGTCGCAGCGGCTATGATAACGCGCCTGGTTCCACTGGTCTCCCACGCTTTATCGGCTTCAACGCGCGCGTTTCTTTTCTTTATTTTTTCCATTTCCCCGGAAATTTTATTCGTGTCCACTAAAACCAACTCAAAGATTATTGCTTATTATATCAACGGCCCTGTCTATTTCACTCTTACTTACATCCAACGCGGGAAATAAGACGGCCCGGAAAAGGAACGCGTCTAGAAGGAGCCCTTCATCGCGGCATTTCTTTTTGAGGTTTATGTTCTTTACCCAGAACCCGGCGCACAGGCCTTTGCCAGACGGATTTGAAAATTCCGAAAGCCTTTCCATCAGGTAGTAACCGCTTCTTTTTGACCGTTCGACGAGTTTGTTTTTTTCCATATAATGTATGTTCGCTATCGAAGTCTCGACAGCCAGCGGCTGCCATCCGAAAGTTGAATAATTGCTGAAATCAAAACGCATGGACTCGGCGATCTTGTTGTCCGCAACAGCCGCCCCTATGGGAGCGTAACCGGAACTGAAGCCTTTGGCCACCGTTATTATGTCCGGTTTAATTTCGTAATTTTGGAATCCGAACCATTCACCGGTGCGCCCGAAACCGGTTGCTACCTCGTCAATGATCATGACGGTATCCGTTTTGTCGCACGCCTCGCGGACAGACTGGAAAAAGGATTCCGGCGGCACGACAACGCCCAGGTTGCATATTACGGGCTCGGATATGAACGCGCACACGTTTTTCTTTTTTATATTGTTAACAACGGACTCGGTCAATTTGTCCCAATTGGACATAGAGAGAGGATTTATCCTGAGATAATTGTCCGGATAAGGCCCGAATTTATTTTCATGCAATCCTACGAGAGCCATGCACGCGAAAGATTGGCCGTGGTAGGCGTTCTTAAAGGCGATGAAATTTTTTCTCCTGTTGTAAGCTTTGGATATTTTTAATGCAAGTTCAACGGCCTCGGTCCCGCCGGTCGCGCGGAAACAGGTTGCGTCCAGGCCGGTTACGGATGCAAGTTTCTCACCGAGTTTCTCCCACCCGTCGTAGTTGTACGTGGGGCTCACATAGGTCGGGCCGCTGAATTTCCTGATAGAATCCGTGATAACTTTTTTGTTCCAGCCCGCGTTCCCGACGCACCAGCCCGCGAGGAAGTCCAGATACCTCTTTCCGCTCTTGGATATTACGTAGCTGTTTTTAGAATTGGCGACATCCAAATACGGGGCAGCGTACCTGAAAACGTATTCTGGCATAAAAACACTTGGGTTTGATTTTTATTAAACTAGGTTTGTTTGATTGCCTGGGGCGAGAATTGAACTCACGACCTCCCGAGACCACTTCATAGCCAAACGGCTCATCACTCATAATGAACTTATGAGTCGGGCGCTCTACCGCTGAGCCACCCAGGCATCTTACTTTTTGATCGTTCTTGATCAAACTTCTTATAAAGAAGTTTGTTTAAATTTGTTTCTTTAGGAGCGCACACACGTTCTTTGAAAAAGTCTTGACAGGCAGTTTGTAAGACTCTTCCGGGAACAGTTTTAACACCCTGAAACCCGCCCTTTTTGCCAGGTATCCCATCTCGCCGTACGCGAACATGTGATAGTACCTCTGGTAGGCCGTCCCTTTATGGTTCCAGGCAACGTACCGGTCTGCTTTGCGAAAAATAAATCGCGGCTGCGTCTTGTTCCACGCCGTTACTAACGCAATTCCGTTGGGTTTCAGCACGCGAAAAACCTCTCCGAAGGCCTTTAACCGTTTATCTTCCGAGTCCAGGTGATGGAAAACCGCCACGGACAGCGCATAATCAAAGGTGTTGTCTTTGAACGGTAAATCGAGGCAATTGGCCCTTATCAGTGGAAAGCTGACTTTGTTTTTGTCGGTATTCTTTTTAGCCCAGCGCAACATCTGTCCGCTCGCGTCCACACCGACGCATCTGAACCCGTGCTTCGCGAAAACTATTGAATACGCCCCGTTGCCGCAACCGACGTCAAGAAGTTTTCCCTCAGGCCACGATTTGGCGTATTTTTCGGGGTTGAATATTACAAAAGGATTCTGCCTAAGATGGTACCAGCCTTCAGCTATCGAATCGTAAACATTTTCAATGTTCGCATCTGTTAACGGCATACGCTTATCTTGCTTTGGGAACGTATTTAATCGCATGGAACTTGCAGCAGTGAAAAAGAAAGTCCGCACAATATCGGGTGTGAGCATCGTTGCCGTAATGACAAAGCCGTTGCCATGCCCCGGAAAATGCGTTTATTGCCCGGGCGGCGTGGATAAAGAGATTCCGACCCCGAAAAGTTATCTGCCTAAGTCTCCTGTCGTAATGCGCGCCGCACGCGACGCTTACGACCCGTACAAACAGGTGGAATCGCGCCTAAGGGCGTTGAAGGCGATGGGTCACATCACGGACAAGGTGGAAATTATAGTTATGGGCGGAACGTTCATGGCAGCGCCTGTCCAATACAGGCACGATTTCATAAAAGGCTGTTACGACGGCCTGAATGGATTTGTTTCTGCGTCGCTGGAGGACGCCAAAAATTACAACGAAACGGCAGAAAACAGGTGCGTCGCAATGTGCATTGAGACGCGGCCGGACTGGGCGCTGGAATACCAGATCAACCAGATGCTCAGCTTCGGCGCGACACGGGTTGAGTTGGGCGTGCAGATTCCAGACGATGAAAATTACAAATTAACAAAGCGCGGCCATACAGTGGAGGACGTGATAGAATCAACACGCCTGCTCAGGGATTCCGGTTTCAAAGTCTATTATCATTACATGTGCAACCTGCCCGGATCCGAACTAAAAAAGGATTTTGAAATGTTCAAAACGTTATTCGAAAACCCGGACTTCCGGCCCGACGGCGTGAAAATTTATCCGTGCTTGGTTTTGGAAAACACCGAATTGCAGCAATGGTTCGACGAGGGAAAGCATTACGCCTACACTAACAGTGAATTAATAGAACTGCTGGGCAGAATAAAATCGCTGGTTCCGCGTTACGCAAGAATATCGCGCGTCATGCGCGACATACCGGCAGAGTATGTGGTAGGCGGCACGAAATACTCCCACCTGCGCGACGCCGTGAAAGCGCACATGGCCCAAAAAGGCGTGAAGTGCGCCTGCACAAGGTGCCGCGAAGTCGGCTACAGCTTGTTACAGGGAAAGCGCGTGGACGAAACCGCAATAAAACTTTCCAGGATAGACTACGAAGCGTCTGGCGGTCATGAAATTTTCCTCGGTTTTGAAGACGCAAAGAACGATATTTTACTTGGGCTGCTGCGATTGCGTTTCCCGTCCCGTTCGTTCCGTCCTGAGATAACGCCGGACACGGCATTGGTCAGGGAAATACACGTGTTCGGAAAGGAAACAGGGATAGGTTCGTCATCGTCTACGGAACAATTTCAACACAGGGGATACGGCCGCAGGCTTTTGGAAGAGGCGGAAAAAATATCCAAAGAAAATGGAATGGCAAAGATTGCGGTTATCTCGGGCGTGGGCGCCCGCGCGTATTACCGTAAACTCGGTTACATTCTCGAAGGCGCGTATATGGTGAAAAAACTATGACAGAGGAAAAAGTGTATTTCAAAACTCCGAAAGGAAACGCATTGTGCGGCGTATTGTCGCGCCCGGACAAGAAGCACGATTCTGTTGTTGTAATTTGTCACGGTTTCAGGTCCAGCAAAGACGGAAAATCCTCTCCACAGCTGCAGAAGATATTAAATGGAAGGAACATCGCCACGTTCAGGTTTGATTTTTTTGGCCATGGAGAAAGCGACGGGAAGTTTGAGGACATAACAATCTCCGAAGCCGTCGAAGACGTATTGGGCGCTATACGTTTTGTCAAGGCTGCCGGATATTTGAAAATCGGGCTTATTGGCACGAGCTTCGGCGGCATAAGCAGCATTATGGCAGCGTCCAAATCAGAAGATCTCGGTGTCCTTGTTTTGCGCGCTCCCGTTTCCAATTACGAAGAAAAGGAGCTTTCCAAGAGGGGTGCAGGCGGCATTAAGGAATGGAAAGAAAAGGGATACGTTGAATACGACGATGAAGGAAGGAAATTCAAATTAAAGTACGCATTTTTCGAGGATTTCGGGAATAACAACGGTTACGAGGCCGGTAAAAACATAAAAATCCCGACGCTGATCATCCACGGCGATAATGACGACGTCGTCCCTTTAGAACAAAGCATCAAGCTTTCCAAAATCATCAGTAATTGCAAATTGGAAATAATCAAAGGTGCGGGTCATGATTTTAGCGATGAAAACGATTTTATCAGAACACTCGAATCGGCAGCCAATTTCATCACAACCAAACTATAATGCAGCCTTTATCGCCTTCGGTATGTAATCTATCATCTTGTAGGCGGTCAACCCCTCGCCCCAGTATTTTGCGCACAAATCGCCCGCGAGCCCGTTGATGTAAGCTGCTGCGCCTGCGGCGGAAAACGAATCAGCGCCGCGCGCCAGCAAAGAACCGCATACGCCCGCCAGCGTATCACCCGTGCCGCCTTTTGTCATGTAAGGATTTCCCGTCTTGTTAATCGCAACCCGCCCGTTGGACGCAATTACGTCCACATTCCCTTTGAGTACAATTGTTATCCCCAGTGACCCGGATAATTCTTTTGCAACAGCGACCCTGCTTTGCAGCTCTGTCCCGACATCCCTGCATGAAAACATCTGCATCTCGTACGAATGCGGCGTTAAAACAGCGTTTTTGCCCCTCAAAACTTTGTGATTTTCAGGTATCAGCGCCTTAATCGCGTCCGCATCCACGACAATTGGTTTGGAAGCCCTGGAAATTATTTCCAACACGGCTTTGGTGGTATCCTTGTCGCGGCCCAACCCGTTGCCGATGACAATCGCATCGGCCCGCTCTGACAGCGTTAATATGTATTTGACGTGCGCCTTTTCCAGATAATCGCCTTTTAGCGGATGCGTCATGATGTCCGGAGAGAACGACGCCATTGCATCCGCAGCCCGCTCGGGCGCAACGTTCCAGACCAGGTCGCAGCCCGACGCATACGCCGCCAGTGAAACAAGCGCCGGCGACCCTGTGTAAATGTGCGAGCCTCCGACAACGAGAAGTTTTCCGTAATCGCCTTTCTTCGCGGTTTTGTTCCGGGTTTTATAGAAATCTTTCACAAGTTTAGCAGAGGTTTCCACCAAATGGTTTTTCATAATTGTATTATCTCACATCGCCATAATAATAATCCCTGTTATTACGGACGCGACGCCAGCATATTGGGATTTGGTCAGCCGTTCTTTCAATAGAATAAAGGAAAGTACGACAGTGACAAACACGGACGCCGACGCTATCGGCGAAACTACGGAAAGGTATTCGCTGCTTATTCCCAGGTTGTATGACAGTCCGCCGAACCAATTGAGCAGCCCCGCGGCCACGGCAATAAGCAAATAGTTCCTTGATATTTCCGGTTTCCCGCTGTTTCTGGAAAAGAAAAGCGCGGCCAGCATGAAAGTCTGCCAGACGCTGAAAAGGAAGCTGGCAGAAAGCCATCCGACCTCGTCGATTACGATTTTGTTGAACGCGAGAGCCAACCCATAAAAAAGCATTGACAGCAGGGCTTCAGGAACGCCTTTCACGCTGTGCTTTTTTATCGCCGACCTGATGTCCTGAAATCTTGCCGCAACCAGGAATATGCCCGACATTATGAGCAACGCGCCGGCAACATGGTTCGCGGAAGGTGCCTGCTGGAAAAACAGAAAGCCTATGAATATAGCGACCAGAGACCAGCTCGAAACGATCGGCGTGACAATCGAAACCTTACCCACCTGTATGCCTTTGTACATGGCTAAAAAACCGAGTATGATCAATGCGGAAGGCGGGAACGACAGGAAGACGGCACGGTTGGTGAAATGTATGTTTCCGGGAAACGCAGCAACATACACCAGCATGGCCGCAAATATAGCGGCCTGCCCTATGGCAAGCGTCCTTATGTTTCCGATTTTCCTTACAGGGCCTACGGCAATGAAATCCGCAACGCCCCAGCTAATCATTGAAACCAAAGCCAGCAACAACCCTTCGGTGAGCGCCACCGTATTAATTGGGAACGGAAAAAGAAATACGCGGGATGGGAAATTGAAATACGCGTCCGGCAGCCATTACGCCGTGCCGTTTATCCTTTTTACGAACCTGTACAGCCCAGGATCCGTTCTCAATTGCTCATGCGGCACGTAAGCCGCCGCCACACCATGACACTCTGCACCCAAATTAACAAGCGAAACCCTTTCCGGTTCGCCATCGCCCAACTCAGGGCCCCGTCTAAGGACCCACGTGCGTCCGCTGCCGTCTGTATAGCCTGCCAGAAACTCTAAAGATGTGGTGTGCAGATCCAAAACAGGCACAGGGTCTTTGACAAGCCTTTTGTTCTCATATCCTGACATGGGCTTATTTTGCAAAAACGGAGATTTAAAACGTGCGGTCAATTGATTATCCTGCCGCTCCCGGCAATCCGTACGCCCTGCGATTCGGGCCTTAGTACGACCGCAACGTCGCCCAGTTCAAAGGCAACGGGCTTCATGAACTGGAGCTTCATAGGATTTAACGAAACTATCTTTGCGGTTTTCATCTGCATTTCGACGTTGACGACGAAAGTCTGCCCTTCTTTCACATCCTCCTTAAAATACCTGTTCTGTTTGTAATCCAAAACAATTTCCTGCGAAACTTTAACGTTTCCAGAATTGCACAACACATCGCCGCGCTGCACGTCGTCGGCGTTTACGCCTTTGACCGCTAAACCGACGCGCGCCGGCGCAGCGGCTTCTTTCACATCATCGTCATGCATCTGGATGGATTTTATCATGACATCTTTTCCGGACGGGAGGAGTTTGACATTGTCGTATGTTTTAATCCTGCCGCACTCAACCTTGCCCAGTAAGACAACGCCGACCCCCTTTACCTCGAATGCGTGGTCAATGACAACCTTCGCATCGCCGTCCTTTGAAACTGCCGGTAGGGACTCCATTTCTTTTTTCAGGTCGCCGGCTTCAACCAGCTTGTATTTTTCAACAATAGTGCCTTTGATCATTGTTGACAATTGCGAACGGTCAACGTCGTAAGAATGACACAGCAGGCCTTTGTCCTTGCCCAGCACGTCAAGCGCGATTATCTGTTCGCCTGTGAACTTGTCGAGCTTTGTCACATAAAAAATTACGTACTCGCCCAATTGTATCGCCTGGAAAAGTGGTTGTATTTTATCCGGAAACCCGGTGGGCAGCGTCCACGTCCTGACCACATCCGACTCCTTCTTGTCGTAGATCGTTATGTCCGATGAAGTTCCTTTCTTGCCCCACTCCCTGACAACCGCTTCGCCGCCGAGGAATGTGTAGTTTATGGAGACCATTTTATTTCATCACCGTATCATATTCTTGATCAAACTTCTTAGAAAGAAGTTTGGGCCCAGCGAGATTTGAACTCGCGACCTGTCGATATCCCAATGAACTAAGAAAGCTCAAATAAGAGTCGAACGCTCTACCAGGCTGAGCTATGGGCCCTATCTACCATCTATAGGGCGTTAGGTTAAAAATCTATCGGAACACCGTTACCGAAATTGGTAGTATGTCCGAATACGTATTAATTGAAAATGAGGATTAAAAGAAGTTACAAGACGGAGTTCGTAGATGCTGTTTGTGATCAGTACATAACAGGAACTTCTCTAAGATATTTGGCAAGACACCATCAAATGCCGATAGCCACGTTGCATAATTGGTTCTCCAAAAGAGGTATACTAAGAAGACTGAAGTTGATCAAAGGCGTTAAAACCAAAGACCCTTATAAAATAGGACTTTTTATTGGAATGTGGGCTGGGGACGGGAGCAAGATCGTGGGCAAAAACAGTCTTTATGTGGTGAGATTCCATTTTCACTCCGAAGATGTATACAGCCAAAACTTAGCGTTTGATTTAATAACACGTCTATTCGGCTCCAAAATCAATGTTGTGATTGGGCCAGGTAAAAAATATGAAATCAAAACATACTCGAAATTTATTTACAACTTCCTATCTGATTATCTACATTGCACCAGCGACAAGTGCGGTACTGTTAAACTAAGGCATAGGTTTAGAAAGTATCCGGGTAGATTCGTTAAAGGATTTATCAAGGGTCTAGCAATAACAGACGGTCATTTTGGCAGACATTTCGTTTTTTGCACAGTATCGACTGAGTTGGCTAAACAGTTCAAGTACATATTAAAATACTACGGTTTCAACCCTAAAACCTATCTCCAGAAAAGAGAAAACCCAAAACACAGGCCTCTTTGGAGTGTACGGCTTAATTCTGATGAGACAAAAGTATTTTCTAAATATTTGGGCCTGAGCAAAAGATATGCGATACCAAAAATCTAAAGTTTTCTCTTTCTTTGGACGGTTTTTCGTCTCCAGGAGTAATCGCGCATTTTTGGCGAGCGCCCGAAACCGCAGGCTGCGCATTTGCTCTTCTGCAAATGGTACGTATATCTGCCGCAGCGACGGCATCGCATATGCGTTTTTTTGTTATGTTTGCCGAAAGAGGATGTTCCTTTTGTCAATTAGCGCACCTTTAGAAATTTAATCTCATTTGGAAGGCGATATCAGTATGATGTTGTCGCCGCGCACCAGGACGTCGCCCAGCTTCCTGTTGACCTGGGCCGAGTTTTCGTCGGCGTCCTCAAGCCATATGTTAAGGTGCTGGTCAAACGATTTCAGAATGCCGTTGATCTCTTCGCCGCCTTTCAGCTTAATTATGACCCGTCTTCCCTTGGCCTGGTCCAGTTCTGTGAACGGCCTGCTGGATGCGTCATTGTCGCCCAAATAATTCCCCATGTAATATAAAGTAGTGATGCTTATAAATTCGTTCGGTCACCGCGTATTTTAATATGCGCAGTTCAAATTATGGTGGAGATCCGAAATGTCGAAATGGAACTTAAGGGCCAGCCGCAAACCAACAGGCGGCAAGCTCAACAGGCTAAGCAAGAAGAAAAAGAGCAGCAGAAGGCCGGAACCGCTGTTCACAAAGCTTGGCGAAGTTTCTAGAAAAGTGAAAAGGTCTGTCGGCGGGCATTTAAGTTATGTTACCATCTCATCGAACATCGCGAACGTCACAGACCTGTCCACAGGAAAGACCAGGAAGGTAAAAATTTTGTCAGTCGTGGAAAGCCCTGCAAACCCGCATTTCATTCGAAGGAACGTGATAACGAAAGGCGCGACCATAGATACGGAGGCTGGAAAAGCCAAAGTTACGTCGCGACCCAGCCGCGACGGCGTAGTGAACGCGGTTTTGGTTGAGGCAAAGAAATAAGCTATTTTCCGCGCGCCTTGGTTTTTGGCATTTTTTTCCGGTGTTCGCCTTTCGAACTTTGCGGTATTTTTCCGGAGCCTTGCGCCCGCAGGTAGAAAGCAGCGGCCAAAACAGCGGTTAGCGCCGCCAAAACAGAAGCCAGCGAAGGCGTTCGTGCGTTCGTTACGACTTTCCCGGTTATCAGGTTGCTGGAGTTTTGCGTGTAATTGGCAATACTCTTCAAAGACTCATTGACATTTCCAGTTTTCTCAACAGGCACGATTGCAACCGTGGTCGTTGTAGTAGCCGTAGTTGTGGTTGTCGTCGTTGTCGTAGTTGTTGTCATCGGGCCACCGCTCCCGCCCCCAGACGACCCGCCGGAAGGCGGCGGCTGCGATGCGCAGCCTGCGCAAGGACCGCCGCAATCCACGCCAGCCTCGTCCTGGTTTTGTATGTTGTCGCTGCATGTGGGCATCACGAAAGCCCCGTACAGGCTGAAATGCGTCGAGTTGGCCCATATGTATTTTTCCGTTGCGTTGACGCCGCCCACATTCGCACCGCTGAATGGCAGCCACGTCCCGTTGGGATGGTTGTAATATATCCTGAGATTGTTTTCATCATAGCCTGCAGGAACATCGGAGGTGTGGTAAAATATCCTCATCTCTACCCAGTTGAGCGTGCTGTTTAACCAGCCGCCGACAGTTATTTCTGAAAATTTGTTTATCGCGACCGCAGCAGGGTTTTGGTTGGATGGGTTTGAATTGTATGACGCGACGGCTATAGAATCCGCGCTGCCCGAATCTGAAGAGGAGCTTATGTTGAGGCTGATGTTCAATTCGGACGACAGGTTAATCTCTATTTTTTCCCTGACCGGGACGGATTCATTGCTGTACAACGACGCCCCGCCAGAAGGCGTTATCGTGAAATTACCCAAAGAATAATTCGCGGAATTGGCCCAGTGGTCGGTTATGGAGACGTTGGCCATGAACAACCCGGAGCCCAGCACGGAAACGTTAAAGGACCGGAAATACGTTGTCCTGTTTGCATATCCTGCGCCCTTGCTGACCACATGCCTCATTGGAAGGACCGCAATGCCGGGGTTCGTCGTGTTGTAAATTATCAGGATTGATGTTGTGGCGCTGTAATCGTCGGAAACTGCAATTGCGGTCACGTTGCCTGCGGATCCTGCGCGCCTTGGAAGCAGGACGCCTTCCGCCAATATCGGCTCGGACGTGTCCACGGTTCGAAGTATGAAATTTTCAAGCGTGGCGTTTGCTGTGTAGTTTTCATTGCCTGACGAATTGGCCGATATGTTGAATATTCCGGTAAGCGTGGCAAAACCTGGAAATGAGTTGATGCCTGTCGAAGACTGCATCAATAAAATGCCGTCTGGCGTTGTGTTCGTGTACAGGCGCGTTTCGATGTTGTTGTCTACGGAGGATGAATTTACCTGGAACGCGCCGGGAATTTCTACTACAGTCGCATTCGCCCTTAATGTGGTGTACGCCGAGGTGTTCTTTTTTATTGCGTAATTCCACGCGCTTGTCCTATTCCAGTTGCCGGATGTGTCGTTTACATACCAAGCCAGGAAATAGCCGGTTTCATTGGCGGCCAAATCGGCTATAACCACAGACCAGTTGCCGGATTTTATCCGTGCCAGGCTGCCGCCGCCACCTCCGCCGCCAGTGGCTGGCCCGCCAGCGCCCGGTCCGACGGGAGTGCTTGTTTCTGCGCTGAATTCCGAAAGCGCCGGTGCGGAATATGTTATGCGGCTCGCCGTGTAATTCGAAGAACCGAAATTCAATATCACATGCGATATTCCAAAGTTGTCCTGTACGCTCACGTTGAAGACGTAGGCTCTTCCCGGATGATATTCTGTCCCGCTGCCGGGCGTGCTTAGGTTTGTTGGCATCAGCGGCGCTTCGTTGTCTTTAACGGTTGCGAAGAATGTCTGCGAAGACGCTGAATAATTTTCATCGCCTGCAAAGTAAGCGGTCATGTTAAACACGCCAAGCGATGCAAGCAGGGTCACGTTGCGCAAAACTGTCAAGGATTTCTGGTCCTCCCAGCCTGACATATTCGACGTAAGGGTCACATTTTTGCCCGTGATGTTTACAAAGGCTGTGAAATTGGAGTGCGTGTACACGTCATAATTGAAGTTGTTCATAGTGCCGTTTAACAGTAATGCCGTGTTCGTAGGTTGTTTGGCCACGTTAAACGCCAGTACTGGGGTATCGTTCCAGTTGTCAATCGTGTTGTTGGCATACCATTTGTACGAGTACGGCCCGGCCGACGGGTCTGTGAAGTTTATCCAGAAAACGCCCGCAGAATTGTTCACGACAGCCGGAGACGAGCTTTTCGTGTAATTGGTTGAGTTTAACTGGAATACAACATGCGGAATTGATGATGTGCCGTTTCCTTCCGTGTCATTCCATTTTATCTGGAAGCTGTAATTTTCGTTGGCGTTGTACATCGCGGGAAGTGCGGAATAATTCAAAGACCACGACGGCGCATAAGACGGGTGGATGGTAATCAGCAATTTCCATTTCGTAATATTTCCGGTGTCCGCTTCTGCGTAATCGGTTGCGTTCAGGAACCATGTCCCGTTGACAGGCTCGCCTATGAACTGGTGAAGGCCTTCGAACGTGGCAGGCAGCGACTCGTTCCCGTACCATTTGAAAATGTTTTTGGTAGAGCCTCCTGTGCGGCCGTGGAGGGTTATCACTTTACCAGAAGGCGATTGCAATTTTACCCTAAGGTCTCCGATGTAGGTGTGGTTTATCCCGACAAACACCGAGACATTGCTGACAATTCCGATAAATGTATCAGGAACAGTTATCGAACTGTAGTTGCCCGGAAGCGGCCAGTCATTTATCTTGATCGGTGTGTTGTTCTCGAAAAGATAGGTCTTGTCCCCGAGCCTTCCGAAAATGCGCGTAACGCAATTTGAATTTGGTATTCCGTGGTTGCTGGAAAACGCCCTGCAAATCTCGTTGATGTGCGGGGTGCCGTCTGAGAGGTCGCCGTTGTTGTCGTCTATTACGAGCATGTCGGCAAGGAACTGTGTAAACGTTTGCCCTTTCAATTTCATCGTTCTTATTGTCAGGTTGTCCGCCGTGCTGTTGCCTAACAGGCCCCGCAAATCCCATAACGCGCCTGACAATACCCTGCTGTCGTCGTGCTCTTCGCCCGTAAAGTCGCCGGGCATCTTCAGCGTGTTGTTGAGGTATCTTATCGGTTCCGGAAATATCCCGAACCCGATCACGGAATCGTTCCTCATTGTTGCAGCGAAGTAATCGGCCAGCCCTTCATGCATCGAGCCGCCGAATTCTTCCCCGCCGCCCGACAGCCCCATTACCCTGTCAATGATCAGGTGTCCGTATTCATGGTATACCACATCGCTTCCAAGCGCAGTCGATTCGCATCCGCCTCCGGGCCCGAAGAAATACAGGGCGCCGGCCCCAAGGTCTGCGAACGCGTTGCAGGAGCTGGACAAATATTCCACGGTGGCCGCGACCCGGTAGTTCATTTCATCGATGTTGAAAGGGTCGCCCTTTGTAACGAAGTCGTGTATCCTGTTTACATGGTAAAATACGTTGGACTCTTCCTGCTTGTACGACGTGTCATTCACTGTCCAGTTCCAATCGTGTACGGAAGGCGTATTAACAAGAGCACTGTGGTTCGCTCTGGCCTGGTCGGCGTTTAGTACATTGGCGTAAGGCCCGTTCAAATTTGAAACAAGGTAAACCGAACCTGTCGGGCCTGTAATATTGTAGGATCCGTTCAAATCCGTCAATGCGGAACCCACAGCGACACCGTTCTGCCACACGGTCACGTTTAATCGGGAAAAATTTACCATAGCCTTTGGGACGCTCGGATTGTCAGGATAGACGGCGCCTGTGACATTCCCCCACACAAAAGAGTCGCGCACCATGTTTTCCTTGCCTATCACGCCGCCTTTTGCCGCATCCACAAATACGTTCCATCTTGACATCGATTCCAGCGGAAATGAAATTTTCCACGCGAGCCTGTCCGGCGGTATTATTATCAGGGAGTAATTTTCCGGATCCGAAGCAGAGTTTAAATGGGCTTTGGCAATTTTTACGGCGTTTTCCGCAGTTATGGCGGGTTCCGCGGGCGCATCGAGGCCGGGATAAACATTGGATTTTAGCAGCACGTCTTCGCCGTTTACCGAAACCAGGCCGACATAACTGCCGTACACGGGTATTCCGTTTACGGCCTGTTCATAGAACACGTATGACGTTCCCGTCTTGTGCTCCGGGTATGCAGGTTCATCGTAATCCACGCTGACAAGCCGCAAACTGTTGGTGTCAATTCCCAGAGCGGCCGCGTTCTCGTCAATAACGCGTTTCTGGCGCGCCGCCGGATGTGGGGATTTTTCCTGCATGCTGTTTTCGGGGACAGCAGCTTCCGGATTAAGCCGTTCCTGCCTTGCTGCCCTGCTGCCGGCGAGTAAGCGTTTTTCCGGCTTTATCCTGACAGCTTTGCCTTCAACTATATTCACGGAATCAATGTGCTTAACAACGGCGCCTTTTGTATCATCAATTCTGTTGTCCTCAGCGGCCGTTACACTAGTCAGCAGAAACAGGACCGCTGCGGACAGGACCAGGACAGTCACGAAGCCTTTGCCCGGATGGCGCATATCCATCCGTAATCGAGATAACTATTAATATTACACATAATTTAAACATGGAACATTATTTCAGCAAGTCGCCCAGTTCGAGAATGTCACCCGACATAATCAGTGCTATGATTAATGGCACGCCTTACAGGTTTGCGACAGGCAGCGGCGTTTTTTCAAAGGAACGTGTCGACCGTGGCACGCTGCTCTTGGCAGAATCTGTTCGCATCGGCGAAGGCGATGAAGTTCTGGACCTCGGATGCGGCTACGGGGTCATCGGCATCGTGTTCGCAGGGCATGCCGGCAGCGTTGTCATGACAGACATCAACGAGCGTGCTGTTGAACTGGCCAAAACGAATGTGAAACTAAATGGCCTGAAAAACGCGGAAGTCCTGCAATGCGACCTTTATGACAGGCTCGGCGGCCGGAAATTCGATAAAATAGTCTGCAACCCGCCCATACGCGCCGGGAAATCCGTGGTTAACAAAATCATCGAAGGCGCGGCAGGACATTTGGAACCCGGTGGAACCCTTTACCTGGTGGCACGCACAAAGCAGGGGGCAAAATCAATAGCAAAAAAGATGGAACAGGTTTTCGGCAACCGGGAATATGTAAGGAAGGGCGGCGGTTACAGGGTAATGGCTTCGAGGTTAACAACGTGATAGACGCGCATTGCCATCTTACTTTCAGAAATTTTGAAGTTAACAGGGACGAAATTGTCAAAGATTCGATGGAATCCATGGATGCTGTAATAGACAGCGCGCCGTCCACAGGAGACTCGGAAAAATCTATAAAGCTGGCTGAAAAATATCCCAATTTTGTTTTTTCATGCGTCGGCCTGCATCCAGAGGAGATACCGCGGCTTAGCCAAAAGCAGATAGACAGCCATGTGGAATTCATAAAATCGAATGCAAATAAAATTGCGGCAATAGGCGAAGTGGGCATAGACAACTTCCATGTCAAAAACGAGGGTGACAGGAAAAAATGCGCCGAGGTTTTCACCCAATTCATCGGGCTGGCAAAAGAAATAAACAAGCCGTTGGTGATACACTCGCGCGAGGATAATGGCGAAGCCATCAGGCTGCTCGAGCGAAACGACGCGGAAAAAGTCATCATGCACTGCTTTGGAGCTGAGGCGTTTTGTAAGACGGTAATCAGCAACGGCTGGTTCGCATCTATCCCAACACTGATCGTGCGGTCTAACAAGCACAAACGCATCGCAAGGCAGACGCCCTTGGAATTGATTTTAACCGAGACCGATTCGCCCTTTCTCAGCCCGGTGCAAGGCGGGACAAATGTCCCAAAAAACGTGCGTCACGTTGTGGAAGCGGTTGCGGCGGAAAAAGGAATCACGTTCGCAGAAGCCGACGAAGCGACAACAGGAAACGCGATACGTGCGTTCGGCCTTCCTATAAGCGCAAAACGCGAAAAAGAATCGTAGGGATATAAACCGGCCTGCCAGCGTATTTAACTGCGTTATTTCAGTATTAATTTCGGGCGATGGTTTGGGGCTAAAGGACATATTCAGCAGGGGAGGCAAAAACGTAGCCATCTTTATCGACGGGCCGAATATGATACGCAAGGAATTTAACATCGACCTTGCGGAAGTCCGCGAACGGGCCAAAAAATACGGCCGCATCATTTATGGAAAGGTTTTTCTTAACCAGTTCGCTTCTGAAAAGCTCATCGAGGCCGTGTCGAGCCAGGGCTTTGAGCCTTTAATCGCGTTAGGCGTGGAAAAGGACCAGGACATAGACGTTTACATGGCCGCTGAAATCATGGAAGCTTCATACAGCAGCAACATAGACGTCATCGTCATGGTGTCAAGGGATACGGACTTTCTCCCGATAATACAGAAGGCGAAGAAGCGCGGCAAAACGACCGTGGTCATGGGTTCCGACCCTGGATTTTCTATTGCGCTGAAAAACGCCGCCGACCATGTTGAGGATCTGACAAAACGCGCCTGATCAATATTTGGTCCTGTATCTAAGAATCCCGCCAATGCCGCCAAGCTCTTTCAGCTGGGTTCCTTCGCGTGTGCTTGAGGAAACTATGTGGTATTCGGTTTTAAAATCTTCAGCAGTTGTTATCGCAACGTCTATCAAATCTTCAGTAGCCGAGGTCCGCATTTCCATCCTGCACCTGGAACAAAGCTGTTTTTCATTCGGCTTGTAATCCCTGGTTTCCTCATTGCCGCAGCTGCCGCATTTTAGTTCGGATCTAATCCAGTCAAAGTCTTCTGACACTATAAGTTTTTGGAGCATGCCGTTTTGCAGCGCATCCTTGACCTTTTTCCAGCCGTAGACCGCGAGCCCGCTGTCTTTCTGAAGTTCGGTGAAAAATCCATTTAACAGTTCTATTTCTTTTGTGACAGCCGCATTGACCAGTATCTTCTGGGCCCTGTTCACGAGCTCATGAAGACCTGGCTCATTCGTATAGGATATGTCAACAACACCCGCAATCTTTTTTTGTAGTTCGTAATGAAGGTACCCGTCCTTTACGAATGTGTCTTTAACGGGGCCAGGCCCGCCTACGATCAAGCCCAACAGCTCTTTTTTTCCGACAAACGCCTGCGTCGCAACATCGGAAACCTCCTTCAAAAAATCGTTTAACAGGCCTTGCCGTATCCTGTCGTAGCGCGCCTGCGACCACCCGCCAGCCGCCGTCTTTCCCGGCACGAGTGATTCAATGTGTTTGAACACGACAATTTTTTTGCCGATTAAATAGCCTATGGTAGCCTCGGATTTATCGACAGCCAACAGGCCGTAAATTTCCTTGTCCTTTACCATCTCCTCGAGCGGCTCAAGAACAAACGACTGGTCGCACCAGTAAAGCTTGTTTTGCATTTTTTCGGGCGGTTCAATGGCCCACAATTCCATCTTCTGGGAGCCCTCTGTTTCGGAAACGTTGCCCGCGAAAAGTGCAAGCCCGTTCTCCGGCGTTTCACGGTAAAGCCTCAGGTGCTGGATTATTTTATCGAGCGCTGCCAGCACGTTGTTCCTTGTCGCTTTTGATTTTATGTTCTGCGTTGTTGAGCCTTCGCTTTTCAGCTGGTTTATGATCTCGAGAAGGTTGTAGCCGGACGGCACGTAAACCGTAACCAGTTCCGTGTGCCGGCCGCGTATTTTTTTCAGGAGACGTATGAGTTTTTTTAGCTCAACAACTTTAGTTTCATCGGCCATAAGAATCATTTTGTAACGATGAGCAGCTTCGCGCCGATTTCCGGGACATCCGTGACGCTTTTGCGGTCCAGTATAGTGCCAAGGCGCATGTCCTTGACATTCATCACGCCGCCTACGTCTTTCAGTATTTTTGCGATTTTTGCAAGGTCGTCGTCTTTGCACTCTATTACGAGCTGCTTTATTTCCGCGTTCAGCGGCAGCGAGTTTGACGTTTTGAATTTCCTTATCGCCGAAACTATCGATTTCGCAGCCTCGCCTGCGCCTTCCGCATCCTGGTTTATCAAAGCTTCATTTAATTCCGGCCACCGCGTGTTGTGCACACTTGCCTTGTTTTCAAATTGCCTGAAGTGGGCTTGGTACATCTCCTCAGTTATGTGGGGCATGAAAGGCGCAAGCATCTTGACGCAGCCGAGTATGACAGTGTGCAACGTCGATTGGGCCGATTCCTTTTCCACGCCGCTGTAAAGCCTGTATTTGACAAATTCCAGATAATTGTCCGCAACTTCGTGCCACACGAAGTCGTGCAAAAGCTCGAACGCGTGCGCGAACTGGTACGTCTCAAGGTCTTTCGTTACCCCTGCTATCGTCCTGTTAAGCCTCGAAAGTATCCATTTGTCCACCGTTGATGCGGTTGTTGTCGTCGCCTCAGCCCCGTCGGAGTTGGACGCAAAAAAGCGAAATATGTTCCAGAGTTTTGTGGAAAATTTGTACGAGAACTCCATGTTCTGCCAGTTGAATGCGGCATCGCCCGAATACAAGCCCAGCATGATCAGCCCGGTTCGCAGCGTGTCTGCGCCGTGCTTCAGCAGTATTTCATCAGGCAAAACCACGTTGCCCAGAGATTTGTGCATCTCCCTGCCGTCGGGGCCGAGTATTAAACTGTTGATAAGTATGTTTTTCCACGGTTTTTGGCCTGTTTCCAGGAAACACCTTAGTATCGTGTAATAGGCCCATGTCCTTATGATATCGTGGCCCTGTTGGCGCAAATCCGACGGGTATAGCTTTGCGTGCAGTGGGTTGTTGCGCCAGTAGCCGGACACAACAAGCGGCGTTATGGAGGAATCTATCCAGCCGTCGCACACGTCCTTTTCACCGGTTATCGCGCCGCCGCATTCGCACTTTTCCAACGCATGCTTTTCCAAGGACGTGTCAACAGGGAATTTTTCAGCCGGGTATATTTTGTCGCATTTGTCGCAATACCAGAACGGTATCGGTGTGCCGTATACGCGTTGCCTGGAAAACACCCAGTCCCAGTCCATAGAGTTGACCCAGTTGTCGAGCCTTATTTTCATGTGTTCGGGAAACCAGTTGACGTCGCTGGATATGGCCAGCACGTCCTTCGACGCGTCCTTGACTTTTATCGCCCATTGTTTCATCTGTATGAATTCAATTGGGTTTAGGCAGGCCGATCGTTCTGTGTGACACAGGACATTGTGCATGAACTTCTCCTCTTTCTCAACCAGGCCCATCATGCCGAGTTCTTCTACGATTTTTATCCTGGCGTCCGCGATCTTCATTCCGGCAAACTGTTTTGCGTTTTCATTTAATTTTCCATGGCTGTCTATCAGGTTTATGGACGGCAGGCCATAGCGTTTTTGCCACTTTATGTCCATCTCGTCGCCGTAAGTGCACAGGTAAACCACGCCCGTGCCAAACCCGACGTCCACATCCGGGTTTGCCATGATCTTTACCTCCTGGCCGAAAATGGGGATTTTGACGGATTTGCCGGCCATGTCCGCATGGGCGTCGTCTGTAGGATTTACGAAAACCGCGACACACGCGGCCATCATTTCCGGTCGCGTAGTTGCGATTGTTATTTTCTCTCCGCCTTCGACGTCAAGCCTTATGTAATACAGGACGCCGTTTTTTTCCACATAACCGACTTCGGCCTTGGCCAACGTAGTGGAACATTTTGTGCACCACATTATCGGATGCTCCGTTCTTTCGATCAGGCCTTTGTTGAAAAGATTGACAAGCGTTTTCTGCACAAAGCCCATGTACTCCGGGGAGTCTGTGGTGTATTCATAATCCCAGTCTGACGAATATCCTATCGAGTTCATGTATTTTTTCATGCTGGTTATGCACACGCCTGTCCATTCTTTGCATGCTTTGAGAAAAACCTCCTTGTCGGATTTTTTTATCCTGTAATCCTTCTCCACCTTCAGTTCCGTGGGCAGCCCGTGGCAGTCCCAGCCCTGCGGTAGAAGGACAGAAAAGCCGTTCATTCTCTTGAATCGTGCGATTATGTCGTTCCATGTCCACCATAGCACATGGCCCATGTGCGGCACACCCGACGTGAAAGGCGGGGGAGTGTCTATGACAAGCGTTTTTTCCGTTTCGATGTCAAACTTGTGGACTTTGTTTTCCTGCCAGTAGTCCTGCCACTTCTTTTCCGATGTTTTCGGGTCGTATCTTTTTTGCATTTCCATGCCATCACTTCTTCGCAAACTTGTCCTGGATATTTATTTCTTAATGAATTTACCGAGCGGAGCGTTTGATTTGTCCAGGTCCATTCTCATGCCGTCCTCTGCCGCGATGACGCTGGTGCCTGTTTCCTTTGCGGCTTTTTGCGCCTGTTTTTCCGGCCCGCGCTCGATGACCTTCATCCCGAAATGCTGCAGAACGCACAGTTTCGGGTTAGTCTCTTTTATCAGCGTGATCGAGTTGTCAAGGTTCATATGCATCGGCCACGTGTCGCTGTCCGGACGAAGCATGTTTATTATCAGCAGGTCCGCGTTTTTGTGGAATTTTTTGAGTTCCGGGAAATATTCCGTATCCGACGTATAGGAAATGGTTTTCGAGCCTTCGATCCTGAATCCGATGCATGAAGGGTCTGTGTGCCTTGTGGGCGTGGCCTTGACTGTTATGGCTTTTAAATTGGTTGAATCGCCAGCCTTCATCACAGTCACGCTCTCCAGGGCCTTGAGGTATATTTTCAAGACAGCGGGACTGTCATTGTCGTAGCCTTTTATCGCCGAGGCGCTGCCGACCAGCATGCCTTTCGGGTTTTTTGCGCCCTCTGTCATCGCGTCTATCATCGCGTTGCAGTCGTTTGAATGGTCAAGATGTACGTGTGAAACCATGACCACGTCGGTGTCTTTTACGTTTACTCCATATTCTTTGGCGCGGACAAGCGCTCCAGGCCCCGGATCCACGTGGATGTTGACGCCGTCCATTTCTATCCTGAACCCGCCCGTGGCGCGCGCCTGCGTGGCCATTGCATACCTTCCACCGCCGCTTCCCAGGAAGACCAATTTCGTCATTAAACCACTAAACAACGAAAAGCTAAAGCTTTTCGTGCACAGGAAACCGTAGATTTCCTATGAGTTTATTCTTAAGACAATTATATAACACTTAAATCGGACAGCAGAATAAAGTTAATAGGAGTTGAGCCGACTGAACCACACCGATACAACATACGATGTGGTTCTGGTTAAAACGGGCCGGTAGATCAACGGTACAACCCTTTTCCGCTTCGCGCAAAAGCGTTGACGGAAAAACGCGTTAAAGATCGCGACGTTCGCACAAGCCTTTCTTTCAAAAGAAAGCCTTGAGGGAAAGAAATTAAATTGAAATAAAAGCCTTAAGGGAAAAGAAAGCTTTGAAACTCGTCGAGGCTTCGGGTTCGAATCCCGACCGGTCCACTATTTTTAAGCTTTTAGTGTTATCAAAAACCCATGGCAATTCTTTCCGACCGTTCAATTAGAGGAGCTTTGGAGAGAGGTATTTTTACACTGGAGCCGTTTGTTCAGTCCAGGCTGGGCCCAGCGTCAGTTGATGTTTTAGTTGGTGACATTTATCGCATAGACCTTGAAACCGGAAACACCGAACCGATAAAGGATAGGGTAATAGGGAACGGTTATTACTTTGCTGATTCAATAGAAAACATTTCCATAGACCGGGATAATTTCGACGCAGGCGTAACAACCAGAAGCAGCCCTGCTAGGTGTGGTTTAAAAGTCGAGAGTTTCGTGGGCAGCGAATTTCATAACTATGCAGTAAACAGAATGAAAAAATTCGGTTTGGGAAATTTGCCGCATGACCAAAGAAAACTTCCTGTGATTCTGAGCACCTGTGGTACACGGGTAGAATTGCCTGCTGATTATCCGCCATGTCAATTGGTAATAGCTGAAAAAGGAACATACAAACGGCCGCTAAGTGTAAGCGAGTTGAAAGAAGCCATCAGAAAAGGAGGCGTGCGGGTAACTGATAACAGCGGCAGAACCGTAATGCCGTTTCATCACCGAGGATATTCTCAGTATGACTCGTTTCCAGAGGAATCGCCTCATGGCGAATTTCATCTCAGTTTTGTTGACGATGTAAGGGTTTACACGGGTAAAGGAGTGATTTCTCCCCGTTTCGATACAAGCGATGTTTTTGCATCATTGCATTTGGGTGAAGAATTTGACTTGGGGCCGGGACATTTTTATCTATCCCAGACGTCCGAAAGAGTAACCTTGGGAAACAGGTATGTGGGTTTATTGACAAACCGTGATATGCCGTATCAGGTTGGTGTACACGCTAACGCGCCATTTATATGGCCGGGATCAGACGGTTCCCAAATTTTTGAATTGTGGTCGTTATTTTCTATACCCTTGCTCGAAATCCTGGGAAAAGAAGGAATGAGATCGCACATATCGCGTGAGAACGCTTGTCATTTGTTGGTCTACCCTTTGACAGAAGAACCGGAACATTCTTATGGCACCAGGCCAAAAGACAAATACCGTGGCCAAAGTTCTATCGGATATAAAGGCCACCTGGATTTTTCATAGTTTATGGTTTTTCCATATTTTTAACCATAGCATAGCCTATAAGTTTAAAGTTTATTTACAGTAAAAGAAGAAGAGTTCTAGGGGCGCGTAGCTCAGCTTGGTAACTAGACGCATGCGGAAACTGAAACAGGTGCTCTTAAGTATGCACCTGTTTCTAGCTGCTTTGTGCGTCAGTCGGGAAAAGAGCGTTCGACTGATAATCGAAAGGTCCTCGGTTCAAATCCGAGCGTGCCCACTTTTATTTTATAAATCATGTTCGCCAGTGCGTCGCCTAAAATCTTCCAGAAGCGGCCGGTATTTGGTTTCTTTCAAACCCCTCGCTATCTCAATGATTTCCTGCGGTGTTTTTACATGGATTTTATTCGCAAGGCCGCGGACAGGAATTCTTTTCATGCAATACGCATCCTTGCCGGCCTGAAGCGTGAAACCAATCACTACCGCGTCCCTGTCTTCGATAAGGCCGTCCGGATTAACAACGTATGCCAAATCCGAAGCTCGCGACCCGAGAAGCTGGGTTTCCAATTCCTGTTTTCTTGCGATTGCTATATGCTCCTCGCTTCCTGACCACATGGGATCGTATTTTGTTGCGTCTTCGGGGTCTCTGTAATGGGGCCAGGGAACCAGTGCATCTATTCCTTCTTTCCCGAACTCTTCGTATAAGTTTCGCATTTCCTGGTAAAACCTGAGGCTTCCTATTAACGCAACCTTCGGCCAGAATACCCGCTTACGGGCGTTTTCTGTTAAATCTGGAATCATAGTTAGCACACGTCTGTCGGTTTTATATACACAAACACAGGTGGGCAAGGAAAACAAATTTAGCGGTTAAACGGCGCGGCGGAACCCGCTTAATTTATCTTGAAATTCCTGTCCACCAGCAGGTGTACGGAGAATCCCAGGAAACCAAACACCGAAAGCATGATCGCTTTCAGCAGCTCGTCCCAGAAAAACATTCCGACTGCAAAAAGGAACGCGCCGTAAACAAATGCGGTTTTGAAATTGTGGTAAGGCCGTTCTTCGGTCGAGAACAGCGGCCTGGCCCGTCCGGCTATTACATAATATAAAAACACGGGCGCAAAGAACAGCAGCGCGTATTTTTCCCGCAGCGTCCATCCCTTTCGCCTGTTATTGGTTTTCTTCACAAGGTATCCTATGTCCGGAAGGAAGCCGCTGTAAAGGAACACGAACAGGGATATGAACAACGAAGCAAAGACGCGCGTGTCTAAAGCGGTTCCAATGACCAGGTAGAATACCATCAACGGGATTATTAACCTCTTGAAAGCCCACGATATGAAAGCGAAATGCTCCGTTATCTCGCTTTCTATTTTCTTGAATGTTGCGAACGGCGGCAGCCTTTTCAGCAGAAGCCTGTCCCAATATTCGCCCAGCCTCTTGCGCGTCTTTTTGATAATAATCGCCTTTCATAGAATTGGAGCGATTCACAAATATAAGCGAGCAGGGGAAATACATTCTAGTGGTAGTTGCATCCTAAGTCTCGTATATTCAACCTATGCAACACGTGTTGGTGGTCGTCGTATTTCTTGCACAACAGATAACTCAACTATCCATTATGTAACATCACAGTGTCGTATTCGTTTATTACCAGCTGCATTCCCATCTGAAATCGGCTAAGTATTAAAACCCAGAGCAGTAAGGAGTTCCGATAGCCATCAATTTAAGCAAACGAAGGAAATAATCATATTGGTAACATGACGCAATGTCCGAACTGTCAGAACAGCGTGCATCTTGTCCAGTCCACGCCGACGGTAATATTATTATGCAAAGGCTGCGGGACTTTTTTCGACGCTTCCCTGCAGGTTGTCGGCGACCTGAAAGCAGGCCTGGACATGGACAGGATTTCCAACAGCCCGAAAACAGTGGAACGTCCCCGGCAGGAACAACCGGCCGAACCGCAGATTTCGGAACAAGAACCTGCGACGGACATCGAAGAACAAAAACCAGAACAGCCCGTAAGGCGGACGGAAAGTATGGCGTCCTTTTTGTCAGGCAGCGGTTTTTCTTCCGGGTACGGATGCCCGAAATGCGGCTCCGGCATGAAGCCGATGGAGAGCCCCGTCACGGGAAACATTCTTTACACATGCGCCAAGTGCGGATACACCGGCACGGTTTACGTGAAAAGGTGATCAGACTTTCAGCACTACGCCTTCTTTGACGGCTTCGTTCACTATGCTCAGTTCTTTTTTTCGCTTTTCAAATTCTTCTTCGGTCAGGCATATCACGTCAAGGCTGAATTTGCCTTCTGTCAATTTTATGACCTCTACCATTCTTTGGTGCCAGTCATATTTGGAAAATTTGTCAGAAACGATCAGCAAATCGTAATCACTGTCTATCAGATAGTCGCCCCTGGCCCTCGAGCCGAATAATATTACTTTTGAGGGGGCGAATTTCTTTTTTACTTTGCGTAAGAACATTCTTATTTCATTTGTTTGAACAGCCATTTTAACAACCTGTCCGCTGATTTCAATTTTTCCTGCGCCTTGGTTTTATCGTATAACTCGGCAGGCGTAGCACCCGCAATATCAGGGTACCTGGTTATTGTTGCATCCGGAGTAAGGTCTGCTGCTATACGTTGGAGATCCTTTGGAAGTCTAAGCTTTTCAGCCAGTCTTAGTAGATTGTGTATCTTAGGGGTGGGGACTTGAAACGCAGCATGAAAAGGGCCTTCAGAGCTTTCTCAACAGTCTGTTGTGCAAAAAAAGCGCAGGCGTAATAGTTGCCTGCGGTAAGGCAGTCTTTCGCAGTTTTCATGTCAGCCGCAGCCTGTTTTATCCAGTTTACTATTTCTGGTCTCATAGTATGATTTGTTATGATCACGTAAAAAGCTTTTACCTTATTAACGCACCCGTACCGACGTCCTTGTCCGGTTTTAACAAAACAACAGAGCCGTCCTTCTCCGCGGCTAACATCATGCACTGCGATTCAAGGCCCATGAATTTGACAGGTTTCAAGTTGACAACAACAACCACGTTTTTGCCGATCAAATCCTGCGCCTTGTAAAACTTGGCCATGCCCGCAATGCACTGCCGGGTTTCATTTCCGATGTCGACCATCAATTTCAGTAATTTTTCGGACTTGGGCACGTTTTCCGCCGATGTCACCTTCCCGATTCTTATGTCCAATTTCTGGAAATCTTCGATATTTAACAATTCCTTCGCACCCCCCAATTTTTCCAGACGCTTCCTGATGGAACCGTCTTCGACTTTGTTGAACAATATCTCAGCCGCGTTTATTTTGTGCCCCGGTTTTATTTTCAATTCCGAAGCTGACAGCCAGTCCGCCGTTTTTACGTTAAGCATGTTGTTTATTTTTTCCGAGGCAAACGGAAGAAATGGCGCGAGAAGTATAGAAAGCGTCCTGCACGCGTTGGCACAGACGTAAAGGCACGTCTTGTTGTTTTTGTTTTTCCAGGGTTCTTCCAGCTGAAGATAATAATTGCATGCGCTTGAAAATTCAAGTATTTTTTTCAAGGCCCTGTCGTGACTGTTGGACTCTATGTCTTTTCCCACGCTTACGGCTATGCATTTTATTTTATCCACCAGTTCGTTTTCCAGCTCCGCGGATCTGGTTTCTAACGTGTCTTCGGGATCCGGGACAACTCCGCCGAATTTGGTATTTATGAAGGTCAGCGTCCGGTTGACGAAGTTGCCAATGTTGGCTACAAGTTCGTTGTTTATTTTCGCCTGGAATTCCAGCCAGTCAAAATTGACATCATGCTGCGAGTACGTCGTTATCGACGATAAATAGAAGCGCAAATAGTCCGGGGGAAATTCGTTCAAAAAATCTTCTAACGATATGTACCACCCGCGGCTTTTGGAGAATTTCTTGCCCTGCAGCAGCAGGTAGCCGCGCGTAGGTATGTAATCTGGCGCTTTGAACTCGTTCGTGATCAGCCGGATGGCCGTCATGAACAGGTAATGGTGGTAAACGATGTCTTTTCCTATGTAATGGTATATCTTCGACGAATTCCAGAATTGTTTCGCCTTTTCCGCGCCGCCAAAATATTTTATCGCCGTTGACGCATAACCTATGGCGTTGTCGAACCAGCCGTAAAAGACTTTGTTGTTTTCATTTGGCACCGGCACGCCCCACGGTATGTCGCGGGTTATGTCCCATTCCTTCAGCCCTTCGTCAATCCATTTCAAAACATAATTTTTCACGTCCGCCTGCAGGTTGTTGTTCGTTAATAACCAGTCGCGCAACTCGTCGGAAAACGCGGATAGCCTGAGGAAACAGTGCTCGCTTTTCTTCCGGACTGGCGTGCGCTTGCATAACGCACAGTGCTCGTTTTTGATTTCGCCCGGCTCAAACACGCGGCCGCATTTCTCGCAGCCGTCGGAATATTGTTCTTCTGCGTTGCAGTAAGGGCACGTGCCTTTGACATAGCGGTCGGGGAGGAATTTCTTGTCGTATTCGCAGTACGGCTGCGAAACGGTTTTCTTGAATATGAAGCCCTTCCTGCCGAGCACGTCGAAAAAATGCTGCGCCAGTTTTATGTTCTCCTCTGAACTGGTCTTGTGGAATATGTCAAACGAAATGCCGAGTTTTTTGAAGTCTTTTTGGTCACGCTCGTTCCAGAATTTCACGTAATCTTCCGGTTTTTTATTTTCCTGCTCGGCTTTTATCAGGATCGGCGTCCCGTAATCGTCGGAACCGCAAAGAAAAAGCACTCTGTGGCCGGTCGAGCGCAAATAACGCGCAAGTATATCCGCAGGCAGATAAGTCGAGGTAATATGCCCGAGGTGTATTTCGCCGTTGGCATAAGGTAATGCAGAAGTTATAACTACATTCCCGGCTTTGGCTAAAGAACTCTTCACTCGGCCGGGAATCTTGTCATCAAAAGCGACCACGACTATTTGATTAAGTAGGATGTCATATTTAACTTTATTATGAGGTTCGAGGAAGCGCCTGACATCCGGGAGTCTGTGCAGAAAATAGTGGCCGCGTTGCGGCTGGACCGCATAGACACGAAAAGGCTTTTTTTCATGCGCAGTTACGGCTCGAAGGGACGGTCGATAGCAAGGATATGGTCAATGCCCAGGGTCTGGCAGAAAGCCATGGGAATAAAGGCGCATTACGTTATAGAGGTTATTGCGGAACGTTTCGACAAACTTGGTTTGGAGGAGCGCGAAAAGACGCTCATTCACGAATTGATGCACATACCAAAGGGCTTTTCCGGCGGGCTCGTCCCGCACAATTGCTTCGGTAAAAAGATAGACAGGCATTCTGTCGACAGGTTGTTTAACGAGTACAAGCAGAGCTTTCGAACTTAAATAACTGACAGCCGACTTCTGTTCTATGAGGTTCGTTGTTTTGGCGGCCGTGCTGGTGTTTGTCCCCTTTTTTGCGCAGGCACAGGATTATTCAAGCCCTTCCGTAATGAAGATATCGCAGAGTCCTGCCGTATCAGTTACGGAATTTTGGAATTATTCGTATTCGGAAAGGCCTTTCGAAAACATCGCAGTAAACATCAGCGTGGGGTATTATACTTCCGAAGAGAACGTCGTCCATCAGATAGCGGTCAACGCGGCGAACTTGGGAGACCGTCACGTTGTTTTCGGTTCAACCCCGTATTACTGCAGGATAGGAACGAACGATTGTAAGCCGTTCGCATGCAATTATTACTCCGGCGAAATGGAATTGGGGCCGCATTCGTCTGGGCAAAGGTATTGCACCATAACAGCAAACAGCTGCGCAGGCCGCGAAATACGCATGGAATACACGCTTCAGGGCGTTCGTGGAACTGTAATCACGAAAACCGTTGCGAAATGCCCGCAAAAATTTTGCGATCGGGTGGCGACTTCTGTAAAAGTGCCGGGCATATCTTATGTCGGGGACAAGATCCTGGCAGAAGGCTTCCTTATTGATATGGCCGGCGAAGGCGTGCCGTCGCACATCGATGTGAAGGCGGGCGGTTACATTATAAAGGTCGCCTCCAACGAGTTCGGTTACTGGTCTGCCCCGTTGGAGATAAGCAAGCCTGGATATTATGAGTTGTCCGCCATCTCGGAAAGTTGTAGCCGCATCGCAAAGGCGCAATTTCAGTTAGTGCAGAAGGCAGAAAACGTTTCGGAAACGTTCCTTTCAGTCTATCCGAAAAGCATAGGAGTTGTTCTTGGGGGAAGCGCGCTGCTGGCAATTAATTTGGACAGCGATGAAAAAATTTCGGTTTCCGTATATGGCGTCCAGGAAGATTGGATAGAACCTGCCAAATTTACCATGTCCCGCGGCATAAGATTTGTTTACATATCGCCTGGCGCGGAAGGGAATTACGAAATTGCAGTGCGTGCCGGCCGGGAGGAAAGAAACGTCAGCCTGTTCGTTGCGCCTGCAACAATGCCGCGGGTAGAAATGAAAAGCACGCAGGCGGATGCCCTGGTTTTCGCAACAGGCTTGTTGCTTTTGTTTTATTCAAAATCCGCCTTTAGGGTTCAAACGACACAAAAAAGGGACTATCTGGGCGCTGTAAAAAAAGAAATAGAGGATCCCGCTTGAGCTTTTCGTTTTAATGAGCTCGTAACCGCGCTCCAAGCGTTTTCCCGTCCTTTTTGGCGAATAGATATTTAAGCTTTAGTATCTTCGTAATGGATAGGCGGTATTATTGAAAAAAACACTTCTACTTGTTTCATTGCTGGCAGTTTTGTCCGGCTTGTCCGGGTTTGCAGCTGCCAGCAGGGTCGCCGTAACGCCAACCATAACGGACATGGGCGTGTGCGCAATGTCGTTCACGAACCAGCTTGTTAAGATCACGAACACCGGCCCGGTGACAGACACTTACAGATTAAGCTCCGATAATGGCATGCTGACATTCGCAGGCTGCACCGTCGGCACGATAGGCAACAACGAAGTGACGCTGGCCGCCGGTGAAACATCGTTTTGTTCTGTTTTCATAAACCCGCTCAACAACACAGAAACAAGGAAGTATTCCGCGACCATCAACGCCGATTCCGGGTCTTCCGCAGATGCGGCAAGCGCCAGGATCGGTGTCGACGTGCTGCAATGCAGCGCAGTTTCGATAACAACGCAGGAGAACGTCAGGACATGCGCGCGGGAGAAATTCTCGGCACCAATTGTAATAAAGAACATTGGAAAATCCCCGGAAACGTTCAACGTTTCGGCAAGCTCTGCCGGAAAATTCGACAGGACAGAGATCGAACTTGCGCCCGGCCAGTCGGGCATAGTAAATTTTGAAAGCACGTTTGAAAAAGTCTCGAACAGCACAGTGAAATTCGTGGTCAAATCAAAAGATTCGTTCGCGTCCGGCGAAGCGTCGCTCGACGTCGCGGCGAGGGAATGCTTCGGGTTCGACGCTTCCTTGTCGCAGCCGTCCGGACCAATATGCTCCAGACAGCCGGCGGAATTCAAATTGAATATAAGGAACCTCGGGGAGAAGCCCGACGTGTTCGAGATAGTGACAGCGTCCGGCCTTGATATGGTTTCAATGAACGCTTCTTCGAACGCCACATTTAAAATTGCGTACCAGCCGGAAAAGGACGGCCGGTTCCGTCTTAACGTTTCCGTGAAATCCGTGGCAACAGATGTTGTTAAAAATCTGCAGTCTGAGCCATCGGCAGTCGAATGCGCATCAGTGTCCATTACACCCCAAACCCGGACTGCGTCAGTGTGCACAGGAGAACAGGCCGGATATGCGATAGACATAAAGAACACCGGTTCGTTCAGGGAAGCGTACAGTTTCAACGCCAGCAAAGGGACGTTAAGCGCGGGTATGATGACAATCGGGCCGGGAGACGTGAAAACAGTCTACCTGACCGCTAATTCAACAGAGTTTCCGCAGAACAGGACAAGTGAAATAATTTTCACAGCTTCGGCGGGTTCGATGAAGAACAGCACGAAACTTTCGGCCGATGTGGGTGTTTGCCACAACGCTGTAATGGGCATCAAGCCCCCGTCGCTGAATGTGTGTACGCCGGACAAGGCGATGTTCAAGGTTGAGATAAATAACACAGGGAAAAGGCCTGAAGCATTCGCGGTTTTTGCGGCAGGCAAAAAAATAGCCGACAACGTTTTGGTCATGGAAAACTCCACAAAGAGCGTAGATTTCGCTGTAGATTACAGCAACGAAACCGGAATTTACAGGGTGGATGCGGACGCCGTGTCGCAGGATCTGACATTGAGATCCGCGGCAGCCCTGGTGGTCAGGGATTACAACGCATGCTACGGCGCGTCGTTGACATCGAAAAATGCGTCTAAAGCGGTTAAGCCGTCTGACAGGGCGCTTCAGGAGCTGCAGTTGAGAAACACGGGCATAAAGACGCTGAATTACATACTCCAGCTGGTTGGCCCGCAGTGGATGGCCGTGGGCGTAAGCAACATCACACTGGAACCCAATGAAACAGGCAAAGTGTACCTTTACATAGCCCCGCCTTTCGGCACAACGTTGGGCAATTACGAGACGAAAGTGATCGCGATTTCCGACAAGGGCGTTTCATCGGGCGCGGACTTTACGGCAAGCGTTGTGGAAACAACAGCCCCCAGGATTGCCAATGCCACGACAACAACGATGCCGGCCGTGGATAACAGGCGAAACACGGTAATCGTAGGCATAATCTTGGCAATGGCAGCCATACTAATTCTAAGGCACATATTTACAAGCAAATAAGGTCAAATATAATAACTAGAAGCATACCGATACATTCATACGGTGTGCTTCACTTTTAATAAATACTAACCGGAATATTATCAGGAGTGCTCGAAATGCAGAAATTAAACAGCGCCAAAGGGCTGGATTATTCAGGCGCGGAAGCGCGGATAAACCATCTGGGCATAATAATGGACGGCAACAGGCGTTTTGCACAAAAGCTGATGCTGCAGCCCTGGCAAGGCCATGAATGGGGCGAGAAAAAAGTCGAAGAGGTCCTGGGTTGGTGCAGGGAGTTCGGCATAAAGACAGTAACTTTATACACGCTTTCTCTGGAAAACATCGCAGGCCGGCCCAAGGCGGAACTGAATTACCTTTACAAGCTGATGAAAGGCGTGGCCAACCGGGTCCTAAAAGACAAGGACAACCCTGTTCACGTAAACAAGGTGCGGGTCCGCATTATCGGCAGGACGCAGGCCATGCCGCCGGAATTACGGAAAATTTTGGCCGAACTGGAAGACGCTACAAAAAAATACAGGGATTATGAGGCAAACTTCGCAATAGCTTACAGCAGCCGTGCGGAAATTATCGATGCTGTAAAAAAGATTGCTGGCAGCGTAAAAAAAGAAATTTTAAAACTCTCGGACATAGACGAATCTTTAATCAAAAAAAATCTTTACAACCCGAAAATGAGCGACCCTGATTTGATAATCAGGACAGGCGGCGAAAAAAGGCTGAGTAATTTCCTGATGTTCCAATCCGCTTATTCCGAGCTGTTTTTCACAGACACGCCGTGGCCGGAATTTTCAAAAAAAGATTTTGTCGCGGCCATAAACGATTTTAAGCAGAGGAAACGCAGGTTCGGCGCATAAAAGCCTTGTTGCCTTATTATTCGAATGGAAAAAGTCCTGGTTGTAAAAAACATAGCACGTGAAGGCCCCGGACTTCTTGGAAAAATTCTCAGTGAACGCGGAATCGGGTACGATGTTGTCGACGCGGACGCGGGCGAGCCGTTTCCGAGCCCGGTTGACTATGCGGCTGTATGCGTTTTAGGCGGGCCAGACAGCACCAACGACGACACGATTAAAATGAAACGGGAGCTTGCGCGGATTAAACAGACAGTTGAAGTGGGCATCCCTTATCTTGGTGTGTGCTTAGGCATGCAGGCGCTTGTAAAAGCGATGGGCGGAGAAGTCTACAGAAATCCGGTGCGCGAAGTCGGCTGGCGCGACCCTGATGGGGGATACTTCATAATCGAGCCTGCCGAAGCCGGAAAGGCCGACCCGTTTTTTTCAGGTATAGCGCCTCCGTACAATATTTTCCACCTGCACGGGGAAACCGTGACGTTGCCTGACAAAATGGAATTATTGGCAGCAGGAAAATGGTGTGAAAATCAGGTTGTTCGTGTGAAAGGAAAGCCTGCTTATGGCGTACAGGGACATCTTGAATTGACACACGAAATGTTTGAAGAATGGCTGGCACAGGATCCGGATTTGGCGCTTTTGGATCGGTCAAGCCTGCGCGCCGATTACCTGAGTCTGCGGCAGGCTTACGAAAAGCGCGGCATACAGGCGCTTACAAACTTCTTAAGGATAGCGCGGCTGATATAAAAAACACGCTTAAATTGTTATCTATGTTTTAATATATTTATGAGTCTTCAAAAAACATTGCCGATGGAAAAACTTATTGTCCCGGCTGTTAGTCAAACCTACCCAACACTAGGAAAATCTTACAAGCACGCCGGTCATGAAATAGAATATTCGCCCAGACTTGTAAGAACAGGAAAGGATTATCACGCTTCTAAGGCCGGAATTACAGGAGGCGAAAGAATGTCAACAGCAGCCGAAGAGCTGGCAATCCAGCTTGGCTTGGAAAGAGCTGGCCAAGACCCGAGAACGGCAGGCGTTTTCGACGACCTCTTCGCAAGAAACGAGCCTCGGATTTACATGTGGCAGTGGACAGAGACAGGCTTGCGAGTCCCGAAAGGCCGCGACCCTCGCAAATATGAAACAAACGGCCAAGGTGAAAAATATTGGGTTAGGGAACTTTTAATTGGAAGTGATACGGTTGGAGAAATATTAGTGCCGGAAGGACATGGCCGTGTCGTTGTTGAATGGGACGAAGTTTCCGGATTGCCGCGCGCAACGGAAGATATAGCTTTCCCGCACAAGCCTTACACAACGCATTTCTGGTTTAACGTGAATCCCGGTAAAGATAGAGTTTCAGGCTACCAGGACGTTGCTGTCGGTCGTGGGGGCGGTTGGCTCCGCGATGAGGACGCGAGGTGCTTGGTCGTCGATGCGAGCTTTGCGCGTTCGGATGCGCTCTCGGATGGCGGTTTCCGCCCGGTTCGGGGTTCGTTGGTGGACATAAGAAACTAAAAGTTTCCTATGCGCGGCTTGCATAGCAAGCCGTTGAATTGAAAAAGAACTCTTAGCATAGGGAAGGATCGCGCATAAAATCTAATATTCTTAAGCTCTGGCGCGTCATATAAGATAATGGAAAAAATAACGCCTTCGGACAAAGTGCTGCTCCTCGGAGAAAGCACTTTTTTGGTAGACGTGGGCAAAGGCTTGTTCCACACGAATCATGGGACTATAAACCTTTCAAAGCTGGTGGGAAAGAAGTTTGGCGCAAGAATCAAATCCTCGAAAGGCGTGGCGTTCCATGCCCTGCGCCCGAACATAAACGATTTTTTGCAAAAGCGGTTAGCGAGATTGCCGCAGATAGTCTCGCTTAAAGATTGTTCGCTGATAGCGGGATTGACAGGCCTTTCATCCGGTTATCGCGTCATTGAGGCTGGCACAGGGTCGGCATTTTTGACGACTTTCATGGCAAACCTGGTAAAACCGGACGGGAAAGTTTTCACATACGAATTGCGCAGCGATTTTTTCAGGTCGGCGAAAATAAACGTAGAGGATTCGGGGTTGTCCCGGTGGGTGGAGATGAAAAACAGGGACGTGTCAAAGGGCTTTCGCGAGAAAGACGCTGATCTTATTGTGTTAGACATGATTGGCGCAGAGAAAATCGTCCCAAAAGCCGGCAAGTCGCTGAAGAGCGGTGGTTTTTTGGCCGTGTACAGCCCGTACATAGAGCAGGTAAAAGCGGTTTGCGATGCGATTGAAATGGAAAGCTTCATGGACGTGCGCACGGTTGAATGCCTGGTGCGTGATTACAAGATCACCCGCGATTTTTCAAGGCCGAACACGACCATGTTGGCGCATACCGGCTACATAACGTTCGCAAGGAAAGTGTGAACAAGCTAAAATTAATACTACGCAGAGGTATAGAATAATCATGATAGAACGCATAACAGCCTACGGCCATAACTGCGTAACCTCAAAGCACGATACGACATTGGAATTGACAAAGGATAAGAACATGACGTGGGAAGGTCATTGCATTGTTGGCGTTCGTTCGGATAAATCCTGCCACGACCTGTCGGACGGGCTGAAGAAAGCCATACAGGACGGAAAACGTTTAACGATAAAGCTCAAATCCGGAACAGGGTCGGATACAATAATCGCATACGGCCACCCGCACCTTACGCTGAAAGACAGGAAGGATATCGTTATCCGGAAATCAGGCTTCATAGACGACCGCACCATTGCGGTCCACGCCACCAAGTCCTCGAACAGCTTGGACCGCGAGTTGGTGAGAAATCTAAAAAATCCGAGGCAGAAATTGGAAATAGTCATAGAGTACTGAGATGATCGGCTTGTTGTGTGACAACTGCGAGAGCGAGCTGCGCAAGAACTGGAAGTTCTGCCCTGTGTGCGGGTCTGAAGTGATCCGCGGGGACATCTTCATCAGCCTGGGAAATATTCTGAAAAGCATAACGCGCGAGATGGAACCGTTCCAGGAAACCGAAGAACTTTCCGGCTATAGCGCGGAACAACCGCGGGAAAAGGAAGAGCGCGAAAAGCCGCCCCGCGCGCGGTACAGGATCAGCGCGGACGTAAAGGACCCGAAGATGACTGTCAGGAATCTCGGCAACAGGATGATCTTCAGAATAAAGATGCCGGGCGTGGAGCCGGCGCAGGTCAGTTTGACAGAACTTGACGAATCTTTAGAGGTCAAGGCAGGATCAAAACACGTGTCATACTTCAAGATAATCGCTGCGCCCCGCGGATTCACGCTGTCAGAGCAATACTTCGAAAACGGCACGCTTGTCCTTGAATTCGCAGCTTAGTTTTAATTACAGTCGGATAAATTATTCTTATGAGGCGCACAAAACCTGCGTGGCAGAAAGAGCTGGCTTTGGAGCGTGTTAAGAAGCTTTTTGAATTGGCCGCCGAAGCTCACAGGGAAAAAACGGGCATGGAAGGCCGTTATGTTGAGCTTGCCCGCGACATCGCCATGCACTACAGGGTCAGCGTGCCCAAAGGCCTGCGCGCAAAATTTTGCAGGAAATGCGGCTCGTATTTGTCCGCAGGCTCCACGTCAGCGGTGCGCACAAGCGCAGCCAAAAAAGCGGTCATAATCACGTGTAAAAAATGCGGGAACATCATGCGCTTCCCGTACGGAAAGAGGAATTGACAGCCTTTTAACTTTAGTCCTATTATCTGCAATGATGACAGAAAAACCAGCTTTTTTGTATCTCGGCAAAGTTGAACCACCTACAGTGATGACAGGAGAAACAAATTTTTTGGATCTCAACGAAGTTGAACTTTATGGCTGGGAAACTTTCAAAAATGCCATGTTGATAGATTCGATGGTTAGAGGCATTGAGGCAGGCGACGATTTTCCTCCTGTTCATGTGAACAGGTTCAGCGATACAGAATACCGGTTAACCGTAAGTCGGGACGGCGGCCACAAAAGGGCGGTCGCGCATTACATAACAGGCAGGCCTTTGAAAGTGAAAATCGAAGAGACGCCTCCGGGCTTGGGAATTGGCCATCCTTATCCGATAAAAGATATACTTTTAGTCGACGATCAGGGCGAATATGAAGCTACTAAGATGATAGATCCAAACTATCGCTAAACAAACCATATATATTATTAACCACACTAATATGGAGAGTGAATTTCATGGACGCGCGGACTAAAGACCCTCAAAAGCTGGTAAGCGTTGCAGCAGAAAAACTGTCAACAATGAAGGAGTTGACGCCTCCCGCGTGGAGCAAGTTCGCTAAAACAGGGACATCAAAGCAACGCAGCCCGGACGCTCCGAACTGGTGGTCTGTGCGCGCTGCGTCGATACTTAGGCGCATATACGTTGATGGCCCGGTCGGAACATCGCGTTTAAGGACAGTCTACGGCTCACGGAAACACCGCGGCACAAAAAGGGAGCATTTTTACAGGGCGTCCGGGGCTGTCATCAGGAAAATATTGCAGCAGCTTGAATCAGCGGGAATGGTCAGGAAAATCGACAAACCAAAAAAGGGGCGCGTCATAACCCCGAAAGGCCAGAAGTTTCTTGACAACCTTGCAAAAACAGTTTAATGTGGTTATAAATCCCCCCGGCTGAATCGTTAATAGGTAACAATATGTCAGACGATGAGGCTGCGCTTAAGAAAAACATCCTTTCGAGGATGCTTTCGAAGGAAGCTTACGAAAGGCTGTCGCGCGTCCGCGCTGTTAAGCCGGAGTTCGCGGCGCAACTGGAAACATACATGGTGTCGCTGTTCCAGTCCGGCCAGATAAAGACCGAAATAAGCGACGAACAGCTGAAGCAGATATTAGACAAGATAACGCAGAAAAAACAATTTAACATAAGAAGGGCATGACATGAGCAACGTAAACCGGGTAAGCAAAAAGAGGCGGTTAGCTAGGATTGGCAGGATATCCGACGCCCCGCGATGGGCTGATATCAGGAAGTTCGGGTTGAAGCGTGCGCGTTCCAGAAGGATCCGGGTCGACAAGATCAAGAAATGGCGAAGAAGCAGGTTGAAGCTATGACAGAGGAAAAAATTTACGACATACCGCTCAGGAAGTATTACACGGAGTCCGGGCGCAGGAAAAAAGCGCCGCATGCTGCCAAGGGCGTACGGGATTTCATAGCTAGAAAAACGCGGTCGTCAAACGTATTGTTGAGCACAGGCGTAAACGAGCTTATCTGGTCCCGCGGCGTCTCGCACCCGCCTGCAAAAATACGCGTCAGGGTGAAAAAAGACGGCGACAAGGTCGTAGCAGACCTGATATCCGCGGAGCCGCCGGTCAAGGAAAAGGAGCAGCAGGCCAAAGTCTCTGAATCGCCTAAGCAGGAAGCGAAGAAGGGCGAGGCCTAGGATGCAAGACGGTCATTTTCTGCGAATTAGGATTTTGGGCGACTCCAACGTCGGCCTTTTTTGCGCCGCGACCGAAACTTTTTGTTTAGCGCCGCGAACCGTTACGGACAAACAGGCCTTGAGCATGGAAAAAACGCTCGGCGTTCCTGTATACAAAGCATCGATAGCGGGCGCGAATTTCATTGGAGCTTTCGCAGCTGCAAACAAAAACGGCGTCGTGGTTTCCTCTGCGATAGAGGACGGCGAAAAAAAACTTCTGGAAAAAGACCTTGGCGTTAATGTGTGCGTCCTAGATTCGAGATTCAACGCTTTCGGCAACCTTGTTGCATCCAATGACAGCGGCGCGATAATCTCCCCCCTGTTCACGGAAAGCCAGAAAAAGTCGATATCCGAGTGTCTGGGCGTAGAAGCTTGTAAGACGACGATCGCAAAAACCCCTCTACCCGGTTCTGGCTGCTTGGCAAGCAACAAGGGCGCGTTGCTGCACCGCGATGTGACAGACGGGGAAAGGGGTGTGATAGAAAGCGTGCTGAAGGTAAAATCGCTGGCAGGGACCCTGAATTTCGGGTCGCCGTGGGTCGGTGCTGTGGGAGTTTGCAACAGAAACGGTTTTGTAACAGGCCACCAGACAACGGTGCATGAAATCGTGCGCGCAGACGAGGCGCTGGGATTTGTTTGAGGTAATCGCATGCCGAATACGCTAAGTATCGTGATCCCGACTTACAATGAACGCGAAAATATTTTGAAGCTGATTAAAAGTTTGGGCGAAGAGCTCGCCAAAAATTCCATAAAATATGAACTGGTAATCGTGGATGATAACTCGCCGGACGGGACCGCGGAGTTATGCGAAAAAATTTCGAAGAAGCGGAAGAACATAATCGTTATAAAAAGGCCCGGAAAGCTCGGGTTGTCGTCCGCTGTCATCGACGGTTTCAAGAAGGCACGGGGCGGCGTAATCGGTGTCATGGACGCGGACTTCAGCCATCCGGTAAGCGCCATCCCGCGGATGTTCAATGAAATAGAGAAAGGCGCAGACCTTGTTATCGGCAGCCGTTATGCGGGGGGAGGCAGTACAAAAGGCTGGCCGGTTAAGAGAAAGATAACCTCGTGGGGCGCTACCATGATAGCGAAGATGTTCACAAAAATACGCGATCCCGTCTCCGGTTTATTGATGTTCCGCCGCGGCGCGATAGATAATGTCCGTTTAAGCCCGATAGGCTACAAAATCGGATTGGAAATCATAGTCAAAGGAAATTATAACAGAGTCGCCGAAATTCCGTACGTCTTCGTAAACAGGAAGATTGGGAAGACGAAGCTCGACGCAAGGGAGTACGTTAACTATCTTAAGCAGATAGCCAGCCTGGTGGCTTACAGGATGTCCAGGAAGGTTAAAATACGCTCCGGTGCCTAATAGTACTGTAGGCGATAATTTATGCTGGATGTCCTATTCGCGGTATTTTATTTTCTGCTTTTGTATATGAGCATTTTTCTAGTCCTCACCTTCGTTGAGGAAGGAGAGGCCGGCGGCCGGACCAAAAAATTCAGGGAATGGCCATTCGTGTCTGTCATCGTGCCCGCATTCAACGAGTCTGCGACAATAGGGCGCGTGGTTAACTCGGTTCTCGGCTTGGATTATCCCAAAGAAAAACTCGAGGTGATCGTCGTGGACGACGGCTCGACAGACGGCACGTCGTCGGTAAGAGAAATACAGGACAACAGGGTGAAAGTCATACGCCAACCCAGGCGGGGCAAGGCCTCGGCACTCAATTTAGGATTGGATCATGCGCGGGGAAAGTACGTGGCGTGCCTTGATGCGGACTCTTTCGTATCTCCGGGTGCGCTGAAGGAAATGGTGGTGAACTTTTCATCCGGGGATATAGCCGCCGTGACGCCAGTGATGCACGTTCATAATCCTAAGACGGTTCTGGAAAAAATACAGAACATAGAATATTTGCTTGCAGTCTACATGAAAAGGCTGCTAAGCCACATGAATGCCATTAATGTCACGCCCGGCCCCTTCAGCATTTATCGCGCTGATGTGCTGCGCAGCATAGGTAAATTTGACGAAAAATCGATAGTCGAGGACCAGGAAATAGCGTACAGGATACAGAGGCACAATTTCAGGATAGTGCAGAGCGATTCTGGCGACGTATACACCGTGGCACCCAAAAATTTGGGCGACCTGTACAGGCAGAGGAAAAGGTGGTACAAAGGTTCCTGGTTGACGTTCAACAAGTACAGGGAGATGATGATGGACAGGAAATACGGGGATTTCGGCTTCTACCTGATGCCGAACATATTGTTCGGCCTGGTTTCATGTTTTTTCATGCTCGCATTTTTCGCTGCGTATGTGGTAATTCCTTTGGCGGACGCTGTAAGGCACATCTACATTGCCGGCCTTTACGTGAACCTCGGCTCGTACCTGAATTTCGCGGATGTGCTGGCCAATTTTGTCTTTTTCGCGGACTTCTACAAGCTTTTCATTCTGTGGTCATTTACAGCAATCACAACTTTCATGATTGTCAGATCCCACAAGTCGCTCAGCCGCAGTATTGGTTTCGCAGAAGCAGTCCCCGTTGCGGCGTTCATGCTGGCGTACTACATTTTCATCAGCTTCGTTAACATTGCTTCTACCGCGGACTTGATGAGAGGTGGAGAGCACAGATGGTAGGCGGTAAAAGAAAACTGAGGAAAAAACGTTACGTGGCCGCGATAATCATCACGTTCGTTATATTCGTGCTGGGTTTCATCCTCGGCGCAGCGACCAGTGAAAGGAAAATATTCGAGATAGAACAGCTGAGCAGGCAACAGGACGCGGACTTCAGCAGCTTGCAGTTCCAGTTCTCATACCTTGAAAGCGTGCCCCGGGAGCAGAGCTGCGTTGTGCTGTCGAGGACGCTTGAAAGCAACCTGAAAACCCTGGGTCCTTCGTTGAAGAAGCTCGAAGGTTACGAAGCCAGCAGCGACACAACAAACCCGGATTACATTCTACTCAAGAGAAAGTACACGGTCGCAAACCTGAGGTATTGGCTGCTCGCGGAAAAAAGCAAGCAGCTTTGCGGCACGGATGCCGTGAGCGTGCTGTATTTCTATGAAAAGGGATGCCAGCAATGCAACGACGAAGGTTATATTCTGGAGCAGTTGAAGCAGCGCCTCGGAGACAGTTTACTCGTATTCCCCATAGACGCATCCATAGACGAGCCTGTGATAGACATACTGCGCGCACAATACAAGATATACGGCTTCCCGTCCCTGGTTATCGACGGGAAAACGTACGCCAATTACATGCCCATGAAGGAAATCCTTGCGGAGATATGCCCGAAGTACAAGGAGGGCAACGGGGTTTGTGGCGGATGAGCAGGAAAAAATATTTTGCGCTTTTCGCCTTTGTCTTTCTTCTGGGCGCATCGCTGCGCCTTCTGTACTTCTCGAATCAGTGGTCTATATGGTGGGACGAGGCCGTGTACATGGCCATGGCCGAAGCGTACGGTGGAAACAATTATTTTTTTGAAGCGTTCCGCCCGCCGCTCGTGCCTTTCACGTTGTTCCTGTGGAATTCGGTGTTCGATTATTCGTTGGTGTCATCCAGAACTTTCATATTACTGCTGAGCGTGCTGTCTCTGCCTCTGGTGTACGTGCTTACAAAGCGCGTTATGGACGAGGAAGCCGCGCTGTTGTCAGCATCGCTGCTGGCGTTAAACGCTTATTCCATTTTATACTCTGCCCGTGTCTTGAGCGAAACGCACACAATCCTGTTCAACGTGCTTGCCGTGGCATCGTTTCACATGGGATACAAAAATAACTCCAAGGGCTGGCTGTCCGTAGCCGGAGTCGCGATGGCGATGGGAATGATGTCAAAGCACCTGATGGCGTATCTTCCAATAGCCGTGTTTTTGTTCTTCCTGGCCAGGCGGAAGTTAAACGCGTTCAGGGACAGGAGGCTGTACATAATCATAACCTCGAGCCTGATAGCAATGTCCCCGTGGCTTGTGAACAATTACCTTGACTACGGCAATCCGTTCTGGCCGCAGCTTGCGAACATTGGGTTGTCGCCGCCCGAGGGCTGGTCGTTCTATGCGTCTGTGCTGCCCCAGTTTCTGGGCCCGCAGGGATTATTGATCCCGTTCGCGCTCGTGGGGCTGAAAAAATCAAAGCACGCCGAATTTTTGAAATTTAACATGCTTGCGATAGTCGTTGGGTTGGTTATCCTGCACAGCGTCGCGCATAAGGAAGACCGTTTCCTGACGATTTTCACATATTCGTTGGCGGTTCTCGAGGCCGCCGGATTGATGAACTTGGCAAACATGGTCGACCAGAAAAGAAGAAAAGGGATAATCAAAAAAATATTCCACAAAAGCGATTACGGGAAAATCGTCTCAATAATTGTTGCGTCTTTGTTCGCGCTGAGCTTTGCGTTCTTCAGTGCGCTGCCGCGACAGTACGAGGATCTGTTCTACAGATGCACGAATGAGATAAATAAATTGCCGAAGGAAAAAATGTCAACAACGATGTCGCCGTATTTCTCATATTTCACAAAACGTTTCTTCGAGCAGTTGCCATGGGATGAAAAGGATTTTTCCTGCCCGAACCTGGTAAAAAGCGGCGTAAATTACACGGTTTATTATTCGTCGGGCTGGTACGAGTCAAGGGAAAAGGCTTTCCTGGAGCAGACAAAATCCTGCACAACATTGGTGGCGAACATAACGCAGAACCAGAAATGCCTGATATTCAGGGTAGAAAAATAATTTTCAGCAGAATGAAAACGCGTCCGGCCTGGTTATATTTTTCAAAGTGGTTTTCATGTCCTTCGATATGCCGTTGCGGACGTCGGTTTCGTCAGCGAAGTGGCCGTCCCTGTAAGATGCCGACATTATGTTGCCGAAATTCCCCACGTGTGCGAGGTTCAGTATATGGCCCATCTCGTGCGCCGCCGTTTCAAGGTTCTCAATCTCCGAGTTTTGAACTGTCAGGTAAACGCTTCCGCCGGTCAGGAATTTGAAAGTGGAGCAGTCGTAGCCGGAGTTTATGGCCTGCCCTATCGTGTCTGATGGGTATCCGGAAAATTTTTCCGGCAGTGATGCGGCCCAGCTGATGGAAATATCCGCGCCTTCCGGGTTGTTTGTTACATTAAACCGCACAGTGTTGTTTGTCTCTTCTTCCCATATCTTCATGGCACCGGCTGCGGCACCGACGCTTTTTTCGTATACGCCTTTTGTCTTGTTCTTGTCCAGCACGAATAGGAACGAGTCGTTGATGTAGACATTAAATTTATTGTTCAGCAGGCCGTCTTTGATTATCAGCGGGTGCGGCGCTCCAATAGCAGGGTAATAATAAGCCTTCGGTTTTATCGTTGTCGTAGTCGGGACAGTGGTTGTAGTTTCAATGATAGGCACAGTCGTGTAGACGGTTGTAGAAGTGGCCGGCACGTGTTTGTTGTCGGGTATATCAGGATTCGAAACAAGCACCAACAAAATAAAAAAAGCAATGAACGGCAATGCACCCGTCTTCATGAACAGAATTGTTTTTGGATTTAGATAAATCGATGCGGCAGAAGAAAATGTCTGTATAATGTGCTGTTCGGATAATAATTATTTCGTAGTTGTGTGATAGATAACCAGTTGCAGTTTGGAATGAATTTTGTAACCTTTTTCCTGCCTGCTGAACCGTACTAAAGTATTGCAAAATGATTCAGGATCATAATATTATTTCAAGTAATCAGGCAGAAGGACCGGTCAAGCTATTTTATAAATTATTTGGTATTCTCATCACTAACGCCATAAAAAAATTAGAAATTGGAGTCGGGCCAACAGACTGACGCACACGTGGTGTGCGTCTAGCCCGCCAACCCGACTCCGTTAATTTTGTCCCTTTTGATAGAACTTTCTAAAAGTTCTATTGGCTGCCGGATGTGGCAGTGCTGTAGACAAGTTTCGATCCCGTAACGCCGCCTGCGATTATTTTCGCAGCCGCGTTTCTGGTGTCTTTCGCGTCAGTTCCGGCTACAATTAATGCAACCTTTCCTGTCTGGAAAGCGTCCTCGACCACTTTGATCAAGGCCTTGTCCTTTGCGCCTGCTAGGTTTGTCGCTCCGACTTCTGCAATCCACTTGTCCAAACAATCCGACCCGCTTACATTCATAAGCTGGCCCACGAACTTGTTTGCACAAGGACCGCCGACTAGAATCAAGTTCTTGCCGGTTGTCTTTATGGTTGCATCTGTGAAGTCAGATGTCAACTTGCCCAAAGGCGTTGTTACTGGCACTGCAGCTTCGTACGTGTTTGTTCCGGACGTGGCGCTTGTCACTCCGAAGTATACCTTCGCAGCTAATCTCTTTGAAGGCACTTTGGCGACAAACTTGTCAGAACCGCCGTTAGTGTTGGTGTCGATCAATACGACCTCACCATCGCTCACGACGTCCTGCGTCTTCTTGCCAACAGGCTGGTTCGCGCTACCTGATGTGGTAGCTGTGACCTCGTTGTCTTCAGCGCTGGCTGAGGTTGTTCCCAGCCTGAACTGAGGAGCCGCGGTCGGCGTTCCTGCCGTCTTGTTGGTGAAGTAGACGTTTACGTCACTTGTAGCACCAGACGATGCACCACCAAGGGTTATTCTCTGGATACCGTGCGTGAAGTTTAATGTCACGTTCAGGTACCAGTCCGCATCACCCGAACCGCCATAGGCGATTCTGAACGGGTAGACAAACGATGTGTTTGCCGCGTTCAATAGGCCGTGCATGTACTCGACCCTGGATATGTTTGACACATCCATCACCGCAGGTTGGGCAGCACCCACAGCGGACCTGTTTGTCAGGATCTTGCTGTTGGTCTTGTCCCAGAAGCCTATCCAGAACGGTTGTCCGTATCCGTATGTGGCGGCGGTAAATGTCTTGTTGAACAAGACATACGCCTTGTCGAAGCTGTTTCCAGCCGAGCTCACTATTGAGCCTGCCACATCTGTGGATATTTCCAATCCGTACAGGTCGCTTCCCACGATGTCAGACGTTGAGTTAACGTCGTAGGTTGATGTCCCTCCAAACGGCGCAACTGTTATTTTTGCCAGTTTGTCGGCGTTGTATCCCAAGAAGCCCACTTCGCCGTAACTGTTCGGGAAAGCGATTTTGTCGCCTGCCTTCAGATACTGCGTTGTGCTCGGCTTGTATACAACTTGGATCCTTGCACTCTTCGGAATGCCCGGGAATGATCCGGATCCCAATCCACTTGTCTGTATTCCCCATTCAGTTGTTCCGGGGAACTTGTCGCTTGCAGTTCCTGTGCTGGTCACATCAGCTGTCGAATCGTATTCCTTTTCAACAGATCCGATCGGACCAAGCACTATATCAACGCCCGAGATCTCACCCGTAGTTCCAATAGCGCGGACATCGGTCACTTTGACTGTTAAGCCTTGTGCCGTAAAGTCGTAGCTGTTGCCTTCGGATATGGATTTCGTAGCAACTTCTGTGCCTGTCGCGTCTTTCAACACGATCTTGGCCCACGAGTCGCTCACACCTTGTGTGGCGTATGCTGTGTAGTCACCCGACTTTATACCGGTCGTAGCGCTTACTTCTCCAGTCTCACCCGTCAAAATCTTCAACGAGCTCGTACCTGCGCCTACGATGGTAAACGCCTTACCCATAAGCTTCACATTCACTGGGAATGTGTACTCAGGGCTTGCTATTGTTCCCAAGTTGTTCTTGCTTGAGATGTTCAATGCCTTGTCGAACTGGTAGTTATATATTATATCACTACTTTCGACAACCATTGTCAAGGTACCGTTTACCTTATCGGTAGTCACGTCGTGACTCATGGTCACACCGCTCAGGTCTACCTGCTCTTGATAGTCGTAGTCATTACTGTTCCAAGATATCACGCCTTTCTTCAAGCCCGTGAAGTGTGTGTTAGTCATAACAGCACCGCTTGGGAATGCGCTGCCTGTTCCGGCTGCATCATCCAAGGCACAATCTGTGCTCGTGGTGCTCTTACAAATAGTCACACCGTCTTTCTCAGTCCCAGTAACACCGCTGGATGTGGTTGTCAAGCTCTTAGTCGACGTGCTAGTCGAACCAAGTCTGCCTGCAACGTCAACACCTGCTACAGTGTCCGTCGAATCGACGCCAGAACCAACGACAATTAACGAGTTTGAAGCCGTTAATGTGCTTGTTCCAGTTGCTGGAAAGACATTCTTGAGGTCAGTTGCGGCTACGCCTGCAAAAGCTAAGGACGCACCTGTTAACAGTGTTCCCATACCTATTGCAATTGCCTTTTTAATTTGCATTTATTTTACCTCCTTTTTGTCTTGCAAACTGTGTTTGTTTCAGTTCGCACACCGAACGCAAACCACACCACAGGTCAACAAAAGACGGGCTGGGGGTAAGAAGTAGAGTATATTCACACCCAACCTCCCCCTTTGTCTTCCTATGCTATAATTTACTGGCGCGGTTGCGATCACTCGCAAACACGCTCCGGCCCGTGTATACGTCAGGCCAGATTCAGCTATCTACCAATAATTGAAAGTATATAAATATAAAAACTCCATGAAACGATCGTGGAACAATCTTACCCCTTCGGTACGTCATCAGTTTTTGTCCCATTTTGCGCATCTTCAGGTGGTTTAATTGTTCCAAATGGTTCCTTTGGCTTTTTTAGCAGGAAAACACGATTAGTTCGACCCCGTTCTTCTACACCGATAATGCCTCTACCTTTTAGGCTATTAATAAGGCGAGAAACTTTGGCTTTGGAAAAATTAGTCTCGTATACTATCTTTCTCTGCATTTTCTCGCCGTTTTCGGCCAATAATGAATCAATAACCTTTCTTTCATCAGATGTTAACACAGGTAGCACGGAATCAAGGTTTTCTTCTGTTCTAACGATTATTTTGCTCTTTTTTAGGTATAGATAGGTAGAAATAGCCACTAAGATTATTATCAAAGCTGCAAAGAACGGTAGCCAGTTGGAAAACGCCAGATCTTGTATATTTTCATAAACCACAGACACACTGAGCAAATCACCGGCCGTGAAATTGTTTCTGGCCCAATCAACTAGTATTCTGCGGCCATCGGTTCGCGTATCGCCATCAGCCGGCGCGTATGGCAGCAAGCCTGCCGCGGTTTGCGAATCCTCCCTGTTTATAAGGCCTTTGCCTTCAGGAAGTTTAACGGTGAGTGCCAGGGTTATCACGGGCACAGAGCTTTGGTAATCGAAGCGGTAGAGCCACTTGTTTTTATCCAGCTGTTTTACAAACCCGTTTGCTGTGTAGTTGAACGAAAGACTTCTCGTGTTTTTCGTCACGTTTTCAAGATCACATGTTATCACTGACGCAATAGCCTGCCCTATAAGGTCGCATGTTGTGTTGAAGTTCGAAGTCCATCCAAAATCCGTCACCTGGCCGATTATAGGGTAATCTATCCTTGTGGGCGCAGGTATGTCAAAAGTCATTTTTACCTGGTTCTTTGTCAGTCCGCTGTCCAGTATCTCTGTCGTTATTTCGTAGAATTGTATGGCCACGGCTCTTGCTTCAAGAGGCGTAACAACCAGCAAACCAACCAAGACAAAAACGATCGGAATGAAACGTTTCATCATATTTCAGATAATTAACGCGAGATTTAAAGTTAAACCAGAACATCCGATCAATGGGGGGCGTGTCATTCATTGTGCTTGGATATGACAACCCCGCCTATCCCAGCCTGCGCAAAGCGATGTACGAGGTTTGCCACCTCGTTTAACACGTTTTGCGCTTCACCGAGCTCTATTGCAATTTTTTTAGGTTCCAGAATCTCAACAGCCGACGGGCCGTAGTTGATCACAAAACGCGCCAAGGAACCGTAGTTTTTAGCCAGGATTTCGAGTTCCAACACGGTAGAATAGGCTTCCGCGATGTTAGGCAGCGGGTTTTCGACTTTGTGACTCTCCTTGACCTCTTTTTTGACAACCCCGATTTCCTGCTCTTTTTCAACGAGTTTAGTTAGTTCGATCAGCGATTGCCTCGAAACGTCCTCTTTTGTAGCCAGCGATTCGACCATGACCCAGGCCTTTAACCAGCCGTCATTTAGTTTTTGGCGCACGTCCCGCTCGTCGATTTTCATTTCAATCGCTTCAAGTCTTGTTTCCTTTGGTATTAAAGTTCTTAGAGCCTTCGAACGCGGCGTACTGTAGTCGGCTTAGACGGGCCGACGCGGACTGGTTCAGACTGGTGCACTGTAATTGGGGTAGACGGCCCAATTACCAGCGGTTTTTCTGCTGTTGTGCCCGCGAGTCCACCATCCGAATTCATCGCCACATAGAGGCATAGAGGCACACAGTCCCGGCTGTTGAACTGAATTTTTCCAGCCCCGGAAGCGAAAGTTTCGTCAATTCTATACCCCATTCTATCTAGGAACTCAATCCTGTCAACACCTTCCGGCCTGACATCTTCCATGTCAGGCGAAAGCACCTTAAAGTAGTGCATTACATCGGCCATGACAATTTCGTAAAGGCTGCCGATCAGGGGATCGTAAGCGCGTGCGACAGACCCGCCGTTTCTCGTGCCTGTGATAAGCCTGCAGTGGCCGTTGTCAAGGACAAATGCCCTTTCTTTCATTCCAAGTTCCGCGCAAAGGAATTGCACGTCGCTGTAATCCATCCATTGCTTTTGTGGATTTGCGAGAAAGTCGCGTACATGTCGTCGTCCAATTGTTGCCGCAGTTTGAAACGACAGGCCAGTTGGAGATTTTCGTGGAAAGACATAATCCTGGTAAGTTCCAGCGCGCATCCTGCCTGCTAGGTATTCCCTTACAATCTCTGTAAACAAGTCGGGAGTCCGCTGCCTAAGCGCTGTGATGTTTAATTCTTTGTAGGCCATAAAACGTATTTGCGCGGAAAACGCTTAAATGCGCCTGCGGATTAACGGAATTATTAAAGCCGTGAAAAAGATACAGATGTAACTGGAATGCGCACGTAAATAGAAGCATGTGCATACGAATAGCACATGTTTTAGTTGTAATCGCCCCAATAGCTCAGTTGGTAACTAGACGCATACCATTGGTATGCGTCAGTCGGCACAGAGCGACAGTTTCGTAAATCTGAGTCGAGATAACTGTAGGTCGTGAGTTCAAATCTCACTTGGGGCTCTATTAAAAACCCAATACAACAAAATAACTTCCAACGGGGTTGTCGTCCAACCAGGTAAGACAGCTGGCTCCAGTGCGGCAAACAGAAACAGATGCGTAGTAAGCTGAAGCATACCGATACACTATACGGTATGCTTCTAACTGCAAAGCATCTGTTTCGGTCTATTGTTGGAGCTAAGAGGCGAAATGCCGATGACCATGAAGATACCAGCCGATCAGGGTTCAAATCCCTGCAACCCCAATTAATTTAACCTTTCGGCAAAGCGAAAAGAGGTAGTAACTTGAGAGATCCCAATTGCATCTTCTGCAAAATAGTGGCTGGCGAAATACCGTCTAAGAAGATATACGAAGACGAAACCACAATAGCATTCCTTGACATATATCCGGCCAATCCAGGCCACACCCTTGTGGTGGCGAAAGACCATTTTTCAACCATATTGGGCATTCCGGAAGACAACCTTTACAATCTGTCAAAGGTCCTTAAGAAAGTCGCGTCATCGATCAGGGAATCGATGAATGCGGAAGGTTTGAACATATTGCAGTTCAACGGCTCGGTCGCCGGCCAGACCATACCGCACCTGCATTTTCATTTGATACCGCGTTCCAAGGATGACGGCCTTGGTTTTGCCTGGCCCCACAGGCAGCTCCCCGAAGAGGAGATGGAAGCAACGCGCAAAAAACTCGCGGAAAAGATGGGCTATCGAGGATAAAAGCTCTTAATTCTTAAGATCAAAGATTAGTCATGGTAGACCGAAACAGATTGATCCAAAATACAATCTGTTTCGTAGTCGACTGACACATAGATAAACCGAAACACATGCATACCAAAAGCGTGTGTTTCTAGCTACAACGCGGCGGTGGTCCAGCCTGGTAAGAGGCCTTTTTAAGGCCCAGGAAACACGAGCCTTCCAATGACCTTTTAGAAAGGTCAATCAAAATTTGGCCTTGGGCAGAGGGATAGCTCATAACCCGGGTTCAAATCCCGGCCGCCGCATTTAATACTTGAGGAAATTAACAGTCTTTAAGAGGCATTTAAGTTGTCGTCAAAAGAGATTCCGAAAAAGCTGATACTCGCCGTCTTGTCAGTCGTTTTCTTTACCTTTGCGCCGCTGGCCATAAACGCATACCTGATAACGCAGATCGGCGTGAAAAACACGATCACGGGCATAATGGAAGGAGTTGCCGGAAAAACATTTGCAACAGGCCTTAAGGAAACCTGCGACAGGCAGAACGTGCTTACGTACCCGGAATGCGAAGCCCTTGCGCTGGACCAGTTGTGCTTGCAGTATGCCGGCGAGGCGTCATGCTCCGGTGTCGGCGCAAAAGGCAAGGATTATTTTGTAAATAACATCCTGCTTCCCGACGCGGTTTCTAAGATAAATGAAATGCAGATCCCCAACACAAGCGTCAAGGTCGGAGAGCTCGACGCGCTGGCTGGTAATTTGTTCGTCATTTCTGTCGCAATGACCCTGATATCGGTGATACTCATGATCATGATGATCGCGACACCGAAAGGCGTTTTGAAAACGATGGGCTCTAACATAGTCTTGGTGGGGTTGCCCATGTCCGCGTTGGCATACGCTGCAAACAGTGCGTTGCCGTCAGCGGTCTCGAAGATGGCAGGTGGGCTGGCGGACCAGCAAACGACGGAGATCCTAACAAGCGCCGTAGTATCGGGTATAAAGCCGTTTCTCGACGCCCAGATGCAGATAGGCGTCGTGCTTACCATCCTTGGACTGGTCGCGGTCGCGTCTTCGGGAATTTTTTTCGGTGAAAAGAAATTTTTGCGCAAATAGTCCGGGTAATCCGATGAACTCCAGCCTGCAGACTCTTTTGGATAAGTTGAAACGCGGCGGCGTTGAGTTCCGGTTAATCGACGAAAAAACCGCAATGATATCGAGCCGTGATGTCGAAAAAGTTTTCGCCGGCGATCCGAGGGAAATTTGGAAAACTTTGGTTTTAACAGACGAAAAGGAGTTCTTTGCGGCCTTCCTTTGTGGTCGCGACCGGTTGGACGTCAAAAAACTGGAAAAAGCCTTCGGCGTTAACAACATCAGAATGGCTAAAGCCAGGGAGTTGAGGGAGCGTCTGAAATTGCAGCCGGGCGAAGTCTGTCCGTTATCCATCAGCCTGCGGCTAGTTTGCGATTCGTCGGTAACGGGCTTTAAAAAAATCAATTTCGGTTCCGGCGATATGGAATATGGAATCGAAATGCGGGTTGACGATGTATTAAAGTTTCTGAAACCGGAAATTATGGATATCAGAGAGGATTGAAATGGACATCGAGACTAAGCTGGACCTTGCAAGGAAAGTTGGGGAAGAAATAGTTACAGAAGAAGAGCTCAGGAAGTTGTTTGAAACCAAGTCGCACCCGGTTGCTTACGACGGTTTCGAGCCTTCCGGTTATGCACACCTGGGATCCGGACTAATGCGCTCCATACAATTGCAGATTCTGATGGACGCCGGGATACGGTTCAAGCTTTACGTGGCGGACTGGTTCGCATGGATAAACAACAAGATGGGCGGCAACCTGGAGAACATACAAAGGGCAGGCAACTATTTGGTCGAGGTTTGGAAGGCGTGCGGCGTCGACGAAAAGAAGGCCGAGATAATTTGGGCTTCGGACCATGTCAAGGATCCCGAGTATTGGAAGAAGGTGGTTTCGGTCGCAAAAGTGACGACAATAGACCGCATGATAAGGTGCGGCGCCATAATGGGCCGCCGGCAGAAGGAAATGCAATACACTTCACAAGTTCTTTACCCTGCAATGCAGGCTGCTGACCCGTTCCACATGGGGGCGGACATCTGCCAGCTGGGGCTGGACCAGCGCAAAGTTATACTGCTCAGCAGGGAGGTGGGCGAGAAACTGAAGTGGTACAAACCCGTTGCTATTCATCACCATTTACTGATGGGTTTACAGGGTCCGAAAAAGATGGGCGGCTTTGAGGAGAACGAAAGGATGGACGAAGAAATAGCGAGCAAAATGGCCAAATCGGTTCCAAACAGCAGCATTTTCGTCCACGACACGCCGGAGGATATAAAGGGAAAAATAAGCTCGGCGTTCTGCCCTGAAAAAACCGTTACAGGCAATCCGGTGCTGGAAATGTCCAAGTACATAATATTCAACAGGCTGAAAAGTTTCGATGTGGAACGGCAGCAGAAATTCGGCGGCAGCGTTTCTTTTGGAACCTACGCCGAGCTGGAAAAATATTATTCCGAAGGCCTGTTGCATCCGTCGGATTTGAAAAGCGCTGTTGCCGGCTCGCTTATTGAAATATTGGAGCCTGTGAGGAAGCATTTCGACAAGCCTTCTGCCAGAAAGTTGATGGACGTTTTCAAGGAAGCCGAAATCACAAGGTGATTGCATGATTGACATAAGGATGGTTCGTGAAAATCCGGAAGTTGTGAGGAACGACCTTACGAAACGGAACGACGTTGAAAAGCAAAAACTGCTGGAAAAAATAATCAAGGACGATGTTCGCCTTCGCGAGTTAACGCAGCAGGCGGACGAGTTAAAGCACAAGCGCAATGTCGTAACCGAGCAGATAGCGGAAATGAAACGGAAGGCGCAGGACGCAGGCAGGAAAATAGCAGAGATGGTCAACGTCGCATCAACGATAAGGGCGTACGACCAGGAAATGGAGCGGATCAGGATCGAGCTCCAGGGCAATTTAATGCGGATGCCGAACATACTCCACGAGTCCGTTCCTGTCGGAGCAAACGAAGAAGGCAACGTGGTCGTAAAAAAATTCGGCGCGTCCAAAAAGAAAAAATTCCAGGTAAAGGACCACATGGATTTGGGCGTGGAATTGGGGCTGATAGATATAGAACGCGCGGCAAAAATTTCCGGCGCGAGGTTTTATTTTTTGAAAGGACAGCTTGCGGTCTTGGAGATGTCTCTGATGCGTTATGCAATCGACATCCTGGTGAAAAGGAAATTCCAGCCCGTGTTCCCGCCGTACCTTATGAAAACGGAAGCGTACAAAGGCGTCATAGAATTTGAGGCGTTTCAGGATGTCCTGTACAAGGTGGAAGGCGAGGATTTGCACATGATCTCGACATCCGAACATCCGTTGACGGCGATGCACATGAGCGAAACCTTGCTGAAAGGGAGCCTTCCCCTAAAATACGCCGGCTTCAGCGTCAACTTCCGGAAAGAAGCGGGCTCGCACGGCAAGGACACGAAAGGGATCTTCCGGGTTCATCAGTTCGGCAAGGTTGAGCAGGTCGTCATCTGCGACCCGTCGGAATCATGGAAATGGCACGAACAGCTTTTGAAAAATGCCGAGGACATAATAAAGCCGCTCAAAATCCCGTACCGTGTTGTTAATATCTGCACCGGTGATATAGGAACTGTGGCCGCGAAAAAATACGACATCGAAGCTTGGATGCCGGCCCAGGAAAAATACCGCGAAGTTGTGTCATGCTCAAACTGTACGGATTACCAGGCGCGCAGGCTTAATATCAAATTTCGCGACAAGGAGGGCTCCGCGCCAGCAGGCTTGGTTCATACGTTAAACTCAACAGCAGTTACGGACCGTGTTTTGGTCGCGATCATGGAAAACTTCCAGAAAGCGGACGGGACGGTTGTAGTGCCAAGGCCGCTGGTAAAATATACGGGGTTCAGGGAGATAACGCAATGATATTCGGATTCGAAGAGCTTACAATCGTGTTGCTGTTTGTTTTCGCGTTTTTCATACTCGCAGCTTACGCATTGCTGAAACTGGTAACAAAGATAATAGTCATTTCAATCTTGTCCATGGCGTTTCCTGCGGCGCTGGGCTATCTGGGATTGTACAACGGCCTGACACTGAACAACATGCTCATCTTCGGAATATTGGGTTCGTTCCTTTACATCACGTACATTTTTGTGGACAAGCTTTTGTCTGCTGTGTGGCCTTTTTTTGAATCGAAAAAAGAAAAACCCGGCAAAGGCAGAAAGCAGCACCGAAAAAAACCCAGAATGGACGACGAGGTTGAAATATCGGAGTAGTAGTTTGACCACCTTTTTTAAATAATCCGACTCCAAAATATTGGAAGTGAGTTGATGCCGATCCAATTCAAAAGCCGTTAGTTGATATAGAATCGCCCAGATACAGGAACCTTCTCGTGTCGGTGGGCGGAAATACATACACGGGATTGCGCAACATTCCGGACAGTATTCTAGGTGAGGTGCTTGGATTTGCGGACGAGCATGCGATTTCAGAAAACCCCTTTAGATGGAAGTCTTACGGTGATGCGGACAAAAAAGTTCCTTATGGGCAGGATCCGTTCATACACATAAAATATGAATCCCCGGGAAATTGGGATTACCCAATAGAATGGTACAAATTCGTAGAAAGCGTTAATTAATTACCCGTAGCTTACCGTCTTCCCGCCGCCTTTCACTTCCACATGGCTCGCGGTTCCGTCAACAACGATGCCTAGCGACCCGATGGAAACATCGCCGTTGAAATTGGTTATTTTGGCATCCTCCCCAAGCAATGAAAGGGAATTGGTCGCGTTGTAAACCAGGTTGCCAGACGCCTTGCTGATCATTATCGTCCCGCCAGCGACTTTTGAAAGCATGGCAGTGCCGGAAGTTAAATTACCCAATATCCTGACTTTTCTTTCGGACTTCAGCGTGATCGTGCCGGACGCAAAGCTTTTGGCCGCCCCCTCAAATCTTATCATCCCTTCTGTCGGGTCGTAGACTAACTTGCCGGAGTACGATTCGAAGACCATGTCTTCCAGCAACGACGGGTTGATCGTAATTTGCCTGTCGTCAAAAAGTACGGAAGCGCCGCTGGAATGCGAACTAACGCTTGCTACATCATCGACTTGGACAGTGAACGAAGACGACAGGGACCCGGCATCAAGTTTTACCGGAAATCCTGTTGTTCCGGATTTTGCCGGGGATATTGAAACGCCTGACAGGAAATCCTCCACATTGGATTTTATCACAGGCACGTTTTCTACAACAAGCGCAAGCACAGCCACGCTAATCGCTATAGCGAGAACGTTTTTCGCGTCGGCCATGCTATTATTCATATTTTGCCATGTTATAAAAGTTATGATAAAAGTGCGCATTGTGTTAGTCGGCGTCGAAGGCGAGGAGAACATCGGTTACGTGGCAAGGGCGATGAGTAATTTCGGCTCCGGCGATTTGGCATTGGTCTGCCCGAAGGCTAAAATGACGGAAATCACGGCGCAGCGCGCGATGCGTGGTATTGAAGTTTTGAAAAGGGCAAAAACGTTCGGCAGCATAGAATCCGCTGTAAAAGGCTCGGAGCTGGTAATCGGAACAACGGGCAAAGTTTCGACAGAAAAAAACCTGCTCCGATCGCCGGCAACGCCAAAGCAACTCGCAAAAAACTTGGCTGGGCGCAATGGCACCGTTTCCATTCTGTTCGGCCGCGAAAGCAGCGGGCTAACAAACGAAGAGCTGGGGAAATGCCATATGACCGTTACGATACCGACCAGCCACGCAAACCCCGCGTTGAACATATCCAACGCTGTCGCGATAATATTGTACGAGTTGTCATCGGATAGCATGCGCGGCAAAACACTGCCTTCGATGGAGGAGAAGGGCGTGCTTTACAGGTTTTTCGATAATCTGATCGGCAGAACCGGCGTGCAAAAAACGCGTGAGCGTGTTGTGAAGAAGGTTTTCCGCAACATAGCCGAGCGTTCAACGATGTCCCGCGGCGAACTTTACACTCTGGCCGGCGCGTTCCGAAAAATCCTGAATAAGCTTAAAAACAAATAAACTAATACATACAGCGGTGCGATAATGGCAGAAGACCCGTTTTCAGGCCTGTTTCTACTACTCTGGATATTCATGATTTTTTTCTATCCCCGGATGGCGCTGATGCAGATCGTGTGGAAGCTTGAGGAGAGCGTTAAAAACCTCGAAGACATGTCGCGCAAGTCCAGGAAAATTGTGCTGAGCCACATATCAGGCAAGCCTTCGGAAAAGGCGAGAAACGCAGTCGACAGGATGGTCGAATTTTTTGCGGTCGAGCCCGTTTCGCTGGACCCGTACGGCCTTGTGCCGAAACTTGAACAGATCGTCAACGCTGAAGAGGAAAAAATAAAATACACGGTGGAAGAAATAACGCCTGGCATGGACGCGGAAAAGCGCGCCAACATTCTAATGGGCGTGGCTGGCGCGATGTCCGTCAACCAGATAGCGAAAATCGTTAAGCATTTTCTGGTTACGATAAAAAAGACGAAGAACATACAGCTGGCAATGATTTTGCAGATGCAGCTGCCCATGGTTGAGCGCATAGCGAAGGCCATGTTCAAAGGGACTGAATATCTGGCGGCAGGCCAGCCTGTGGGGGATTCAATCGGGCCTTTAATAGCGGCAAAAATGATCGTCAACGCAAAGCCAAAAAGAACGGACCACGACATCGTTACTGCGGGCGTGAATTACCGGGGGAAAAAATTAATTGTCATGAAAGCTTCGGGCCCGGGCGGCCGCTTGGGCCGTCTTGGCCGCGCCACGGAAGACATTATCAAGTCTCATAAAATAACAAGGATCATAACAATTGACGCTGCGGCAAAGCTTGAGGGTGAAAAAACAGGCAGCGTGGCAGAAGGCGTCGGCGTCGCAATGGGTGGCATCGGCGTCGAGCGCGCCCAGATAGAAAACGTTGCGCTGCGGAACAGGATAGCAATGGACAACATAGTGGTTAAAATGAGCCAGGAAGAGGCTATAACTGCCATGCCGTCGGCAGTGAAGCATTCAGTTCACAACGTGATGGAAGCCTTTGATCGCCTTCTGGAGAGGACGAAAAAGGGCGGCCATGTCCTGGTTATAGGCGTCGGCAATACATCCGGAGTCGGAAATTCCGCCAAAGACCTGAAAACCACGCTTGAAACCATAGACAAAAACGCCAGGAAAGAAGAGGCTGAAAAGCGCAAAAGGCGCGAAGAAAGCAGGAAATTCTGGCACCGCGTTTTCGGCAACGGAGAGGAAGAGGAGTAGGCGTTAATTTGAAACAGTTGCGTACAAACTGGCAACTGTTTCTAAACTGGACGCATATGCTATCTGTATGCGTAACTGGAAGCATACCGATACTTACACGGTATGCTTCAGTCGACTAAGAGCCTATTTAAATTGTTGCCCACAAACTACTGAAGGCAACCTTTTCGTAAAAGGTTGATCAAAAGGTGTTGCAGACATGACATTAAGGCCTGGAAGATGCTATTCGAAGTTTCAGAGACCGTACACAAGGATTTCCATACACGTACCCAGCAAAAGCTACGTTGTCGGTGTTCCGGCCGCAAAAATAACCCAGTTTGAAATGGGCACAAAAAAGAAGAATTTCCCGAAAGTCTTTCGCTTGGTTTCCACGCACCCTGTGCAGATCCGCGACAACGCCCTTGAAGCGTCGCGCCAGGGAGCGAATAAACACCTTGAAAAAACGCTGACGTTGGAAAACTATTTTTTGAAGGTTTTAGTTTACCCGTATCAGGTTTTGCGTGAAAACTCGCTGGCTACGGGCGCGGGAGCGGATCGTTTCCAGGAAGGAATGAGAAAAAGTTTCGGAAAGCCTGTCGGAACAGCCGCCCGTGTTTTCAAAAACCAGCCGATTATGGAGTTGCGCGTTGCGAAGGGCAATGAAAAAGAGGCCAGGCGCGCCTTGGAGATAGCGTCAAAGAAAGTGTCCGGCCAGTGCAAAACAGTTGAAATCAGGTAAACGCGTTATAAACTGAAGTTTTTCTAAATCCAGCCGAATTTTCTGAATGCCAATATCGCAGCAACCACCAGCATGACTTCGATTGCAATCACTGCCGGGTACGCCCATGGAAGCTGGAGTTCGGGCATGTTCGGGAGGTTCATGCCGTAATGGCTGGCCACCAGGTTTGGAAGCATGATTATCACGGTTAATGCTGTAAGTTTCCTGACCACGTCGTTTAATTTTTCTATCCTCTCGTTCAATTCCCGTGTTACCTGCACCTCACGCTCGCGGGCGATTTCCCTGAGCATGCTGAACCGGTTCCTGCACCTGTCCAGCAGGTAGCTGCATTCGGCCTCCAGCACGCCGTAATCGAAGGAAAGGTACGCAGTCTCCATTTCTTTCAGGTGGGATTGCTCCAGCTTTATCATTATGTCCTTTAGCTGCTCGATCAGGTCGTAAAGCCGGCCCAGTTTGAGGCTGAGACTCCTGTATTTTCTCGAGTCAAACGATTTCTCCATGCCTTCAAGCATCTGTATCAGCGAATCAAGTGTAAGTGTGTAACGTGTTACTGTGCGGCCAAGCACTAGGAAAGTTATGGAGGTGCTCTTGCCGTACGGCTTGTGGTAAAACTCCTCGAACGGCTTCATGTCCTGCTCTGGAAACGATTCGTCCGTGTACACTATGACCCTGTCAGAATTCAGGACGAGCATGTTGCTGGACCTTTTCTTGTCAAAGTTGCGTATGCTTATTATCAGGCGGTTGTCGACAACTTCCATGAAATTGGCGTTCAGTGTGAGCAGCGAAGAAATGTCATGCGTCATGCCCGCGTCCCGGACAGCCTTGGAAAACAGCTTGAAATCCTGGTATATCTCTATGCCTTCGAATGGGTCCTTTTTCTGTTCAGAGCCGCCAGCCTCGGCCATGATCAGTATAGGCAGAAAGCGTATTTAAAGCGTCCGTTTCTTTTTTATCCCGATTGGGCGGCAAAAAGGAAAGTTAATAACAAGGCGGGCAAATTATTCTTATGCCGTGGACAATGTCACTGGACAAGATCGATAAAAACAGCGTCCCGCTGGCAGGCGGCAAGGCCGCAAACCTGGGCGAAATGATTTCGATAAAACTGCCGGTACCGAAAGGATTTGTCGTAACAACCGATTCTTATCTTGCTTTTGTTTCTGAGAACCGTCTGCAGCAGCGAATAGACGGAATAGTAGGCGGCATTGACGTGGAAGACAGCGACAACCTCGTGGCAGCATCTGCGGAGATACAGAAAATGGTCATGGCTGCGCCAATTCCCGCTGCCATTGAAAACGACATAGTCGCATCTTATAGGGCTTTGTATATGGCCGACGAACTGCGGGAAATAAGCGGCAAAGCCCTGGATTTCATCCGCGTTGGCCGCGACCAGCTACCTGTCGCAGTCCGTTCATCGGCTGTGGCCGAAGATTCGTCCGCAAATTCTTTCGCAGGCCAGATGGTGTCCATACTGAATGTGACCGGGCCCAAGCAGCTGCTGGAAAGCGTCAAGCGCTGCTGGGCCTCGCTGTACGAGCCGCGCGCGATATTCTACCACAAAAACAGCAACGTAAAAATGCAGGCGATAGCCGTTATTGTGCAAAGGCTGATAAATGCGGACAAGGCCGGCGTAATGTTCACAGCAGACCCTGTTAGTTCGGATTCAACGAAAATAGTAATCGAAGGCGCGTGGGGTTTGGGCGAGTCCGTAGTGTCCGGTTCGGTAACGCCGGACACTTACACATATGACAGGAACACAAAAAACGTGGAGATACAGGTTAATAGGAAAGAAACGATGCGCATACGGGATTTGTTCTCCGGCGACACGAAGTCGCAGGCTGTGTTGCCGGAATTGGTGGAGACGCAAGTGCTTAGCATGGAAGAAATATCCGAACTGGTTTCGCTCGCGGAAAAAATAGAAGCGCACTACGCCTCGCCGCAGGACATCGAATGGTGCACAGAGCGCAACAAACTGTTCATCGTGCAGACCCGTCCGATAACAACGCTGAAAAGGCAGAAGGTCGCGCAGCAGGATATGGGGGACAAGGAGGCCGTTTTGCAGGGCTCGCCGGCATCGCCCGGACTGGTGACAGGCTCGGTGAAAAAAATAGGCGGCATATCGGAATTTTCAAAACTGTCCAGGGGGGACATAATCGTTGCTCCAATGACGACGCCGGACATGGTACCTATAATGAAAAAAGCGTCGGCGATAGTTACGGACACCGGTGGTTTGACAAGCCATGCAGCGATCGTATCGAGAGAATTAGGCATACCATGCGTTGTCGGAACGCGCGACGCGACACGCAAGTTGCATGACGGCGACATAATCACAGTCGATGCGACGTCGGGTAAAATTTACATGGGCGTTGTTGGCGAACCCGAAAAAAACCCGGCGGGAAAAGCATCAGACAGCGAAAAAGAATATTCAACGCTGGTAACCGCGACAAAAATAAAGGTTAACCTGGCATTTCCCGAGCGCGCGCACGAGGCCGTTAACTCTGACGGCATCGGCCTGCTACGCGCCGAACACATGCTCACCGAAAGCGGGGAACACCCTATGCATTTGGCAAAAGAAAAACCGGACGAATTAACCAGCATGATTATGGAAAAACTCGGGTCTATTGCGAAAGCCCTGCACCCCAAGCCCGTATGGTATAGGTCGCTGGACGCGCGCACGGACGAGTTTAAGAATTTGATAGGCGGCAGCGACGAACCGACCGAAGCAAACCCGATGCTCGGCTCACACGGCATAAGAAGAAGCCTCGTCCAGCAGGAAATTTTGGTGTGCGAACTGAACGCAATAAAATCCCTGCACGAACAGGGGTTAACGAATATTCACCTGATGATACCGTTCATCGCATACGTTGACGAATTTACCAGAGTAAAACAATTGGCAGAGCAGCTCGGCCTCCCGAAAACCGTGAAAATCGGCATAATGGTCGAACTGCCGTCAGCTGCGCTGACAATAGACGATTTCTGCAAAGCCGGCATAGAATTTGCATCGTTCGGCAGCAACGACCTGACGCAGCTTGTTCTGGGCGTTGATCGCAACAACGAATCGATCTCCGGGTTGTACAGGGAAAATAATCCGGCTGTGCTGAAATTGATAGAGTACGTTATCGGCCGCTGCGCAAATTACGGAGTGGAGACATCGATATGCGGCGAAGCGCCGTCCCGCGATGACGATTTAGTCGGAAAATTAGTGGAGTATGGGATAAGTTCCATCTCAGTCGAATTGGACGCGTTCGATCATGTAAAGGAAGTCGTCGCCCGCAAGGAGCGCGAAATTGTTTTGAAAAAATCCGTCATTAACGAATATTCGAAAAGCGGCGGGCTTTAAACAGGAAGCCCGGCACCGCGTTTGTACCCGCCGTTATGCGCGTGCCTTTCCAGTTCTTCGGCCTGTTTTACCATGTCATTTAAACGATAAGTGAGGCGCTTCTCCAGCACAGGATCGCTGACATCGGTGAGTGCATCTCGAAGGCGATTTATCCGCCTGCCCAATAAACTTATGTAACCCGGGTCGTTGTGCGAATAATAAGTCACGGTATCACGTCCGCAAGGCGCCAAATTGACGGATACAATTCGTCAAGCTCGGGTGCGAATTTCCTTCTAAGCGAAATCAGTCTGCTCCTGTAACCGTTCGTTTCCCTGGCGGCGGGCTCGGCAACCATGCCGAAAACAAATTCCACGTCGCCGATTATTTCCGCGTAATCGCCGCCAGACAGCCTCAAGCCAGGACCAATCACGATGGCATCGGCGACCTTTCCCAGCTTCTTGTCCCGTGTGAGTATCAGCGCCTGCAGCCTGGCAGCTTCCTTCATGATATCCTGGTCTGGTATGGAAGAAAAACCAAGCGCCCTGGCAACGTAAAATCCTCTGCCGGCCAGTTCTGTCCCAAGCCTTTCAGCCGAGACGCACTGGTCGAGAACAATGGCGGGAGAAGGGTAGCCGGCATGCGGCGAACCCATGTAGTGCCATTTTCCCTGCACAACTCTTATTGAAAGTTTAAAGATTTAAGCTGGTTTGCAATATTTTTTTTGTAAAGCGCTTTATTCATCCCTGTTAGTGAACTTTAATATCCATGGAAGAACCCGGTAAAGAATTGAGCATTTATGAAAGAGTAGGATTTTTTAATGCATTCGGGATTACGTTGTCCGCTACCCCTTGGCGTGCAAAAGCATCAACACCTTTCTACGGATTCTGGGTTTACAGGGACATGATGAAAAGAAGTCGCGACCTTGAAGGCTTGTTAAGGCAGCACGAAGCACGTTACGGCAATTCTGCAATGTTCAGGCTTTTCCGCCCGAGTTATGGGGCTGCAAGGCGTATCCTAAGAGAAAGATATGAAATAAAATAAATGCGGGAGGCCAGAAGTTCGACTGACGCATACATTGTATGCGTCCAGTTTTCGAACTGGCGAAGGGACTAACCCACAGGATTTCTTCACATTGCAATAAGCAATCAGCACTTAAGCCGTTCAAACCGACATATGCATTGCATATGTCCAGTTCCTCTTAAGTCCTGCGCATTTGGCCAGGCTTTGCTACTCCCGCACTTACTTAACGTTCTTAGTCCAATGTTTATATTTTGATAACTGGGCGATTTTTCGCGGAAGTACGTGTTTTATACACATTAAAAGCATAACTGTCAAATAAGTCAGGTGCAATGATGGAAATAAGTTTCGCGGGCGCCGCCAGCGAGGTTGGGAGGTCGGCGATAGTAATAGAAAACAAGGAAAAAATACTTCTCGATTACGGGTTGAAATTAAACCACAACGAAGAGCCGGAATACCCGTTAAAAGTCAATCCGAACCACGTTTTTATCTCCCACGCGCATCTGGACCATATTGGGGCGGTTCCGTTCTTGAACAAGTACGGTTATGTGGGGAATTTCTACGCAACAGATTTGACCATAGACCTGATGCGCGTAATGCTCGAAGATTCCGCCAAAATAGCAAAGATGGAAGGATATAACGTACGGTACAGCAGGAAAGACGTGCGCGACACGCTGAACAAAAGCATAAGCGTGCCTTATCGTAAAACTTTGAATTTCAAGAACTTCAGCGCGTCTTTTGTCGATGCCGGCCATATTCCAGGCTCGGCGGGCATTGTTATTGAAACGGCTGGCAAGAGAATATTCTACACCGGCGATTTGAGGGTCGCGGATACGAGGCTGGTGAACGGAATGAAAGAATTTCCCGAGGCCGACGTCCTCGTCATAGAGTCCACATACGCGGAGCGCAGGCACCCGGACAGGCAGGCCGAAGAGAAAAGATTTTTGGAAGCCGTGCGGGAAACAGTGGAAGGCGGAGGTGTCGCCCTGATACCGGCATTCGCGTTGGGCCGGTCGCAGGAAATGCTGATGATATTGGAAGGCCTGAAGTATCCTATTTACGTCGACGGAATGGCGCGCGAGGCGACGAGCATAATCAAAAATTACAAATCGTACCTGAAAGACGGAGGCCGATTGAGCAAGCTATGCAGCAGTGCCGGATTCGTGAAAGACAACCGGCAGCGGGAGCAGATAATAGAAGAGCCTTGCGCAATCGTTACGACCGCCGGATTCGTACAGGCCGGTCCTTCAGTATTTTACATACGCCGCCTGTGCCTGCGTAAAAACTCTTCGATATTGATTCCCGGTTTCCAGGTTGACGGGTCGCCGGGCCGCCAGCTCCTGGAACATAACACATACAATCTGGACGGGGAAAATGTAAACGTCGGGTTGCATGTGGACAAATTTGATTTTTCCGCGCACGGGGACCGCGAAGAATTATTGCACACGATAAACAAAGTTAATCCGGAAAAAGTGTTTGTGGTGCACGGCGACAACTGCGAAAAATTCGCGGCCGAATTGAAAGAAATGGGTTTCGAGGCGCATGCGCCCGAGATCGGAAACAAGTTTTCCGTGTGATTTGGTACAGGAAAGCTGATTCGTCGATACTGTATAAAATAAACAGAATAAGAAATTGAAGTGGAAGAATTAAATCTGGACAGTCCTGTAGATATAGTAAAAATCAGTACCGGGTTTGCAAATGATTATAGTCCAAGGCGATACGTTGGAAGGTGGAGGCCAGATACTTCGCACAGCAACAGCGTTGTCGGCGGTGTTGAAAAAACCCTGCAAGATAATCAACATACGCGCCAACCGGCCGACGCCGGGTTTGAAAGAACAGCATCTTCAAGGTCTTCTTGCACTTGCTAAGTTGTGCAACGGCTCCGTAAAGAACGCGTTCGTGGGGTCGAAGGAAATAGAATTCTATCCCGGGGATTCCTTTGAAAGGGAAATTGAAATAAATATAAAGACAGCAGGAGCGATAACGTTGGTGCTTCAGTCGCTGGCAATCGCATCCGCGTTCGGGAAGGATGAAATAAAAATAAAAGTCAACGGAGGCGCAACAAACACGGCGTGGTCGCCGCCAATTGATTACACTGAAAATGTTTTTTTCCCGTTATTGGGTGGAATGGGATTCGGCGCATCGGTGACTGTTAACAGCCGGGGATTCTACCCGAAAGGCGGCGCCGGCGTATTGTGCACGTTGAAGCCGCCGGGAAAATTAAAAGGCCTGCAAGTGATGGAGAGAGGCGACGTAAAAATTATCAGGGGCGTTTCAGTATGCTCCAACCTCCCGAAGCATGTGTCCGAGCGCCAAAAAATTTCTGCCGAAAAAGCTCTGAAAGAAGCCGGATACGAAACGGAAATAACGGAAGAGGTCGTAAGTTCAGCTTCTGCCGGGTCCGCCCTGGTTTTGTGGGCAGAATGCGAAAACTCGGTACTTGGTGCGGACTCATTGGGAGAAATAAAAAAATCCGCCGAAAGCGTGGGAAAAGAGGCGGCGGAAAAAATAATCGGCGAGTTGGAAGGCGGATTTTCTTTGGACAGGCACGCCGCCGACCAGTTGATCCCTTACATGGCCCTTGCTGACGGAAAATCTTCGGTAACAACAGGAGAAATAACGCAGCATGCGGCTACAAACATCGAAATTTGCGAAAAGATGCTGGGCGTAAAATTCACGGCAGAAAAAAACAAAATATATGTGGACGGCGCGTCCGGTTATCACAGAAACGCTTAAATAGATGCTGCTAGAAAAAAGGAACAAGGTGGTGCTGTGTTCGACGATGAGGAAAGCGGTGACGACGAGGACGAATTGGAAGAGGAAGACGAGTTAGAAGAGGAAACGGACGAAGACGAGGACGAGTAGCGGTTCATCATTCAATTTTTTTGTTTTTGTTTTTTATTTTCCCATACTCCCAGAGTGCTTTGATAGCCTTGACAGCTTTCCTGGGAGTCGGATATGCGGGTATCCCTTCCTTTTCGAGCGCATGCATGTGCAACTGGGTAAAGTTGCCTCCGGCCGAGCATGCGACAACCGGCTTTTTTTTGTTTTTGTATACCTCCGTTATTGAATCTATCACGTCAGAACCGAGCGTGGATACCTGCATAAGCAGTATCACGAGTATGCAGTCCACGCCATCCTCTTTTGCTATTATGTCGAGCGCATCCTTGTAGCGCTTCGTGTCCGCGTCGCCTACAAGGTCCATAGGATTGCGCACATTTACATGAGGCGGCATCGAATCCCTTAATAATTTTTCGGCGGCCGGAGAAAAAGTTGCAAGCTTCATCCCGCATTCTTCAATGGCATCCGCGGCCAAAACTCCAAACCCGCCGCCGTTCGTTACTACAGCGATCCTGTTTCCAGCCAGCGGCTTTTGGTAGGCAAGTATCCTGGACAAATCGAACAACTCGTCGACATCGCCGACTTCTATCGCCCCGCATTGCTTGAAGACTCCGGAAAACACGTTTGCAGAGCCGGCCAATGATCCTGTGTGCGACATCGCGGCCTTCGAGCCCGCCTCGCTCTTGCCGGCTTTCAGCGCAATGATCGGCTTTTTTTTAGAGACGCGCATGCAGGTTTCTATAAATTTGTGCCCGTCTTCAAGGCCTTCAAGGTAAAGCGCGATTGCCCTGGTGGTTTCGTCGCTACCAAGATAATCGATAAGTTCGGATTCGCGCAAATCGATACCGTTTCCGTAGGAAACAAATTTTGACATGCCCACGAACTCGGAGTGCGCCCAGTCCAGGACGGCAGCGCCTAAAGCGCCCGATTGCGAGACGAATGAGATTGGGCCCTTCGACGGCCTGTTTAATTTGTATTGCGGGTTGAATATGGTGTCAACGCCGCTGTACGTATCCAGTATGCCCAGGCAGTTCGGTCCTACAGCCCGCATTTTATATTTTTTAATAACCTCTCCCAGCCTATTTTCTTTTTCGCGGTCGCCAACCTCGGAAAAGCCGCTTGTGATGATGACCAGCGATTTGACGCCTTTCTTGCCGCAGTCCTCAACCGTTTCTATCGCGACGTCGGAGGGCACGATGATTACGGCGAGGTCCACTTTGTCCTTTATCGAAGAAACCCTCGGGTAACATTTCAATCCCATGATCTCGTCCACCTTGGGGTTTACAGGGTAGATTTTTCCCTTGAACGTAAGCATGAAATTGTTCAGCACAACGTTGCCGAATTTCTTCGGGTCCCTGCTTGCGCCCACAATTGCCACGGACGAGGGGGAGAAAAGGCTGCCAAGGTCCATAATTATAATTTATAAAGCCTATAATTAACTATGTTGCGTGATGTGATTTCAAAGCGCGAGTCCGAACTGCCGCCCAGCTCAATGTCAACTTTTCTAAAAGTGGCCAGCGAGAACAAAAAAATAATATCGTTGGGGCCGGGTGAGCCGGATTTCCTGCCGCCGGCGAACGTCATCGCGTGCGTGAAAAGAAACGCATCCAAAACCACGCATTACGCGCCCGTGGAGGGGTTGGCCGAACTTCGCCGCGCTGTGGCAGGAAAATTGCGCAAAGAAAACAGGGTGCGTGCAAGCGCGGGCAATGTGATAATAACAAACGGCTCAAACGAGTCCATACTGATAGCGCTGATGTGCACAATGGATCCCGGCGAAGAGGTTTTGGTCCCGGATCCGGGCTTTATGGACTATCGCCCTGTAGTTGAGCTTCTCAACGGTTATCCTGCGCCGTATAGGATATCCGGGGAGGACAATTTCGAATTGGATCCGGATTTGATCAGGCAATCCGTAAACAAAGGCAGGACAAAGGTAATCGTAATAAACACGCCGTCAAACCCCACAGGGAACGTACTAAAAAGGAAAACACTGGAAGAAGTCGCGGACATCGCAGTGGATAACAACCTGCTTGTGATAGCCGATGAAGCATACGAAAAATTCGTATACGGTCGGGCGAAACACGTCTCAATGGCGTCGCTTAATGGCGTTCAGGATAATGTCGTCACGCTGCAAAGCTTCTCAAAGACTTATGCAATGACAGGCTTCCGAGTCGGTTATTCATCCGGCCCGGAAAAAATCATCGGCGCAATGAAAAAAGTTCACGTGTACACGTCTATAAGCGCGCCTACTATATCGCAGTTTGCAGCCATCGAGGCCCTTCGGACAGGGAAAAATTACGTTGAAAGGGCCCGCAAAGAATATGAACGCCGCGGTGCGTTCCTGCATAAGCGCCTGGGCGAAATGGGGCTAATTTGCGCCGTCCCGGAGGGGGCGTTCTATCTTTTTCCGAGCATCAGGAACACAGGCATCGGATCTGATAAGTTCTCGCAGTTGATGCTGGAAAAGGCGAAAGTTGCAGTGCTGCCTGGCACGGAATTCGGCAAATACGGCGAAGGCTATGTGAGGTTAAGCTACGCGACAGCTTATGACAGGATCGTTGAAGCGGCCGACCGGATGGAACGGGTTGTAAAAAAGTTCAATTAGCCCGTTCAGCAGCGCCCATTGTGTAAGCAACATCGTAAATGTAACCGTTGCCAAAGACCGAAGAAATAAAGTACGCAATTACGACCAGCCACACTATCGTGGAAACAAGCACGGCCGCGCCTTCCCTGTTCCCGTATTTTTGCGCATGGTAATAGGAGGGAAACGACACCGAAAACAGTATAGAGGCAAACCCGGCCACTACGACCAGCGTCCCGGCTATCTGGCTCCTAAACACGGTATACAGGGAATTTCCCAGGAAAATCATCGAGGTTACCAGAAGTGAAACAGCGGCCGCCGACAGGAAACCAGAATAAATTATCCTGGAAAGCTGCGACTTCCTGGCTTTTCGTATAAAGCCCAAAATGCCTCCGAGCAACCCGCCGCCTATCAGGAAATTTATCGCAATGATGGCGACGGCAACACCAGCCATTTCCTCGTAATAATTCAGTAACCACGCATTTTTTTCATTGTATCTGCCAGTGACATGGAAACTCTCCCACGGATCGAGGTTTGTTTTCGTTTTTACATAGCCGCCCGCGTAAACGACATTGTCGGAAATTGTCTTTATGAAATTTGCCTGTTCGCCGGCTATCGCCACGCCTTTTGGCGCAGATAACGATTCAAACGTTGCGATGTTCTGTATGTACGTTGTTTTCGTCTCGCCTCCCCTGAGTGACAGGTCATCGTCCACGTTAACCGCAACCCGCAGGTAAGGCGTGTCAAAGGGCGATTTTATTGTTTCAAAGTCAAAGTCGAAATTAACATTTTTTTTGGCATAGCCGGCGGCCTTGTAATAAATTATCAGGCTTCCGGTATCGCCCTGTTTTATCGGATTTGTCAGGTTTACCGTGATTTTTTTAGACCACGAAAGCTGCTCTTCGGCAAAGTCCGGGGTGGAATATTTTTTTCCGTAATAAGGATAATCGTAATAGGGATACCCGTCATTGGCGCGCACCTGCGTTTCCTGGAAAACGTAACGAATGTTCACGCGGCCCGGTATTTCCAAAACTATTTTGCTTATGTCTTCCTTGCCTGTGTTAAGTTGGATTATTTTCGCAATAACCGCAGCTTCGCCCTCGCCGTCAAATACCGCCTGGTAATAATGCCCCGGCGATCCAGAATAATAGGGAGGCGAAAAGACGCTCGCCGAGGCAGGCATGGCGCCGGCTAGCAGAACCAATATCATCAGCGTTGTTATCCTGTTGCTCACGACCTGTTATTCTGCGGAAGCGCTAATAACAGGCTGCTAAATATTCGGGTTTTTCCCCAACCGCTGTAGAAACACGGCTTTTCTTGCGACCAGATAAGCTGATACGATCACGAGCAGGGACGCAATCACAACCAGCATCGAAGAAACTCCAGGAGCGGGCGCAACTCCGGTGGGGACATAGTCGCCTTTACCCGGCGCAGCCGACGCTTCATTCATCGCATAATAGCCGGTCGAACCGAACCCTATCGCGAACAGCACCAGCGCGATCGGTATCAGCACCCTTATCTCGCTCGGATACGGCGACAACAGATTTTTGCAGTCCCGGGTAAGCGAATAGTATTTCCATTTCCTGCCCTCGTCTTCTTGTTCCACGAGCCCGGCCCGTGCCATGGAATCCAGATGTTCCTTTACAGTGGATGCATGCATTTTTAGCCTGCCAGAAAGCTCTGTCAACGTCATGCGCCTTTCCTTGAGGTATTTGATTATTGTCAGCCGCGTCTCAGAGCCCAGTGCCTTCAAAACCTTGACGTCAAGTTCCATGAACTTAACTCTGCAAACAGTGTATTAAAGGCTTCTGGATTCAAAAGCCGCCAAAATAAGCTTTTTTTAGCGCTAAAACGTTCAAAAATGACATAGATTTATAAGGGAAGCCGTATAATAACATATAATGGCTGGCAGGCGACAGAGTTCTTCCGGCGATTTGAAGGATTCCATTCTTTCTGTTATGGGAAAATACACCAACACGCCAATGAGCATACAGCGCCTTAGTTTATTGATTTCTTTTGAGAACAGGGGCATGACAACGTCGTGGAAAACTGTGAAAAAACACGTCGACAAGCTCGTTGTTGAAAAGAAATTAAAGACCATCAAACTGCCGAACGTGGAAAAACCCGAGGAAGGTCCTATAACAGGCTATCTTCTGAAAATGTAGGGCTTCTTTTAAAACTTTATTTAAACCTTGGCTTCAAAATTAGTAGGCGGTGGCCATGGAAGAAAAAAATTATGACGTAGTCATTGTCGGCGCAGGCGCGGCCGGCATGACAGCTGCCATTTACGCTGCGCGCAGGAACCTCAAGACCGTCATTCTTACAAAAGACGTGGGCGGCCAGACGAATACGACGAACCACGTTGAAAATTATCCCGGCCTCGGCGTCATGGACGGCCCGTCCATGATGAGGAAGTTCGAAGAACAGGCAAAGGATTTCGGTGCGGAAATCTTTTATGAAGGCGTGGAAAAAATAGAAAAGTTGGGAGAAAAGGACTTCCGCGTAATTACAAACGAAGGCGTTTACCGTTGCAAATCCGTTATCCTTGCCTTCGGCAAGACGCCGAAACTTATGAACGTGGCCGGCGAAGTTGAATTCACGAACAGGGGAATTTCATACTGCATCACCTGCGACGGCCCGCTTTTCAAGAACAAAATAACAGCCGTTGTAGGCAATTCACACACAGCCCTGGAAGGCGCGGAAATTTTGAGCGGCATATGCTCGAAAGTTTACGTTATACACAAAGTTCCAAAATTCGCAGGCCACGAAAATGACGTTGAAAACCTGAAGAAAAAAGGCAACGTTGAATTTGTAAACGCTTCTGTCAAAGAGGCGAAAGGCGACAAATTTTTAAAGTCTGTTGTTGTTCAAAGAATGAATCCGGGAGAAGCGAAGGATATAGAAATCAGCGGCTTGTTCGTTGAACTGGGATTCGAATCAAAGACCGATTTCGTGAAAGACATGGTAGACCGCGACGCGCTGAAGCAGATAATGATCAACGGCCTGTGCGAAACAAAAACGTCCGGCCTGTTCGCGGCCGGCGACGTCACGAACATGCCGTTCAAGCAGATCGTTATTTCCGCAGGCGACGGTGCCAAAGCGGCGCTGCAGTGTTACAATTACATCAAAGGCCTGAAAACCGTGATATCAGCGGACTGGGCGGCACTGAAAAAAGGGAAGAAATAAATTCGGTACGCTCGTTCGGATATTGATTGCATCTTACACCTTTGCGCCCAGAAAAATGCCTATCAAATAGCCAAGTATAGCCGCGATTGTCCCCACAACGGCAAGCTCAAGCCCGCTCCTTACCCAGCTGCCTATTGTGAGGCGCGATTTTATAGCGCCAAAAACAAACAGCGACACGGTTGACGCTACGATCCCCCACATCACTGCAGAAGAGACGGAGAGGAAAAAGAACGGCACTAACGGAATCAGCGACCCTATAATCGCTGATACGCCTACCACCGCGCCTTCCATCACAGGCTTTTTCGACCTCGATTCAGCCAGCCCAAGCTCCTCGCTCATCATCACGTCGAGCCACAGTTTTTTGTTGGACGTTATCTTGCGCACTATGTCATTCAGTTGTTTGCCGCGAAAGCCTTTTTTGTAATAAATTATCTTTACTTCTTCCCTCTCCATTTCCGGTATTTCCCTGATCTCCCTTTTTTCCTGTTCGACCTGCTTTTGGTAATAATCCTTCTCAGCCTTTGACGACGTGTACGCGACAGCGGCCATTGAGATCGATTCGGCCATCGTGGCAGCCAGGCCAGCTATGATGATTATTCTGGAGTCGTTCGTTGCAGCGGCCACGCCAAGTATCAAGCCGAGAACGTTGACCAAACCGTCTTGACCGCCCAATATGACCTGCCTTAACAAAGAGCCTGTTTGCGGGTTGCGCTCCTTTTCCATGTGGTCTTTTACGTCCTTTTTGACTTTCACAATATTCATTCATTTCTTAAGCTATAAATTAGAATAAACTTTATGCCAAGCGAAAAAGTGTTTTACGAAAACACGAGAAGCCTGAAAATTGCGGCGATACTGGATAAGCCGGAAAAGTCGGGCAAAAATCCCGCCGTGATAATATGCCACGGGTTCACGAGCTTCAAGGAATTCAAGCCGCTGGTTAAAATATCGCAAAAATTGGTTGAAAACAATTTCATAACCATGCGTTTCGACTTCTCCAATTGCATAGGCGAAAGCGAAGGCCGTTGCGAGGATATGCTTGTTTCCCACCAAATAGACGACCTGATATCTTCGATAAATTTCCTTTCAGAAAATGAAAGCGTGGACAAAAAAAGAATTTCAGTAGTAGGCCACTCACTCGGAGCTTTTACGGCGATATTGACAGCGTCAGCGGATAAAAGAATAAGGAGCATTGTGCCGGTAAGTTCGCCGGCCAAATTCGAATGGCATACGCTATTCGACGAGAATACGCTGGAAAAATGGGCAAAAGAAGGGCTGATGGATCATAACACGTTTAAAAAAGGTCACGTTAAGCTGCATTATAATTTTATCGAAGATTTGAAGGAGTACGACGCGACCAAAATAATCAGGCGGGTCAAGTCTCCGACAAGGTTTATTCACGGATCCAATGACATAATTGTGCCGCCAAAAAACTCCCAAGCGCTGTTTGAGAACGCCAATGACCCAAAGGACCTCCGGATCATAGAAAACGCTGACCATGTGTTTTTGAAAGACGAGTTTATAGGGCAACTAGTTGACATTACATCGCAATGGTGCATAAAGCACGGCAAATAAAGACAACTCTGCGATGTCAATACCACTTTAACGCAATTCGCCAACTACTTCTTATTGGCGGGCGCGCCGCAGCAATTCTTGTAGTCCTTTCCAGAACCACACGCACATGGAACAATTTCCTTTTCCTTAGCCATATTATCTCCTCCTTCGATTTTTAACAACACCCATTTTTACCGGATTTCTTTTTTTTGTCCACAGATATTACCTCCTGATCCACTTATGATACTAGGTATATAAATTATACTATATATAGAATAAGGTATCGTGGGCGATACCTATCGAAAATATGAAAGCCGTATCGAAAGCCATAGCTACAATAGGAACGAGGCATAGGCTGGAAATTATCTGCGCGCTTTTGGCCAAGGGGCCTTCAAATTTTAACGAATTAAAGCGGGTTTTGGGAATGAATTCCACAACGCTGTCGAGGACGCTGAAGTTTTTGGAAGGCAGGGGAATAATAAAAAGAAATGTAATAAACGAACGACCTGTTTCGGTCAGCTATTCATTGACAACCATAGGCCAGAGTTTCTCTGATGTAATGGAATGCATGGATAGATGGGGGAAAAAACTAGCTAAGACAAGCGCATAGCCCCACAGAAAGCGGTTTTTTGTAAAATGTTTAAATATCATGGAATACGATAATAACTAGTTTTGAGTGATCCGATGAATAAGAAAAATGAAATAGTAATACAAAAAAACACCCTTGTTTTAATTTCTATAATTGTTCTGCTTTCCTTGACCGTTGTCGGTTTGGCGGGCCTTTATTTAGGCAAGCAGACGATCACGCCAGACACAGTCACCACAGGGACGACAATCCAGCAGCGCGCGTCCGTTTCTGCAGACGACGACCCGTCGTTAGGCGATGTTAATGCTCCGGTCACGGTAATAGAATTTTCTGATTTCCAGTGCCCGTTCTGCCGCGCATCGTACCGCGACGTCCTGCCGCAGTTCAAGAACGATTATGTCGCATCCGGGAAAGTGAAATTCGTTTACCGGGACTTCCCGCTGGCGCAAATACACCCGGCCGCTTTGCCGGCAGCAGAGGCCGGCGAATGTGCAGATGAACAAGGCAAGTTCTGGGACATGCACAACAAAATTTTCGGCGAGCAGGACAAGAAAGGCCAGAGCACGGTGGCTTTTAACACGACCGACCTGAAGAACTGGGCGGCAGAAATAGGATTGGACGCGCAAAAATTCAGTTCGTGCCTGGATTCAGGAAAATACAAATCCGAAGTCGCGAAAGACCTTTCCGACGGCGAAAACGCAGGCGTACAAGGCACGCCAACATTCTTTGTAGGAAATCCAAAAGACGGTTATTCTGTCATACCGGGCGCAGTGCCTTACGACGTTTTCAAGCAGGTCGTCGACCAGGAGCTTGCGCGAGCCGGATAAAAGTTAAAACTGATAAAAACGGGTTTAAATTTCTTTCTATCAGACAATCTACTGTGAAGCTTGTTGGAACTCTGCATAACGATCTGGAAGGCCCTCGAAGGCTTAGGCGGTTGCTTGATTATCTTAGCCCGGAGGCGATTACCATAGAGGCTGCTGCTGGGTTTCCGCTTGATGAAATGGTAAGAAAAATATCGGAGAATAATAGAAGGAAGAGCAGAGCGGTAAATTCGATTAATGGCCCGCAGAATATGAAACAGCTGTATACGGAACTCTGCGAGCTTGGAGGTTATGAAATACTTGTTTCTGTTGAATACGCCGGTATCAGAGGCGTGCAAATTCATGGCGCAGATCATCCGCAAACAAGTGTGTTATTGGACTATGATACAGACGAGATTTTCTTGGAAATTGTAAAAAAAGAATTTGGCGGCATGCGTCCTGAAGTAGCGCGCATCCCATACAGCACCTTAAGGAGGCGTTACACGGAACATTTCAACAAAGGTTATTACGACCCACATGTTATAACAGCGATGGACCAGCGTATGTCACCAGACGCCAAGGCTGCGTTAAAAAAAGCCACGGAACATGAGGGTCTGGAACCGGAAGTCCGGGAACAATTTATGGCGGATGAAATTAGAAGGAAAAATCCACAACTGCATGTGGGCGGGCTTTCCCATGTTTTTGAAGGTTACCCGCTGGGGGTTACACCATTGTTCATGCGGCTGGGAGGCATCGTTTCGGAAAGAATGCGCCTGTCAGAAGCGGATTCTATAACGCCGTAATGTTTACAAATTTCATTTCTTCAAAACTTTCATGAAATCCTTCAACGCCAGCGTATTCACGACATCCTTGCGCTCTGCCCACGCCCGCCTCGCAACGCCTATGCCGAACCGCATGTTCGCAAGTTGTTCGGCGCTGTGCGAGTCCGTGTTAACAACGAGCTTGCAGCCCATTTTAATGGCGTCGCGCGCATTGATGTCGTTTAAATCGAGCCTCTTTGGCTGCGCATTGATCTCCAGCAGCGTTCCCGTGCGTTTCGCGGCGTCAAAAACTTTTTCGAAGTCCGTGTCAGCGCCTTTGCGTTCTTCTATGTCCCTGCCGGTAAGATGGCCTATGACATCCACGTTTTCATTTTCAATCGCTGTTATCAGCCTCTTTGTGTTTTGTTCCCTAGTTAATCCAAAAGACGAATGCATCGACGCGACGACGATGTCAAATTCTTTCAAAAACCTGTCTGGAATGTCAATTTTTCCGTCGGCTTCTATGTTGGCCTCGACGCCTTTGAATATCCTCAATTTGCCGGAGCCGTTTAGCTTGTCGATCTCTTTCCATTGTTTTCTGAAATCCTGCTCATCGAGCGCACCCGCAACTTTGAGGTTTCCGCCGTGGTCCGTGATGCAGATGTACTCGTAACCGAGTTTTTCCGCGGCTACGGACATGTCTTTCGCGGTATTCGCACCGTCGCTCCACACCGTATGCATTTGCAGGTCGCCTTTGATGGAATCGTATGCTATTAGGCTGGGAAGTTTGTGCGATCTTGCGGCGTCAATCTCACCTGTATTCTCGCGCAGCTCGGGTTCGATGTAATCCAGTCCGAGCCTGTCGTAGATTTCTTCCTCTGTTTTTCCGGCGACCAGCTCGCCGCCTTTCATCAGTCCGTACTCGCTTAATTTGAGCCCTTTGAAAATGGCGATCTTCCGCATCGCAACATTATGGTCTTTCGAGCCTGTGAAATATTGCAGCGCAGCGCCGAAGGCACTGTCATCAAGTACGCGAATATCCACCTGCACGCCGCCCTTCAGGCGCACCGACGCCCTGGTCGGCCCGCGTGCAATGATCTCGCCGACGCCGTCCATTTTTGTGAAAAAATCTATGACTTTGTCGTGTTTCGATGACGTAACCAAAATATCTATGTCGCCTATCGTTTCCTTCATGCGCCGCAGCGAGCCTGCGAAAACCACCCTGTCTACGAAATCAAGCCCTCGCAGCCTTTGCACGATTTCATCGGCGATTGGAAGCGCTTTTGCGAGAAGCATCCTGCTTTTCGCTTTTCTAGCAAACTCGATGCCGTCCAGTATTTTTTTCTCGCTCTTCTCGCCAAACCCATTCAGCTTCGCAATCCGATTCGCTTTCGCAGCCTTTTCAAGGTCATCCAGATTTTTTATTTTCAATTTCCGGTAAAGCAGTCCAATGCGCTTCGGGCCAAGTCCGCTTACAGACATCAGCGAATCCAGGTCAACAGGCAGCGATTTCTTCAGCTTTTCGTAATACGGCAACCGCCCCGTTTCAAGAAATTCTGAAATCTTTTCCTCTGTGGCCGCACCGACGCCCGGAATGCTCCGCAGTTTTCCTTCGCGCCAGATCCCGGTTATGTCACGCTGCAGCGTTTCAATGGACTGCGCAGCCTTGCGATAAGCGCGCGGTTTAAACTCGACGTCCTGCATCTCCAGTATGTCGGCTATCTCGTACAGTATTTTGGCGACTTCGGAGTTTTTCATACAATTACTTTTTAATAGGAACTGAAAGAAAAAGGCGGTTATTTCGCAATGGCCAGCGCGGTTATTTTCGGGTCGCACGCATTGTGCGTTCTGCAGAAATTCTCGCACTCTTTCGCGGTTCCGGCATCAGCGTATTTGAACCCGCATTCGTCGCAGGCAAAAACAGTTTTATCCCCCCACACCTTTGTGGATACCATACATTCCTATTGGATGCCTTATTAAAAAACAACTTAAATAAAAGCAAAAACAAATCAAACCTGATGCTGGACGTCTTCGTCTACGGGCTCGCAAGCGTTTTAGTAGTGAGTCTGATATCACTGGTCGGGATCCTTGCGATCCCTGCAAAATCAAAGCACCTTATTTACCTGGTTAGTTTCTCGGCAGGCGCGCTGTTCGGCGATTCTTTCATACACCTGCTGCCGGAGACCATGGAGATGGGATTTGACGGAACGACGCCGATATACATACTGGCCGGAATTGTCACGATGTTCGTGGTTGAGAAGATCATAAACTGGCACCACTCGCACGACATGCACAACAAAAGCCAGCACGTAAAGCCTTTCGTGTTCATGAACCTGATCGGCGACGGCGTGCACAATTTCATCGACGGCCTTGTGATAGGCAGCAGCTACCTGGCCAGCGTACCGTTGGGCGTGGCCACCACTCTGGCAGTGGTATTCCATGAAATACCGCAGGAAATCGGGGATTTTGGCGTGCTTTTGAGGGGCGGGGTCAACCGTGGAAAGGCGATAATGCTTAACTTTTTTTCGGCGCTGGCGGCTGTGGCGGGTTTCTTGGTTTCGATGGCAATCAGCAGCTATGTGGGAAATTTTGTTTCTATGATGGTGCCCTTCACAATAGGAAGCTTCGTTTATATCGCAGGATCGGATTTGATACCTGAACTTCACAAGGAAAAGAGCGATAAGTCCGCAATGCAGCTCTTGTCGTTTGTCGCAGGCATGGCAGCCATGTACGCCCTGCTTTTAATCGAATGATCAGAAGTAAACCAGTGCCCATAAAAGGGCGACAGCCACGGCAAGCTTGAACAAAGCCACCTTCTGGAACCATTTGTCAGACTTCTTCAAAACCAGCTTGATCGCATCCCTGTGTATGTCATTGAACATCAGGAAGCTTCCTGCAAGCAGCCCGGCCCCGAAAACAGAGACCAAAAAGCTTTGCAATCCCGCCAGCTTCACTACAAGAAGCGCGGTTATCAGGCCTGACGCAAACATCACAAGGCTGATTGCATACGACCAATCCTTGTTGATTTTTGAAAATTCCTTAAGCCAGGCTTTTGCTTTCTTCGGCGAGAGCACGGTTAAGGACCTGGTAAGTATCACCAGCGCGAGTAAAAGAGCCGCAACAGCCTTTAAGACCATAATTAAAATTAGCAGGGGTAATATATATGTATTTTCTCAGAGCTTATGGGTGGATTATGCTGATTAAGGACAGGCTTTACGGCCCCTTCGACATAGGCGAAGAGGTTTTGGTCGAGTTAATCGGCTCCGATCCGGTTCAGCGCCTGAAAAAAATCGCGCAATACGGCGTTCCGGACGAATATTACGTGTACAGGAATTACAGCCGCTATGAGCATTCAGTCGGCGTCATGCTGCTGGTGCGCAAACTCGGCGCAAGCGTCGAAGAGCAGGCCGCCGGCCTGCTTCATGACGTCTCGCACACGGCATTCTCGCACGTCGTCGACTGGCTGCTCGGAACAGGCGAAAACGAGGACCACCAGGACAAAATTCACCAGAAAATATTCATGGAATCTGAGCTGCCCGGAATATTGGAGCGGCACGGATTCGACGCAAAACGCGTGTCTGATTACAAAAACTTCCGGCTCGTGGAGCAGCCAACGCCGAAGCTGTGCGCGGACAGGGTGGATTATGCGCTGCGGGAATTTCAGGATTGGGCCGCGCCTTCCGTTGTGGCGGAGTGCGTTAATTCGCTTGCGGCAAATGATGGAAGGATGGTATTCTCGTCAAAACCTGTAGCCAGGAATTTTGCAGAGGCTTTTTTGAAATGCCAGATGGTCCACTGGGGAGGCGCGCAAGCCACCGTAAGGTACACGTTATTGTCTTCGGCTTTGCGTATTGCGATAGAAAACAAAATCATAACGCTGGAAGACCTGTTGAAGGATGACAGTTTCGTAATAGGCAAATTAAAAAGCTGCAATAACATTGAAGTGCAGAAGTATCTGGGTATGTTGGCAGACAAGAACCTATTGGTGGTAGAAGATCCGCACAACCCGCAGTACGTCATGAAGAAGAAATTCCGCTACGTGGATCCGGATTATCTTGAAAACGGTGAAGTATTCACATTGGGCAAAACAGATTTGGCGTTTGGAAAGCTGGTCGAAGAAAACAGGAAAATAAATGACGCCGGTTTGCGGTTGAGCATCGGGCGCATGTGAGGTGTGCAAATTGAAGAACAGGTTTTTGGCAGGGTCTTCAGGGTTCCGTTACAGGATAAGGCGGATCATCGAGAGCGCAGACTTGGTTGTGGAAATTTTGGACGCGCGCGATCCTTTCGGAACCAAAAACACGGAAGTGGAAAAATTTGTAAGGATGTCGCACAAGAGGCTTCTGACAGTGGTTAACAAAGCAGACCTTGTTGGCGGGGTTGATTATCCGGAGTCTTCAAAGACCTGCGTAATATCCTCCAAAAACCGCAAAAGCGCGGCCATCCTGAAAGACTTTATCAAAGCGAACCTTCCTAAAACGCCGGCACGCGTTGCAATTGTCGGATACCCCAATGTCGGCAAATCAACGATTATAAATTTGTTGAAAGGCCGGAAGTCCGCTTCCGTTGCCCCGATACCGGGGCACACCAGAGGCGTGCAATGGATACGCATCGACGAGGACATCCTGCTTCTCGACTCGCCCGGAATCGTACCGAGCTACGAAAGGGACGAAGTTTCGATAGCTTTGAAGGGCGCGATCGAGGCCGACCAGGTAAAAGATCCTGAACACGTTGCGCATGAAATTTTGGAGGGAATCCTGCACGCCGGCCCTGCGAAGATAGAAAAAGCGTACGACATTAAAGTTTCCTCCCGTGACCCGCACGAAATACTGCGGTTGATCGCGCTGCGCCGCGGCCGCATCCTTAAAGGCCGCGAGCCGGACACAAGGAGCGCGGCGAAAACTGTCATCCGCGACAGGTACAAGGGAAAAATCTGAATTTAAGCCTTGTTCACAATTAGATCTTTATGTGGGTTAATTTTTTTCTGTCCCTGGGTTTCGCCGGGTTCTACACGCTCTGGGCTTTCTTCGTCGGAGTTGTGGCATCGTTCGGAATTTTCGGGAGAAGTCCGGTCCGGAATTCGGTAATGTCGTGGATTTTCGGGATTTTTTTGGTTTCATTGTCGCCTATAGGCTCGGTTGTTTTGGCGGCCTTTATCAGGATGTTCATATTCGGTTTGTCAAAACTTACAAAGGCTGAGATTGAGCGCATATTCGTTTTCGAAGACGCCAGAGGGGCCAGACCGCGCAGGTTTTTGTGGGTGCTTGCGCCGTTCGGCATTCTTTTCGTCATGTCCGCGGCCACGGCGGTTTTATCCCCGCCCATGGAAGTGGAATGGTACAAAATGGGCGGCGCCGGCATAGTGGAATTAACCAGCGAGCCCTCGTCAACTGTGTCGGAAATAGCCTGGGACGATGTCAAAGGCATGCGATTGGTATCGCAGGAATACGCCCTGCAGATACCGAAAACGCTGATAACAGAGACCGGTTGGAAATTATCCGACAGCTGGGACGGCGTATATCCCATCAACGGGACGCTGTACTGGGTTTCAAGCTACGAACCTGCAACTTTGATAAACAGCGGCAACCCGTCGCCCGCTTACGTACTGATCAGCGGGGAAGACCCTTCAAACAGGAAAAAAATCTACGAAAGCATAGAATATTCCGGCGAGCGCGGCAAGATGCTGGACATATTGTACCAGTTGTGGAAAGGAAAGATCAGGGACATCAACGTTGTAGCGTGGCTCAATTACCCGTTTTTCGAGTTCGGCGATCCGATACTGGCACACAACGAAAAAGGTCCCGTGTGGATAAAGCCGGCAAAAATGAATTTCCCTACAATGTTCCTGGTGAGATTTTACACGGACCAGGTTGGCGTAATGACTATCGAAAACGACGGCAAAGTCAGTTTTTATTCCACGGAACAGATACGCGAAGGCGGCGCGCCTCCGTGGCTCGAAAAACAGGTACTGATAGACGAGGGTTACAGCGAGCTGCGCGTTTACAAATGGGCCAAATACAAATACTGGACCAACTTCTTAAATTATTACTTCCAGCACGAAAATGTTTTTGAAATAGCGCAGGATTTGTACTTCCAATACGACAAGCAGAACGAAAGAAATTATGCGGTGATACAACTGGAACCGGAAGGCCGCGAACGCAAATCCATAACGCATTTCATCGAGATAGAATCATCCGGGAAAAACTTCGGCAACATTACGATATATGATTCCCGCAGGCTCGAGCTGATCGGGCCCGAACGTGCTCTCGACGACGTCCGCGGCGAGGTCAGCATTTACAAGAACTGGTACCCCCTGCAGCCATTGTTCAAGAAAATAAAAGACGGATATTTCTATGTTGTTCCGGTGTATTCCGGCGACTTCGAGGCAATGGTATTGCGCGGCGTCGCCGTTGTAGATGCGAAGCGCGAGCAGGTTAAATTGTTCAAGTGGGCCGAGGTTCCGGAAGAATTGCAGCAGCCAGAAACAGCACAAAACGATTCTTTGGAAGGCTGTTCAATAATATCCACTCAAAAAATAGACAATAAATTAAGAATAACTATGGAGTGCCAATAATTCCTACAGCGTAATATTCAACTTAACTAATTCGGAGTGAATCACGTTTCCAGTATTATCCACGGTTTTTTCAAAATTTTCTATACTTATTCCTTTTTGGTTTACTTGTTCAACTACGTCTAAAATACCCTTGAAAAACTGGGAGCTACCTTCTACAAACAATGTTCTTAAAAACCAGTGCATTTCACCTAGTGCAAGCGAAACGCAACTTCCACATTTTAAGGCTATGGTCTGAAATCCGGTCGCTCTGTATATAGTTCCTACAGCAGTGTATGTGAGTTTTCCAAATGCCGCCACCGATATTATGGCTATTTCACCGCCAAAAACAGCTGTTGACTTGTAAAATTCGTTAACAGAGTTGGAATCGTTCTCGTTGACATTATTTGCGGCGGCAATGACTTTATTATAATTGTCCACAAGAGGCGCATATTCTGTAATTACCCTAGATATTTTTTCATACCCTTCTCTGGTTTTTGGTAATTCAGGTATTTTCGCGCCTGTTTGCTCTTCCAATATTTTTGATAATTTGTTCGCGTTTTCAGCAAATTCAAAATATTTTTCAGAAGTATTCAAAGTGTTGTCATCGATTTGGGATAGTTTAGCTACTTGCTGTGGAAATTCCTTGTTTATCAGTTTTGTATAACTCGTAGGGATATTATCAGAGGGTATTTTTGGTTTTGAATCACACCCAGATACTAAAACAACGGCGATGATCAAAAAAATGGATAAAAACTCACTAAATGGTTTCGTTGTCATTTCTACGAATACTGTCTCCACGAGTGCTTGCACTTCGGGTTAGTGCACCGGAAAAATAATGTCGGCGCCTCGTCCCCGCTTCTCGTCTGCTGAAGCCACCAGAACGCTTCCGTGTGCGCGCACTTCGGGCACGTCACTACGGTTTTTGGCAGGCTGGAAAATTCCTTTTCAACAACAACAACCTCCGGCTCCTCGTGGCTTATGTGCTCCGAAATCTTGAATGATTTTTTCTGGAATTGTTTTTTCGTGCCGCAACCCCTGCACACTAGCAGGGCTTTGCCCGCCTTTTTCTGCGGCATCATCATGCTCGAGCATTTCTGGCAAAATTCCATTTTATCTCCCCTTTAATCAAGAATGATATTCAACTGGATTGTTTAAATACGATATCATTCTTGATTCCTTTTCGGTTATCAGCTATATATCTTAGTTATCTGTTGACGGCCGGCGAAAACGCCCTGCACACAGCGGGGACGCTGTCGCACACTGTTATTTTTATCAGGCCCGCGTAAGGTATTACCAAAACAGATTTTCCGACAATGTCCTTCGCGGATATCTGCTTTTCCCATTCATGCTGCACTCCCCGGTTGTTGTCGCCGAGCGTTTGGAACGTGCCGTCATCGTTTATCTTGTACACCCTGTGTATGACCGGCAGCGATTGGGATAACGTGTCAAAAACAATGACATCCCCTATTTTTATATCTTGCGGTTCGGCGTGCTTGACTATCACAAGGTCTCCCCTGTTAATGCTCGGTGACATGGATTCTGAAATGACGTCGATGACAGGCCTTTCCGTGCCTAACAAAAGAATCAATGCCTGGTAGATGAGAACCGCGATGAACACGCCCAATGCTGCGTAGGCGACTGTTTCCACAACATCGCGCAGGACGCTTCCGGGTTTTTTCTTAAGCCCTGCCATAAGATTCGCCTTTCGCGACGCCGGACGCTATCAGGTGCGCAACACGCAGCGGCTCCGGTATTAGCGCCCTTGTAGAGGACAGTTTTATCACGTCTTCCGCGCCTTTCCTATTAATACCGCATGTCTGGTAATAAATACTTCTTCCGTTGATTTTCGTTTCGAGCGGTGCGCCGCATTTTTCTATCAGCGCCCATTTCTCGTCACCGTCTTTCAGGTTGGTGAGAGCGCGTTTTATTTTTGAAAAGTCCGGCATCTTCCTGCTTATTGCTATGACTGCCATGTTCGTCTCCTTGTGAAGGCGTTCAATGTCCACGACATTGAAGCCGCCCAGCGTTATGCCGTCGAGCATTATTATTCGCAATTGCTCCCTGTGCCGTGCATTGTTTATGCTGGTAAAAATTTTTTTTGTAGCGTCGTTGCCGTCTACCCTTATTCTGGTGGAAAGCAGCCCGTCCATCCAGAACCCGCCGCGGAATATTGCCCCGAATATCGGGACTGTTTTATCACCCTTGAAAAAAGGGCCGTCATCCCAGCCGATTATCCTGACCTCTTTTTTGAGAAAGCGGAAGTGTGGCATCCAACTAGAAATAATTTTGTTGCGTTAAATTACTTGCCTAGCGCCCGCTTGAACTCTGTTTGAAACTCTTTCGACTGGTCAATTATCTTTTGCGCAGCGCTGTCGAGCATTTTTATGGGGTTTTTGCCGTAAACTATTATCTTCGGCATCGAAAGGTACGGGTGTTCGCGCATGAACGCGGCCTGCTCTGCGCCAGACTCCCACAGCTTCTTTCGCAGAAGGTTGGCCAAAGTCTCGCTCTCGCCTGCCAGTTCTATGTTCGCCTTTTTATCAGAATTTTCAATGACGTTGAGCTTCATGCGAAAACCTTTTAGCTGGAAGCATTCGGATAGACTGAAACATACCGATACACTATACGGTATGTTTCCGGCAACCCACGCTTCAGTTCACATCGACTAATTTTAACTGTCAGGCTTATAAAGCTTTCTTCAAAAGTTATTAGTGGTTTCTGGGATGGCGGGCAACGGTGAACGGGAAAAAGAAATACTCATTGCAGTAGCCTCTAAGCTGGTTTCGGCTGGCGCGCCAGCCGAACTTTTTGGCAGCGTCATGGATGCCGCGTCAGGAATAGTCAGGCCTGCGCAGGAGGAAACAAAGGCCGCGGATGAGCAATGGCACCAGCCCGGAGATTACGGCATGTTTAGGACCAGTTTCCCCACCGCAATTGTAATGTTCGATGGGGCGGAAACCCATCTGACGGAAGCGGCTGGCGCGCTTAGAGAGTTGTACGCGGGCACGGTTCCGGATTTCTCCTCGGTTAAATCAATAGAAAGGAGCATTAAAAAACTGGAAGGAAGCCTCAACGCCTGGCACAAAAAATACGGCGATGACCTAGTGATGCAGGACACAGGCTTAGGTTACGTTGGCGTTAGTACCGTGGGGGAGGCTTACCTTGCAAAGAGGTTCGGGCTCACAGTGGGCGAGGCTGTTGGAGCCATAAAAGCGTTGATGAATATGAAGTTCGTGGAACGCCGCGTTTACCTTACCAATGACGAACTTCCTCTTTGCAGGCTTTTCATCGTGGACTGCAGGCCGCAGATAGAAACGGACCCGCGGTTCAGCCTGGGATACAGGGTGTACAAACATCCAACCGGCGGCAACGGCGCTGCCAAAGGCGTTGCGAAGGCGGCGTAACTAAGACCCGAACTTGACAAGATAGCCTGTTTTTCTGGCGCGCTTAAACGCGTAAAAGTACGCTGGCAGGGACAGCGCCAGGTATGAAACCGAAATTAGCAAACCTTGGGCCAACAGTCCGTTATCGATTGCGCTGCCGGAGGCCAGCGCCCTCGCGTTCTCAAACGTTGCTGTGTAAGGCATCAACGTCGTTATCGGTTGCAGCCAATCCGGGAAAACGGATACGGGATAGAACGGCGCAGACAACAGTATGAATATTTGCAGCATGGTCCAGGACAAAAACCCGTATTCCTTGCCAGCCGTTATTATGAACGCGGCTATGATGACGGACATGGCGATTGACGCTACCAGGGTTGATAAGAACAGCATCGCAGAGGCGGCGGGTTTTTCAAATATCACACGCAGATCAAACATGTACAAAGAAACGGAGAGCATAAGGGCAAGCAACGCAACAGAGATCGCCGTGGTCGAGATTATCCTTGCAAAAATATATTCAGATTCTTTTATCCCGGATATCAGAAGCTGCTTTATGCTTCCGGACCACGAGTCGTCCATGATCTGCATGTTAGTGTTGCTTTGCGCCACAGAAGCAAAGTTCCAGAATATATTTAACACGAGAACAATCAGGCCGGCTTCGGCGGCAAAAGATTTCATGTATGATGAGAACAATCCCCACATCACCACGGTAGTGATAGGGAAATAGAACATCTCCATGACACGCCACTTTGCCCTGGAGAAAACCAGCATATCGTAATAGATCAGCGCAATAACGCGGTTAATTTTCATTCTCCAAGCCTCACCATTTTTAAAAAGTATTTCTCCAGGTCAACGCCCCGGACATCCCTTGTGTCCATTATCTCGCCCCTGTAAATGAATGCGACCCTGTCTGCCAATTGCTGGACTTCGCGCATGTAATGGCTTGTTAAAAGCATGGGCGTGCCGAATTCTTTGTTGATGTTTTTTATTTCCTTCCTAAGTTTTATCGAAATGCTCGGATCTAACCCGAGCGTAGGCTCGTCCAGCAACAATATACTGGGTTTGTTCATCAGGGCTTTCGCAAACGACAACCGCATCCGCTCCCCGGTGGACAGGCCGTCCACGCGGCGTTTCAAAATTTTTTCCAGCCCGAAAAAATCCGCAAGTTCTGACGCTCTTCGCTCGCGTTCGCGCTTTTCCAGCCCGTGGACCATGCCGAAAAAGGTAAAAACGTCCTTTACGTTCAGCGCCCAGTGGAAGCGTGCGTCATTCGATACTAAACCGACTTTTTCGGTTATGTCCGGAAATTTTCCAACATCTTTGCCGAGCAGTTTTACATTCCCTTCGTCCGCTGTCAGCAAACCGATGATAATGTTGATCAGTGTTGTTTTGCCGGAGCCGTTCGGGCCCAGCAATCCGAATATCTCGTCCTTTTTGATGCCCAAAGAAACGTCCTTCAGCGCGTAAAACTCTTTTCCCGATACCTTGAATTTTTTCGAGACGTCAATGACTTCGATAGCGTTCATTCCAATCAGCAAGAATTGGTCTACGGATTAAATAACTTTGTTTTCCAGCGCTTCGACATCCTGCGCGTTTATTACCGGCTTCCCGAACCGTTGCGTGTCGTCAGACATGCGCGGACAGGAGCAGTTGACGTAGCAATCGACATCAACGCCCATCAGCTTTTCTGGCGTAAACTCGTCCGCAATAAGTATGTACGCTTTTTTGCCGTTCTTTTTCAATATGTCGCGCGCCCGCCTGGCAACGCTTAAATAAAACTGCCCCTCTTTTGTGGACAGCAGCAAACCGAACTTGTTGGACATCTTCGCAATCGCGATGCGCGCGTATCGCTGGCGTTCTAGTTTCTCATGGTCGATGTCGTGGCGTTCAACCGAATTTCGCTCCAGGTCGAGTATGAAAAACGGTTTTTTAGTTTTCATCCCAGTTGGGTGGAATTTGCCTGTCCCGATATACAAAAAACAGTCAACTTCGCTTTCTATTACCTGCGCCGCCGTCACGTCACAGCCCAGTATCTGTCCTGCAGCGCTTGCGCCCCATTTTCCGTTCGCGGGTTCGCCTACGATTCCCTGCTTGCCGTTTTTCGCGAGAAATTCTTTTACCTCCGGTATCAAGGACAAAAAGTTAACGGTCGAAACAATGCCTATTTTTTGGTAGCCTTGCAGCATCCCGACGTTTTTTGTTAAGACCGGGATGGGATCAGCCGTGACCGGCAATATGACATACTCGACAGGTATGGAAGGCCGCACGCCGAAATCGTTGTGGCCGTAGTGAACGAGCTTGTCGCAGCCCAACTGCTTTGCGTCTCTGTCGCGCAAATCGCACGCTCCGTAACAGGGCTCGACGGAAATAAACACTTCTTTATCATCTTGGCTGTCCGCGAACTCCGTCAGTTTTTTCTTGTAGCCTTCCGGCGCCTGTATCATCACTTTTTCCATGCTTATCAGAAAAGAGAATTGAAGGTTGGTATTTAAAAACGCATTAATAACGTTAACCCTATTTAGTAAATTCATGTCTGATGAGATATCGAGGGCGGATTATGCAAGATCGCTGCTTGCGTCGGCGTACGACCCGGATTCGATGGGAGCACAAACGCAGCTTGTTTGGTGCCTAGTAAACGGAGTTGCCCAGATTGGGTTAAGAAGCCATTTACAACGCGCTTTGCACGCGGGCGCAGATTCCGATCTTTTGACAAATGCTATCAAGTATGGCAGACAAATTTTTTCACCCGGTTATTTCACCCAAGTTAATAATAGGAAAAACCAGTGCGGATATGATGCGCGAGAGTTGGGGCATCTCACTCTTCGAACATTGGCGACAGGGTCGCATTCCGCCCCGACCGGAAGCATGGGAATTTCAATGCATGAAGTCATGGAATTGTTCGGTTCGCTCGCAGCGAAAGGTTATTTTTCTCGTTCACCATCGCGCCATGCAGTTGAAAAATATATGAAAGAAGGCATGCCGGCGTTTGAAAGAACATTGCACGTGGAAAGAGTTGTCTTTGATAGAGAACGTTTGACAGGTGACACGGAACGGGTTATGCTAGGTGACGCAAGGAAAGAGTATGTATCATTTCACGCAGGCAAGCTGTCTATTATGGCGCTGGTCACGGAGCTTGCTGATTCCACACTGGTAAAAGAAACTGGCAAAAGGGGACGCGATGATTGGTTCGACGGAATGAAACAGGACGCAAAATTAATGGGAGAATGGAAAAACCTTTTCTTCGAGGATCTGCCGGCACCCGACGCGCTTGTTTCATCCTCAAGAGCAGTTGCGGAAGAAGCACGGACATTTGTAGACCCACAGCGCCATCGCAGTGGCCCCTGATTCACTTCTCAAAACCTGGGTACGCCCGTCCTTTTTACCTACACACTTCTTGCGCCTTGGTTGCTTAACCTGGCCTCAATGAACTGCGGCTTGTAACCCAACGGCGCATAGGCCTGAAAAAATATTCTTTTCGCAAGTTCCGCCCTTCCCCTGTCCTCGCCCACGACCACAAGCATGTAAGGCCCTGCGCCGCTCATCCAGGCAGCCATATGCTTTCCGTCGAACTGCCTGTATAACCCGCCCAAGAATTTTGGAGTTATTCCCCTGCCATAGAATCCGTTCTCCGCCCTGGCGCATTCTACAGGATCTTCAAATTCCGCCAGTTTTGCGGCTAAGCCTCTCAGGTTGCCGTCTTCCAGGCGCCAAATAATTCTTTTCCTTGTATCGCTTATACGCGCGTCCTTTTCGTACCTTTCCTTGACGTCTTCGGTAAGAATGCTCCTGCCCTGTGCCGTCGAGCCTTTTGTTACACCTTCGGGCTTGGCAAGCAATACGTACCATCCAGGAACGTTGTGTTTGACAAATTCATCGTGCGATTGCGGAACTAAAGGATTGTGGTATAAACTTCTTTTTTCAGCAAGCCCGCCCAATACAGCGGCGCTGACATTATCGTAATGCCTTGCGGTTTCTCCGGCAACAGCGGCTTCTATCTGCTCTCCCGTCGATAGATCGAATCCTGGTATATATCTTTTTACCAATGCCAGGCCGGCTTTCATGCCCGCGGCCGCGCTTGCGCCGCTTGAACCCATGCCCGCAGGATTTGGTATGTTTGTTTCAGTTACAAACTGCAATCCAAACTTATCCACGAGCTCGGGCATGCCCGCTCTTATGACACCTTGAACCGCAGCGCGCGACGCGCAATTTTCATCCCATTTGACTGGAACTTTCGGGTCTTTGGTTTCTTCCACAAACACGTCTCCGGGCCTGCCGGAAAGCCTCACCATCACGTTGTTTTGCAACGGTTGTTCCAGGCCTTCAAGAGCGACTGCAAGAAGGTCAAAACCAGCCTTAATGTTTGCGCTTGTCGCGTTTGCAACAGCTGTGCTAAAAAGTTCATCTTGCATGTTTGTTACAGGCGTAGCCATGAAATTAGATTGACCGGAAAAGGATTTAAATGAAACTTGGATATTTTATTCCGGAAGTTTGAATAATTATCATGAATCATATTAAATCCGACCTCAACGAATTAGCAAACCCAGGGAAGGCGAAGTTTCTCGCGCGTTTTTTCAAAACCGGCAGGGGCGAATACGGAGAGGGCGACCTTTTTCTGGGCATAAACGTGCCTATACAAAGGCGGATAGCTAAACGGCACCAATACGCCTCGTTTGATGATATAAAAGAATTGCTGTCCAGCCGTATCCATGAACACAGGCTAACGGCGCTGCTTATTCTGGTGGATAAGTACGAAAAATCGGATAAAGGAGGCAAAAAAATAATAACGGATTTTTACCTGAGAAATATTGCGCACGTTAACAACTGGGACCTTGTTGATTTGTCTGCGGATAAAATCCTGGGGGATTACATCTGCGACAAGGACAGGAAAATTTTATACTCCATGGCCAGGTCAAAAAACATATGGGAACGCAGGGTATCAATAATTTCAACTTTCAATTTTATCAAAAGGAACGATTTTCACGACGCGCTTAGCATTTCTGAAATTCTTCTGGAAGACAAGCACGATCTTATACAAAAAGCGGTCGGCTGGATGCTGCGCGAAGTCGGCAAGCGCGACCAAAAAACGGAAGAAAAATTCCTGAGGAAACATTACCGTAACATGCCGCGCACCATGCTAAGATATGCCATAGAAAGGTTTGATGAAAGCAAAAGGCGTTTTTACATGGGTAAGTAATCTGAAATATATTCCATACTAAAAGAATATGTTTCCGTCGGGTTCAGAACCGCGGTATGCTGACGCCCCTGATCATGCTCTTTAATTTTCCGACAACGTCCTCTTTTTCCAGGTTGACCGGGTCTTCGCCGGTTATCTCCTTGCCGAGCCTCAAAAATTGCTTTGATGCCTTGCATTGCGGGTTATACGTGACAACAGGCTGTTTGGCAGCAAGGCTTTTCAATATGTTGCGGTCGTAAGGTATCTGCGCCAGCACAGGCATTTCCGTGAGGTTTTCGATTTCCTTGACGCTTAATTCATGCTGCACGTTTTCAATCATATTCAATACTATGCCGAGCTTGGTCTTGGATTTGTCTATCATTTCCTTGGTTCGTATCGTATCCATCACCGACGGCACGTAAGGCGTAGTGACGAACAGAAGTTCTTCGCTTACATCAAGCGTCATTTTAGCCTCCTTGCCCAGGCAGGGCGCGGAGTCCAGCAGTATTACGTCAACCTTGCCGAGGAGATGTTTAACGGCTTTTTTTAATTCCACGGCCTCGATGCCTTCGATGTCCTTTACAGCCAGTGACGCCGGTATGATTTTTAACCCTGTCTGGTGCGTGTAAACGGCGTTTTCAATCGGTATGTTGCCCTTCAAGACCTGGTTTAGCGTTATTGGGAGAAAGTGCATGCCCATGACCATGCTCAGGTGCGATGTCGTTATGTTGCAGTCTATGATGACAACGTCCTTTTTGAATTTTGTCACTAAATCGACTCCCAGATTCGTGACCGTTGTCGTTTTGCCAACACCGCCCTTCCCGGAAACAACGCCTATGATCCTTGTCATCTTTTTCCCCTTTTTCGGCCGTCTTGTTTTTTGCCCGTTATCCTCAGGCCTTTCTCACCGACGCTCACGACAACATCGTCGAGTTTCGTTAATTCCTCCGTAAGCTGTTTCTTGATGCGCGCGAAAAGCTCTTTCGATATCTGGTTGCTTTCCACGAGGTCGTTGACAGCCTCGAGCTTCCTCAGCACTTTTCTTCGTTTATTCATCAAATTTTCCCTTAACGTCGTCTCGTCGCGCTTTACGGCCCGGATTTCCTTGGAAATCTGCGCCTTCACGTTTTCAGGCACGTGGCCGGACACGAGGTTTTTCAGCTCCATCAATTCGGCCATCCTGTCGCCGACGTCGGTTGCGCTTAACGGGCTCTTGATGGACATGACAGCCTCTTTCAGCTTGTTGCCCTGCTTCTTAACCTCGAAAGTTAGCGGTTCACGGCCGGAGCCTTTGTTCTTTACGAATTCTTCCAGTTTTTTCTTGTAGCTCTTTTGCTTCTTTTTAACCTCTTCCATTTCCTCTTCCATCTCGATCCTTTCGAATTCGTCGAGCATCTTTTTTTCTTCTTCGCTCAGGTCCTTGTTCGGCATTTTCGCGGATTTGGGAACGGTAATATAAAGGTCGGGTTCTATGGTGAAGATCAGGCGGCCGCTCGTCTCAGCGACACGCTGCAGCTTTAACAGCATGCGGCGAAGCATAGTTACGTCTATTTTCCTCAGCCTTTTTGTGTTGATCAGGACTATTTGGTTCTGTTCGCGCACCGAGTTGTAGACAGCCTCCATATCGCCGGATATTTTGGGAGCGACATACCTGATAAAAAGCCTTTTTTTGTCCCCAGCGAACAATTTTTCAGCCATCAGACCAGCTCTTTGCGCCGTATTTATAATTATCACGCTTTCCTTTATATCCGGCCGGAAAGTCCATGAAAGTGTGAATGGTCGGAAAACTTGTGGTTTTCCAGTTTAGCAAACCGGCGGGCTTGCTGAACGCCGCGTGCTCCGCAGCCTATTAATATAAGTGTTGCGGTCATATTATATCTGATCTTATGAAGAGCAATATGGCCGTTGTAAAAGTCATCCGCGAGCTGAAGAAACTGAAGGTCCCGGCATGGGAGCGCGTTACCGAAGAGCTCAGCGGCTCCACGAGAAATGCCAGCGAAGTTAATCTTTCGTCTATAGAGCGCTATTCAGCGGGCGTTGTACTGGTTCCGGGCACGGTTCTCGGAACCGGCGAGTTGAGCAAACCTGTCACTGTCGCGGCTTTGAAGTTCTCAAAATCGGCGAAGGAAAAGATAACCAAGGCGGGCGGCAAGGCAATGACAATAACCGAGCTCGCAAAGGAAAACCCAAAATGTTCCAATGTGAAAATAATGGTGTAATCATGAAAGTTATTGATGCTACAGGAAAAGTGTGCGGCCGCTTGGCGTCCGTTGTGGCCAAGCTGCTGCTCAATGGGGAGGAAATTTCCATAATCAACGCCGAGAAGGCTGTCGTTTCCGGTTCTCCGGAATCCATAGCGCGGCTTTACAAAGTCCGCCTGGACCGCGGAGATAAGTACAAGGGTCCGTTTTTGTCGCGATTGCCGGACCGCATGCTGAAAAGAACGGTGCGTGGCATGCTGCCGTACAAAAAATCTTCCGGACGCAACGCCTTCCGCAAGCTACGCGTATTCGTGGGGGCGCCAAAGGACCTTGCCGGCACAGCAACGGAGATTAATGTAAAGGACGTTTCAAAAATTACCAGCGAACACATCACGCTTCAGGATTTGTCTCACAGGCTGGGAAGAAAGGTTGTTTGATAAGATGGCAAACGAAATCACGGCAAAGGAGCAAAAGCCCAAAAAAAAGATAAAAACTATACACTCGTTTGGGAAAAGAAAGGACGCGGTGGCGCGCGCGGCCATGTACCCTGGCAAAGGCCTGATAACAGTCAATTCAATGCCTCTCAATTTATGGGGAACGGAATTTTCCAGGATGAGGGTGCAGGAGCCGGTAATGCTCACGCCAGAGCTGTCAAAGGATTTCGATTTTCGCGTTACGGTGAGGGGCGGAGGTTATTCCGGCCAGACGGAAGCCGTGCGTCAGGCCGTCGCCCGCTGCTTGGCCGAAGCGGGCAACAAGGAAACAAGGCAGCGCTTCGTCGATTACGACAGGAACTTGTTGGTCGTCGATCCCCGCAGGAACGAAACGCACCATGCGGGAAGCGCATCGCGTCGTGGTTCTCGTCGCCACGAACAACGATCAAAACGATGATTTGAGCCAATCAGAGCGTGTTTAGAGCACTTTTTATTTTGAATGAGTTTTTACATATCGGAACTCTGATTCCGAAAGTATCATATATCATTATTTTAGAATGAGTTTCGTGGACGAATTACACGAAATAATTAATGGAAGTTTATTGGGAGATGCTTGTGTTCAAGTAAAAAAAGATCGATACCATTATTTCAAATATACTGCAAAAGATAAGAATTTTCTGGAAAACCTGAAGAAAATTTTGGAATGTTATGGAATAAGATGCTGGATAACTGTGGACAATCCGGGTGTGCATTCTTTAGGTTTTTACATAAACAAATGTCCGTACAAAGAGCTTATGGGTTTGCATGAGAACTGGTACAAGAAAGAAAACGGAAAAAATAGGAAAATATTACCCAAAGACTTAGAAATAACCCCGAAAACTTTATTCTATTGGTACATCGGCGACGGTTGTTTAGTACGAAGAAAAAACGACGACAACCGCGTACCGACGTTATGCCTGGCAACAAATTGCTTTTCCAAAAAAGATGTTGAAACTCTGCTGGAAAAACTGAATAAATTAAATCTTAATTTCTATGCAACTGAATCCGCGAGCGGATTCAATAAAGGCGAAAAAGCTGGTTATGCTTTATACTCGAATGTAGCAGACGGCACGCCGTTAAGGTTTTTCCAAACAATCGGACTGAAATGCCCGGAAGAAATAGCTAATTGTACAACCGGAAGTAAAGGAATAGATCATAAAAAAAGATTCTTCCGCGACAAATGGCCTACGGAAGACGATTGGATTAAAATCCTGTCCAACGTGAAATTCGGAAAACTGTTGAGGGAAAGAAGGTTCCAAATGGGTTTGACCCAAAAACAGCTTGGCGGTCTGGTTTCAATGCGGCGTGAAAACATCCGTGATGTGGAACTGGAAAAAAGGAATTTCTGCACCAAGAATTTCAGGAAAGTGTTAAAGGCGACAAACATAACCACGACTGATCTGTTAGAACGCTTAGGAGAATAACTATGTGGAAAGGCGTTATAATCGGGGAAAGCCTTGAAAATAAAAGATTGTTAAGTTCTGTGGATATTGTCGGGACTAAAAAATCATTTTTAGAAGGTGAAAAAAACAAAGGCATATTTCACTTATACAAAATTTTGGTGGGCGACAGTGAAAAGCTGTCGTTTGTGGCAGCCGCGTCTAAAGCGATTAAACAGGGCTTTTACATACACATTTGCCATGGCGGTAGAATGGTGGTTATTTTCAAAGACAAAATCTTCGAGTTTTCAGAACAAGACAATGAAAAAATTGAAGCGGCTAAAATGTATGGAACATCAATCGGAATTCTAAAAGTCCAGATGGATTTTGAGTATCTTTTGCATAATCCATACGGTTAAGAATCGCTTAGTTCTTGTTCTTCACTGCCAGCTGCCACTTTTTGTTCAGCGGAACCCACATGGCAGCGGCTGACGCTACGGCAAAATCAGGATCCATTGATCCGTACATTTCCTTGGCTAATTCTTGGGCGGTGCGGCCTTCAATACGGAGTTCTTTCACCGCGTCGCGGATATGCCTGAATTCCGGCGCTCGCGGCTCGTCGCTTTCGCCCGTGTACGTTGACAGTAAGCCTGCCACGCCTTTGAGCGGGTAATGGCCGGCGGCAAGAAACTCGGATTCCTCGTTTCCAGCGGTTATGATTCCAAGCGCGACATCGTTGCCTGGTATGCAGACCATTCCGGCTATCCTCGGAGTGTTGTATCTGTCTCCGACGCGTCCCTCATGGCCCCAGCGCCTGAGCCCCCTGCTTATCGCGCTTATTGCGGTATTGTTGGCGTCGTGCCTGCGCAAGTATCCATCGAATATGGAACCGGTCTGTTTTCCGTTGCTGACAACGCCTATCCCCTTTATCGCGCTGACCATTATCGCATCGTATACGAGCCTTTCCGCCTCGGTTTTTTGCTCCGGCGTCATCTCGCCATACGGCTCAATAGCCACACGAGTTCCATGAACGGCTGCGATTCTGGACCTGCTGGACGCTGATCGCCCGGACAGTCCGTATAGAAGAACAGGATTCCCGTCATGTGTGGCGCCGACGCCTACCAAACGGCCCAAATAAGCCATGTTAAAACTAAATCCGGGAACGATTTAAGCTTGGTTGGGATTGAAAAAAGTTTATAAGCCTGCCTGAAACAATGTGTATTTAAACTATCATAACAAACCATGTGTTGGCCATGCAAGTTGCAAGAATAAAACTTTCAAGCACGGATCTCGCCCAACTGGACGTGATCTGTAAGGAAATAAAAATGATAGCCGAAAAAACCGGCGTATCGATAGCCGGCCCTATACCTCTTCCTACGAAAAAACTCCGTGTCAGCGTATTAAAAACCCCGTGCGGCGACGGCACCGGACACGGAAACGCAACGTTTGACAAATGGGAAATGCGCGTTCATAAGAGAATCGTCGACGTAGGCGCCAACGAGCGCGCCCTGCGGCAAATAATGCGCGTGAACATACCTGAAAACGTGCAGATTGAGATAGAGTTGAGGGAGTAGACAACTATGATGATCCCCATCCGGTGCATAACGTGTGGAAAGCCTGTTGGCCATCTGTGGGAAAAATACAACGAGCGCGTAAAAAACGGCGAAAAAATAGCCAAGGTTCTTGATGACCTGGGTATGGAACGTTATTGTTGTAGGGCCATGTTCATGTCCCACGTCGACACGATAAAGGACGTCGCAAGGTTCAAGCGTTAAGGTCCTTTGCGTGCTTAAGCAGGATTTTTTTCGCAGCTTTAAGCTCGTCCAGGCCTTTTGTTGTCGCAACATAGTATTTCCTTTCAGGCCCGCCGCCTTTCCTGGAAAATGTTTTTTTGATATACCCGCCCGTTTCCAGCCTGTACAGCACGGAATAAACAGTTATCATGTTCGCATCCAGCGGCATCAATAGTTTGGTAATCTCGTACGCATACCTGGGCTTCCCCAGAACCTTGATTATGTACTGCCACAAATTGTCCACGGTAAGCGATTTTCGAAGCCTTTCCGAAGGTTGCATACTATTATACCGCCATATAATAGTTAAATATCCGGGCTAACAAAATAATAGGCATGGCAATCCGCATTGCAATAGCGGGCGTAGGCAACTGCGCATCGTCGCTGGTGCAGGGCTTGTTTTATTACAAGAACGTGAAAACGAACGGCGAGACCATACCCGGTTTGATGCACAACGTGCTCGGCGGCTACAAAATATCCGACATCGAGATTGTCGCCGCTTTCGATATAGATGAGAGGAAAGTCGGCAAGGACGTGTCCGAGGCGGTTTTCGCGCAGCCGAACTGCACGAAAATGTTTTCCGACATCCCGCATCTCGGGATAAAGGTGGAGAAAGGGCCTGTTCTGGACGGCGTCGCGGAGCACATGGAAGGCAGCGGAAGAAACGAGTTCGCCGTGGCGGAAGGCAGGGAGGCCGATGTTGCCGCAATCCTGAAAAAATCCAAGGCAGACGTGCTTATCAATTACATGCCCGTCGGTTCTGAGAAGGCGGCGAAGTTCTACGCGCAATGCGCTTTGGATGCGGGCTGCGCATTTGTCAACTGCATGCCGGTTTTCATATCGTCCGACAGGGAATGGGCCAACAAATTCCGTGAAAAAAATCTTCCAATAATCGGCGACGACGTGAAAAGCCAGCTCGGTGCAACGATCGTCAACCGCACGCTGGCGAAATTATTCGAGGATCGCGGAGTGAAAATCGACCGCATGTACCAGTTGAACGTTGGCGGCAACAGCGTAACAGGCGATCAGGAAATTATGCTTTCCATAGACGGAAAAATAAGGAATGTTAAGATTGGGGAATTCATAGACTCTTTTGTTGATGTTTATGGGGAAAAACGTGATGATGGAAAGGATATAGTGGTTTTGGACGGGTCGAAACAGCGTATCGAATGCTTTACCGTCGATGATAATTACAATGTCACATTGTCAAACGTGGACGCCTTGATAAGGCATAAGATTTCCGAACCGGTCTATGAGATCGTCACAGAAGAAGGGAGGGGGATAAGGATAACTGGCGATCATAACGTGTTTGTCTTAAATGATAACGGCGATTTGAGCGAAATCCCAGTGAAACTTATAAAGGAGAATGAAACTTACATAGCTGTTCCCCGGTCTATGGAGTGTGTTGCGCAGGAAGACCTTAAAAACATAGATCTAACCCCATTTTTGGGCAGTTTTTTTGTGAAAGAAGTCTCGGACGGCTACATAAAAATCCACAATCAGGAATTGAAGATCCCGGTACAATTCCCTGTTACGGACGAACTTCTCCAAACCTTGGGGCTTTGGCTGGCAGACGGTAATTTCGACAGAAACGGAAACTCATCGAATATAGAACTGGCCTGTGGCGACGAGCCGGAATGCATGGGAGTAGTGACCGGTTTGGTGGGCGGCATGGGCATAAACTACAATGTTAGAAAAGACGGCATTAGGGTAAGACTTCTGTCTAAAACGTTGTCCAAGATCTTTAGGTTGGCCTTGGGCCTCACTGGCAACTGTTATACAAAACGCGTGCCAGAATGGGTATTCAATCTGTCGGACAGGCAAACCGCACTGGTATTGAGAGGTTATCTAAGCGGTGATGGCGGCGTAACTGGAAAGCAAATCAGGTGGACTTCTGTTTCAGAGAACCTTATCAGGGATCTACAAACGTTGTTGTTGCGCTTGGGGATAAACTCCACTATTTTCAAAGAAACGTACCGCAAAAATAGGAAGGGTGCGTATGACAGCCCATTGGGCTGCTGCTGGCACGGTTTAATGGGATCCAAGGAAGACGTGGGTCTGTTCATAAACAAAGTGGGCTTTTTACAAAAATTCAAAAACGAAGCTGCGGTAGAGGCTTACGATAAGATTAAGAAAAGCAACTGGAATAGGGTGCCAAATATTCCTCTATTCAAAAAATGGAAAATAAAATCCACAACATGGTATAAAAACCCGGCCATCGTGGCTGGTATAGTCCTTCAACAACTGGGAAAAGTCAAAAACGATTTCGAAAAAGAGAAGATAAAGCAAATTTGCAGCGGCGACGTGCATTTTGTCAGGGTAAAAAATATTAAAAAAATGGAAGCTGGCGATATATACGTTTATGACCTGAGCACGAAGCCATTCGAGCGATTTATTTGTTCCAACATCCTCGTTCACAACACGGATTTCCGCAACATGCTAGATCGAAACAGGTTAAAAAGCAAAAAAATATCCAAGACCGAAGCGGTTCAGTCGAACATACCTAAGCGCCTGGAGGACGACAACATCCACATCGGGCCCAGCGATTACGTGCCGTGGTTAAACGACAACAAGATCGCGTTCATCAGGATCGAAGGCCACAATTTCGGGAACATACCCGTTGAGCTTGAGTTGCGCTTGTCCGTCGAAGACTCGCCGAACTCGGCGGGCGTTGTTATTGACGCAATAAGATGCTGTAAAATTGCTCTTGACCGGAAAGTAGCCGGGCCTTTGACAGCGGCATCGGCGTATTTTTGCAAGCATCCGGCCGAACAATTCTCAGACGAAGCTGCGCGGGCGATGCTGGAAGAATTCATAGAAACTAAGCAATTGGTCGCAGCGTGAGTTTTTTTTCCATGTAAACCTCATCGCAGCCATTTCCATATTTGGGGCATGCTACGCAGTCTTTGTATATCTTCTGCTCTATTACAGGACCTTTCTTAAAACCGAACCTTGCGAAATAATCCGGTTTCCTGGTTAAAACGAAAACCGTGCTTAACCCCCTTTTCTCCGCTTCCTCCACCCCGGCGTCCACGATTTTCTTCCCCACGCCGTTGCTCTGGTGTGCCGCGTCCACGCAGACGCTGCGTATTTCCGCAAGTTTCGGCCCGTAAACGGCCAGCGAAGCCACGCCGACTATCCTGCCGCCGTCTTCTTCCACTACAAAATCCGCAAGATGTTTCGTTATCTCATTAACACCTCTTGGAAGGACCTCGCCTTCCGCTGCCCAATAATCTATCAGCGATTTGATGGCTGGGATGTCTTGTACAGAGGCTTGTCTGGGCATGTTTATCAGCAATTTTCATAAAGCGGCCCAAGCATGCCCGCGGATTTCAACGCGTGTCTTGCCGCATGCGCCAGTTTTTTTGCGCCCCTTTTGACAGCTGGAAAATCTTCCTGGCCTGACGTCGTTTCCACAAGAACGGTGTAACCGCCGACTTCTCTTGCCAGCGCAATGTCCAACGTATCGTCGTCCAGGAACGCGCCGGTATGCCATGCGCCCGTCCTACCCGCGGATTTGTTGGATTTGTCCATGAGACTTTCAGCGTAATGCGCTGCATTGCATGTGTCGCCCCACGCGTAAACGGGTTGTGCGGTCTGCGGGTCTATTATAGCAAGCGCCTTTACCCAGGGCTTTGTTCCCAGGGACTGGTCAATATATTTTGTGTCCATTTTTATCACTCAACCCAATTGAAAACGCAGGCTTAAATATGTGCCTTCATAAATGTTACATTTATGGATAAAAATGTTACAAACAGGACATTACACTCGCGTGTCCGCGCGTACATTGGAAGCCACCCGTTTGTGTCGAACGTAATCGCTGCGGGTATTGTGAACTATTCGGCCCTGGCGCGCAGGATACAAAAGGAGATTGGCGGCAACGTTGAAACTATCAAAGTCGCCCTGCTTCGTGAAGGCGCCAGCGCGGTTAAGTTCACAGGCTACGACGAGGAGAAGGTGCGCAGCCTGTTGAAAAATTCCAGGATGAGCCTTCAGGACAACACGGCCGTTGTGATATCCGAGGATAAGCTTAACATCCCGCGGCTGATATCCATCGAGATAACCGCGAACAATATCTATATAGTGGACCAGACGAAGCTCGAAGTTGGCGAAACGAAAAGAATCCGGATCGTTCGGGATCTTGTGGCGCTTGTGATAAACAGCCCGGAAAGGCTGGAAAAAACGCCCGGAGTCATCGCGTTCTTAGCACAGTATTTCGCCTCCCAGAACATAAACATACGCGAGCTTATTTCATGCTACACCGACACGGTTATAGTGTTGGACAGGAAGGACGCGTCGAAAGCGTTTGAACTTTTCAGGGATTTTGTAATTGCGTAATCAAATCCCGGCCTGGGACACGATTTTTTCGAATGGAAACCTTCCGAATTCAAGAGGATTCATTATGAAAACGCCCGAATTGTGGCTTTCCGGGTCGTCGTACCTGACGTTTCTCACGCCCACGTACCCGATTCTTCCGCTTTCAGTGCGCACCGGCTGCGCGCCGCCTCTCCAATGGAACCTGAAGCCGTAATCGTGCGGAACCATCCCTTCCGGTGAGGGGACAGCCGCTCTAAGGTATCTGTCGACCGGAGTTTCTCCGTTTGTTTGCGTGAAATTGCGATAAGAGGGGAGCCTGCTGAACGCGATAAACCACTCCGTCCCTTCCTGTTTCGACGCACGGAGCGCGGCAGACAGGGTTTCGTCAACAACACGATTTCCGCGATAGTTAGGATCGGTTATTATGGCCATGCCAAAAATCACCTTCCCGCCGGGATTATGCAGCCCCTTTTCGGTGAAAGGCGTTCCGTTTCCTGTGGCTTCGTGCCAGTTAAGAGGCAGTCCGTATGTATTGCGCAGAGTTTCCCATCTTTCCTCCGGAGTTTGCCCGACTATCCTGTCGGTGCACTGCGTCATAATCTCCCGAAGCGCCTTCGGATCTGCCCACGATGGCCTGAAAACGGATACATATCCCACAACCCGCCCTTCGCCGGTCTTTGTAACAAAAATTCCGCCGTTGGCCTGCCTTGTGAGGAACTCTTTTTCATCCGCATCCGTTCCTCTTCCGGACGACCAGGCAACACTGTCAATCGCGGCTATCGCGGCCACATCACCGGGTTCGGCCAGGTCAACAAACAATTCGGCGGCCATGTCCTTTGTCATGCGCTGTTCTGTCATTTTAAATTAATAATCAAATTTTACAGATAAAAATGGCCTGTTCAGGCCAAATGCCCCGATTTCAACCTTTTCGTTTCGATGTAACCCTCGTTGAACTCGTTTGGTTTTACTTTTAGCGGCATCCTTTCCACAGATATCCCGCCGCGTGACATCGCATCCATTTTTTTTGGGTTATTTGTCATCAGCACAATGCTGGAAATCTTCAATGCACTCAGGATTTCCACGGCCGCACCATAATCCCGCACATCTCCGTCGAACCCCAGGCACTCGTTTGCTTCTATGGTGTCCATTCCTTTGTCCTGCAAGGCGTACGCTTTTATCTTGTTCGACAAGCCTATGCCGCGGCCTTCCTGGTCAAGATATACCAATACTCCCCCGTGCTTGCCTATGAAAATCAAGGACTTTTCCAGCTGTTCGCCGCAGTCGCAGCGCAAAGAACGGAACGTGTCGCCGGTCAGGCATTTTGAATGTATCCTGACCGTGACTTTCTTGTTTTTAAATTCGCCTTTTGCGATTGCAATGTGTTCCTTGTTGTGCTCCTTGAACGCATAAATGGAGAATTTCCCGTATTTTGTCGGGAGCTTTGACTCGGATACTAATTCAATTTCGGACATACGAATCGCTAAATATTTTCTATAACTTCGACAAGTTTTATCGCAGCCGTTAGTGCGCGTTCAGCGTATTCTTCGGCCCGTTTTTCGGCCTGTTCCCATGTAGCGCCCGGCCCTATTATCCCGAGCGTGACAGGCTTGCCAAACTCGGCGCTTAATGACGCGAGCGCGCCCGCAACGGCCTGTCCGATGACCTCATCGTGCTTCGTGTCGCCTTTGATTATCGCGCCCAGGGTTATGACAGCATCAACGTCGTTCCGCATAAGTAATCTTTTCACAGCTATGGGCATGTCAAACGAGCCCGGGACCTTGACAGCTTTTACAATGTTAACCCCCAACTTCTCCGCCTCTTCGGCCGCGTGCCGCTCCATGACAGACGTTATCCCGCTGTTGAATTCGCCGGTCACTATTCCGATATTCATTCGATCACCATAGGCCCTGCGTCTGCGCGGCCCTGCCTTTTTCCCATGCCGGCGTTTTTCGCCAATTCGCCAGGATTCGCTACGAGCAGGTACGCATTGAGCGCATGTTTCGTAACGCGATTGACGCAGATATCGTAAAGGTCTTTGTCGTTGTCCGCCTCGACCTCGTGCACGAAAACGCTGAGTATGTGTTTGTTCGTCATTAATTGGGCGCCCATAATCCCCGCGTTTGCCTCATGTGCGCACGTTTCGTCAAGCCTGTGCGGGCCGACCATCGCAATGGCGAGGCAGGCGTCGCAACCGCCGTCCAAAAGTTTCTTGCACGCAACGGCCAGGTCCTTCATGCCCGGGACGGTAACGCGAACAATATCGGCGTCGCTGTGCTTTTCCAGTTCGCGTATTGCCAAAGAGCCCATATCAACGCGCGCAAAAGTCGTATCAACGACGCCTATCTTGTAGTTCACAGAAATCGTTATGATGCTACCAATAAATAGCTTGCTACCCAGAAATGGGTTGAAAACTTCAGGCGGTTTTTATGGTAACCGCGCTGCCGTCCCTGAGCCTCAGCGTTTTTCGCAGGAAATGCCGAGAAATTATTTCCATGACGTCAGCAGGATGGTGCGTTCGTTCTATCACAAGTATTGCGGCATCAACGCCGTTGACCGTGGCTTTGTAGCAGTTCGCCCCGCCGTATGTCCGCTTGTCGTCCTTGAACCCTTCTATTTGCACGGCCGGAATCTTGTCAAGTTCGGCCTTTGCGCTTATGTCGCGCTCCGTTTCCAGCTTTATGTTCAGCGTGCCCGGGTACGGGTCAAAGCCCAGCTTGCGCGCGAATTGTTTCCTGTATCCCGGCATGTGTATGTAATAGCCGCCTTCGCCCAGGCCTGAAAAAACTTTGCCTTGTATCGTGACTTTCTTCACGCCCTCAAAAACGGGCCGGAGGTTCCTGTAAACTGTTTTCAGTTCCGCGACAGCTTTCTGCGTTAATCGTACGGATTGGCCGTGCCTGTCGATCCTGCGTTCTATTAACCCTTCAGATTCCAGTTCAATGAGCTTCCGCGAAGCCGTTTGCTGCGACATCCCGCATTCCGACGCGAGCTCTATCGTATTAGTTCGCACGAATTTTTCATGCGCCCCCTTTCTCGAAAGGATGTAGATAAGATTTTCCATGACTAAAATTATCAGGACGCTTATTTTTAAGCGATCGATGACGATAATATATTAGAAATTAATGAGGCACACAGGGCTGCGGCCGGAGATTATCATACTTGTTTTGTTACTTGTTCCTGGCTTTGCGAGCGCCTCGTACACTGCAAAGATAAGCCTGACACTGGAAAAGCCCGTATATTCCCCCAGCGAACAGGTCGTGCTTTTCGGCTCCGTCTACTTGTCCAACTTAACGGCCAACGACACGTCGTACCAGCCCGTTGCCAACGCAAGCGTAAACGTGACAATTTACGGCAATTCAACAGGCATGGTGAAGAGGAATTACACAATCAACGCCAGCGCGCAGGGCGTTTTCAAATCCAACAGCTCGGACGCGCTGACAGAACAGCCTGTGACAGCGCCGGCGGAAACAGGATCTTATTACATTGAAGCGTCTTACAGCGACCCGGACAGCGTCAAGTGGCACAACAAGCTGCCTTTTGTGGTTCTTTCGCAGACCATAGACGACATAACAATGCGGCCTTCAAAGTCAAAGTTTTACGCAGCAGAGCCTGTCACAGTGTTTCTCGAGGCTGTCAAGCGGAGCGGCGGCAGCAGGCTGCCCGTATCCAACGTTTCCCTGAACGGGACTTTGCGGTCAGAAAATTTGGCATTAATAAATCAGTTTAACTGCACTACCGGCAGCACAGGCGTGTGCTCGGTGGCGTTCAACGCCCCGTCTACCACAGGAAAATACGTTGTGGAGGCCAACAACTTTCTTGGCACAGGTTCTTTCTACGTGATACCGTTTAACATACAGGTCTACATGAAAGACGGCCTCGGACAAAATTACAAGGAGGTGTTCCGCACAGGCGAGGACGCCTCTGTCGAAGTTCGCGTTGATTTGAACGGCTCTGTGCCCAGCTCCAGCTACACATTCAACGGGACCATAACAAACTCCGGCGGAAGCACGATCACAAACATAAGTTCGACATTGTTAGAGTCGAATAATTCATACACGAACAAGTTCACCTTCGCCATAAGCAACCAGTTCACGACCGGTAATTACCTTGCCTCGGTCACAGTTTACGACAACGCCAGCCGCACGCGATCGGCAACGGCATTTTTCCAGGTCAGGGACTGGACAATGACATTTAACAAAGCCTCGTCCAGCTCCGGCTTCGAATACGAATACGTGGCATTCCCGGGCAGGCGCCTGAATTTTGAGATATATCCGAAAGACAGGCAGAACGGCAGCATAATCACAGGCTTGAACGCTTCGCAGTTTAATATCACGCTCGCGAACATGCTCGGCTCGGCGCTGCAGGCGGGCAACGCCACATGGAACGCCACCTGCGGGGGCGGGTGCTACACGTTTAACCTGACCGCCCCGGCCACGGTCGGCGATTACATCGTGGCTGTTTCCTTAAACCACAGCAGCGACACGCAAAAAATAGAAAGAAAAATAATCGTGACCAGCTTGACATTGCCCGCAAGTTCAACAACGGAAACAGGCGCCCAGAAAGATTTGTTCGGCACAACAGAGCCTGTTTATCTGACACTGGCCGCAACCAATACGACGTCTTCCGTGAACCTGACAGACGCGTCTGTAATCAACATAAAATCCGAGAACGGCACGGAGCTCAATTACACAAACACCACATGGTTCGGCATCAATGTCACGGACAGCGTGCTCCAGTGGGCGTGGAATTCCAGCGAGCAGAGGCTGAAAATTGACCCGCCAAAAGCAGGCGGTGCATACACTGTGAAGATCGGAGCCAATTCCAATTCTGTGATAGCGACCGGGCGATTTATAATAAATCCGTACGACGTCTGCGTTGCGGCTAAAACGGGCGCAGGCACAGTGGACTCTTCGACAAGTTTTTATGCCTGGCAGTACAAGACGACAGACACCGTTTATTTCGAATTAAAAGCGGCCCAGGCAAACAACCCAAGCGGCAGGGCAAACTCCACATCCGCTAAAAACGGCACCAACTTCGGCATGGGCTTCGCCTGTTCCGTGGACACGACGCGCCAGCAGGTCGTAACAAACGCAACCATAACCGTTGACAAAGTATTCAGCGCGATATCCGGCGTTGCGAACAGCCTGAACTCCACTGAAACCGTGTGCAAGGCCGACGACAGCCAGGGAACTTACACATGCACGCTGAAGCCCCTGAGCAAATGGGAGGGCGGCCGCAACGTGGTCGAGTTTAGCATAGTCGGCTCGGACAGGCAGACGTCTGACAAAGTCGTCGCAATATTCGAGTCGCGCAGTTTTTTCATCTACGGTTATCCGACAACATGGGCCAACAAGCCGCAGAGCAACATAACGTTCACGCTTAACCTGTACAATCCCGGCACCAGCTGGTGGAATAACTACGGTTCAGGCGGGCTGAGCGGGTCCGCAACCATACAAAAAGTCCAGTACATGGGCAAAAACGGGGAGTGGGTGTGGCCGCCAGTGGAATATCCGTACAACACGACAGGCGTGAACGCGTCTAATATAACATCCGGTACAGGCACGTTCTCCCTGCAGCACACGCGGGCATCCAAAGGCTCGTGGGATGTCGGCTCCTATTCTGTCGTGGTCAAAGCTACGGACGCAGCATCAGGCGAATCGGATTACGGTGAGGTGTGGTTCGAGATAAAAAGATGGGACGCGTACTCCACCCCTGTGGAAAAATCCGGAAGCTCGTTCAATTACAAGTATTCCGTAAACCCGCGGGAAAACGTTTCATTGTACGTCAGGCTGACAACGGCCGGAAATTACAACGATAACGGCGGTTCGAGCCTCGGCGGGAATGTGAGCGTGACGGTGAAAAGGCTTGAGCAATATCCGAAAGAGGTCAACTCGAGCTCTTACGGCGTTGTCGGCATAAACGTTAACCAGTCCAGCCCGTGGTATTACAACGCAAACGCGGACACGTACGCCAATTACGTCATAACTTTGTACCCGGTCGGCGGCAGCTGGGAGAGCGGTTATTACAACGCTGTGCTGGACATCAACGGCACGGACACAGGCTGGGGATGGTTCAACGTGATATCTTTCTCTGTGCAAACCCAGCCGACAGACGAAAACGGCACCAACTACGTTTACAACATCAAAGGCAACAAGCCTGCATATTTCAACGTGACAGCCTCGAAGAGCTGGAAAAATTCTTACACGCTGTCAGACTTTGTGAACGCGACATTATCGGACATGGTGATAAGGACGTGGCGCCAGAGCGGAAACAACTGGCAGCCCATTGAGTACAATTATCCGGAAGACATCAACATCACCGTTGTCAACAAAACCAACCTTGACATCAACGGCTCCGCGTTGTTGAATGTGACTTTGCTTTCCGGCAACTGGCCGTCAGGATGGTATTCCGGCGACGTGAAATTAAAAAGCGTTTCCGGTGAAAATGCGGGCGATTTCGCTACCGGTTACATCTATTTCAACGTGCAGCCGTTCCGCGCCCAGGCGTCTGTAACGAGCTATGAAATAGATTACGACGCCAATGTCACGGCAAACCTGTACGCCTACGAGCCGGGCTGGAGCAGCAACACCGTTTTAGCAGGCAACTACTCGATTAAAAAAATAACAGAATCTCAATGGACCGGCACAGGCTACAATTACGTGACGTATACCAATTACACGCCGCACAATTTCACAGGCCAGACAGTACTCAACATATCGCCTTCCGGCGCAACAGCAAACAACAAGTGGAGCCTGTCAAATTCCGGTTACCGTTACCTTACAATAACCGTGGAAGACAGCAACACGGGCGACACGCAGGACGCATGGCTGTCGTTCAGGGCAATGCCATTCCTGATATCCGTAGGAACTCCTTACAGCCAGAACTCCATAAGTTCGGCGCAAAACGTAACAATACCTGTCACGATCACAAGCTCCAGGAACAGTTCGGCAGCCTCGGGCAACATATCGCGGATATCGGAATGGGTCTGGCCGTCGCAGACCTCGTACGGTTTCACAGTGGGGAACTGCTCGTCAACGACAAGCGGGTCGTGCAAGATCACAGGCACGCAAAACGTTACGCTGCACGTTCCCGCAGGCGGCTGGTCAGAGGGCTGGCATTACATGGATATGGAGTTCACGCCTCCGGACGACAAGTCGTCGAGAATATCGTCGGGCAGCACGTGGTTCCGCGTTTCACAGTCGTATACAGGGTCGTTCTCAAACTACGACGAAAACAACGTGTGGAAATATTACATAGGTTTCAGCGAAAACGTCAGTTTACGGGTGCAGGCCACAGACGCGAATTACGTGGGCCGCGAGGTCAACATAACAAAAGTCGAGTACGCCGAATCCGGATCAAGCTGCTGGAGCGATTATTGCAGGACATACGTTGATGCGAGCTGGCAGGTAGTGAACGCCAACCCGAACAAGCCCAATGAAACAAGCGCGGCAGGCTCTGTTGTAAGGATCATTGCCCCGTCAGGCGGCTGGCAGCGCGGCGACCACATTGTGCGCGTCAACGTGGTCGGCCCGTTAGGCTCAGCCACGCTGAAATCCGGCTATTTCTGGGTCAAGGACACTTCGGGTCCCAACGTCACGATCGCAAGCCCGTTATTCAATGTAACGATAAACGTTTCGTCCTTCTTATTCAACGTAACAACAACCGAAGATTCCACGTGTTCGTTTAACATTGTCAATTACGACAGTTACAATTCATGGTACTGCGGCGGCTCAAACGCATCAACGGTATACAACCCGCTTTATTCGCACACGTGCAACACAACAACGTTCAAGGGATCTTCGTATTACAGCGTTTATGCGAGCAGGTGGTCCGACTCCAACTTCCAGACCGACGGCATAAGGCATTCGTTTAACTTTTCAACAGCCGGCATGCCGGCGCAGCATTACGGCGCATACCTGTGGTGCAGCGACGTGGACTGGAATAATATCTGGGCCGCAACGGTATTCGTGGTGAACACAAGCATAAGCGGGGTAAACGTGACGCTTACAAGCCCGGCGAACAATGGCCTGGCCACGTCATCGCCGGTAAATTTCGGTTACAGCTTTACAGGCCCGACATCCAGTTGCGACCTTTACACCAATTCGTCGGGCTGGATGGTAAACGCCAACCAGCAATCGCTGCTGGCAGGGGCGCGCAACATCACGTTGCCGCTGACCAACGGCACATATATATGGAACATAAAATGCGCGCAAACGACCAATTCAAGCAATTTCGCGTGGGGCGCGTCCAACCGTACGTTGTACGTAAATATAACAAGCTGATAGAATGAACAAAAAAATCCTATTCGCAGTTTTAATTTTCTTAGTGTCAACGCCGTACGCGGGCGCCACGCTGCAAATAACCGCGTTCACATGCGCGGGCCAGTCCGGAACAATAAACGTCCAGAACGGCGGCACGATGACATGCCAGGCAACCGTAAACAACCCTGACAATTCCGCGGCGTCTGTAAACGCCGTTTCGCTGCTGCCCAGGGGCAGCTGGACCGAGTCAAGCAGCTATTCAGCGTCCGGATTTTCCACGACAGTCAATTCCGGCGCATCAACAACAGCCACGTTTAACGATATACGCCCGACTAGTTCCGGATTGAACAACTTTGATTCCATACTGATAGATTCGGTCAGCGACACATTTGTCGCGGACACGACAATAAACTCCGTTGATTTCAAATCCTTGACAGTGTCGTCATCTTCTACGAGCGCAGCAACAAGTGCGACTGTCACGATTTTCGGCAACGTCCTGGTCGGCGGTAATCTGGACGTATCGCTCGCAATTTCGCTGTCCGACTGTTCTCTAAAGGCCGGCGAAACATCGTCAAAAAGCCTCGGTTCGTTGTCGCACAATTCGGCCAGCTCCGCGTCATGGCAGGCCACAATGGGCTCGTCAACATGTTCGTACACAGTAACTGCAACAGGGACGAAAGGTTCCGTGAGCATCTCGACGTCAAAATCCGGCAGCGTTTCCAATTCAGACAGCGGTTCATCCGGCAGCAGTTCGTCGTCAACATCGAGCAGCAGTTCGTCAGGCGGCGGAGGCGGTGGCGGCTCGACGACAACGACCACGACAACGACGACCACAACAACGCTAGGCCGCAACGAGGCGACGGCATCCGGCGGCACTTTGCTCCCCCTGGTCTTCCGGTTCGGTGACGAAGAGGTCGCTTTCACAGAAATAACAGTCCGCACAGTTGACGAAGTCAGCAACGTGAAGATAAAAGCGTCGATTGCATCAAAACCTTCCGTCACAGCCGTAAACGGATCAGGAAAAGTTTACAAGTACCTGAAAATAGAAAAGGAAAACATACAGGACAGCAGCATATCCGCCGTGACGCTCGTGTTTACAGTCGAAAATTCGTGGCTGTTGAACAACAGCGTTGACGACAGGCGCGTGATATTGAAACGTTTAGAAGACGGCCAATGGCGCGAGCTGCCAACAGAACTGATAGACGCCAGCAGGCCCAATTTCGTGAAATGGGATATGCAAGTCCGTACTGGCTACGAGGCAAAGTCGCCCGGTTTGTCAATTTTCGCGATAGTCGGCTATCAAAAGCCGGTGGAAACCAAAACGCCGCAGGACATCGTCGTGTCGTTGGTGTTGGTCATAGCGTTTATGGTGGTCGTCACATTGCAGTTTGTGCGCCATCACCACAAGCTTTGAGGGCTTTGCTCCCAAACAAGCCAAAATTGACGAGTTTAGGAGCAGTTGAAGCGTTTTAGTCCGCAGAGGATGTAATACTTGTCTTTATTCTGGTTTTGGTTCTACCCAAGTAACAACTTTCTTGCATCTTCTACAGACTTTTTTATAATCTAGAATATGCGAAGCAGAACCTTGATCATTAAAGAAGGGTCTATCGAACTTATGCAGTCCTATCTTACATAACAAACTCATATCGAATCTCCTATTGTAAAATATTAAATAAAATTAATAAGTTTGCAAAAATAGCTTTGAAGCAAACTTTATAAGACAGCTAATGAAAAATAATAACAGGAGCAGGATAAATGAAAGCCGAAAAATTGGGAGCATGGTCTTTCATAGCAGGCGCGGCCATAACCATCTTGGCTTCTCTGCTGTCGCTGGACACGCCGCTGATGATGACGCTTCTCGTTGTTTTGGGTCTGGTTGTGGGCTTCCTAAATGTCAAGGACAAGCACACAACGCATTTCCTTGTCGCTGTGATCGCCTTGGCCGCAGCCGGAAACGCAAATGTGAATTTGATCCCGGTCGTGGGCACTCAGCTGCAAAACATTCTCAGGAACATAGCAATCTTTGTCGCGCCCGCAGCCGTTATTGTTGCGCTGAAAGCTATTTACGAAATGGCATCCGGAAGATAAAACAGAGGCTTTTTCATAATCAAGAGTAAGGACCGATTAATTTATATTTCCGGTCAAATCCGGTACCGTCCCGCATTGCGCGTTTTTGCCTCAAAGGTTCCAAGCAGCCCGAATGTCCGGCCCCTTGCTTTTATTTGGTAATCGCAGTTACCGCAAAAGGTCATGCCCATTTTATCCAGAGCCACTTTATCACCCACGCCGCGCCCAACATACATCAGGCAATCTTTTCCTGCCGCCGTACGCACAGGCCGTTCATGGTGTTCAAGTTCGAACGGAAACATGTGGCCGAATTCGTGCGCAGCCACCCTGCCTGCATAATGCAAAAAACGCCGCCTGTCAGCAGGATTCATATAATCCTCGGCCGTCGAAATGAGAGCTACGTTTTGTCCGCCCAGCCCCGGATTCGGCTCGCCGCCTTCATTCATCATCGGGTGGGGCATAACCAGCAAAACATACCTGTTAGGATTGGAGATAACGAAACGCTGCCTTATAGCATTTGCAACCCATCCGTACAAACCATTTTCTCCAGGCGGAGGTTCGAATGTCACCTTTGCCACGGCAGGCTCTACGCCGTCGAATTCAAAAACGCCGTTAAACGGTTTTATCGCCTCTGTTGCAAGCTCTTCCAGCAGTCGCGCATCGTATTCGTGGTTGATCCTTACAACCGCGAGGGGTTTTTTCATACCAAATCAAGGAGGTGGAATAATTTAAGCTCGCGGCCGGGCAAATGGTGGAATTATTATCTTCGAATTGTTCAATGTTTATTGTGTTCAAAGCGCGTCATTATTATTTGCCTGCCGCAATCGCAGTTTTCATTGTTTTGTCTTTTCTGTTTGCACCGCATTTTGACGCGAGCCAAAACAGTTCGGATAAAACAAACGCACCGGAAGAATTGGCCAAAAAAACATCGCAAACGGACAGCGATGTCATTCCCGTACACCCGGTTGCATGCAAGCCGTCGCTCGGATTTGACAATTACCGGACTGAGAAGTCATTTGCCATAAATCCCGAAAACCCGAATGAGATGTACGTAGCAGTCGAGTACAAGGGGTTGTACAAAAGCGCGGACGGCGGGAAGACGTGGAATTTTTCAGGAAACGGCCTGAAAGCATGGCCCCGCGAAGATGATCCCGAGTTGCCGTGTTACGGGCTGCATTTTTACCTGCATTTTGATCCTGCAAACCCGGCCCGCATCCTGCTTCCGGGAGGCAGCGCACCCGGAAAAATATCGGAACTCAGGTTCCAGACAGGCGGTTTGCACGAAAGCACGGATGGCGGAAAGAGCTGGCACCAGTTATTCAACGGGGATATGAACGCGTATACAACCGAAACTGTCGTAGACCCGCGCAATCCTGAAATCATCTATGTTGGAACTGCAGCCCTGCCGCAAAGCAACACGGAAGCGGACCCGAACGTGATTTTTGTAACAAAAGGGGTTGTTTACAAGACAGTTGACAGGGGCCGTACATGGAAAGAATTGGTTACAGGACTGATACCGCAGCTAAGAACGTCTGGCCTGTTCATGGATCCCGCCGATTCAAATCACCTGCTGCTGGCCACAATAGCGTTGCGCGTGGGCACGGACGCCGGCAAAAAAGTTTCACCGGAGCAGTGGGGCATCATGCAGACAAAAAACGGCGGAGACACATGGGCAAGGTTGGAATCCACTGCCGGCATCGCCGTCCGTTTCATTGATGTTTCTTCAACAAATTTCAGCCACATATTTATTTCCGGCGATTTGTCCGGGAGTGACAAGGCCATTTACTCCCTTGATGGCGGAGAAACATTCAATGACCTGCGAACCCAGGTAAACTTTGCGAAGTACGATCCCCACGACCAGACCGGCATGCGGCTTTTAGGTTTTAGCGTTTATGCCCAGCCCGACGATATTTATGAAAGCCTCGACGGAGGAAAAACATGGAACGCCATAGGCAAACTGCCAAGTGAAGTGACAGACGACTATAGAGTTTCGAACATAGTTTGGGACCCCAAAGACAAGGGCGTGGTATATCTCAATGGCGACATGGGGCGCGTATGGAAATCCGCGGACAGGGGAAAGACCTGGGATCTTCTGCTGTCCGTCGAAAAGCTGGATTAGCGATGTTATAATTCTATCTTTAAGCCGGTCATGTTTCCCTGTCCGCCTATGATATAAATAAGTTAATCGCAATTAACTGAAGTGATAAAATGAGCGGAGAGAAGCGTGGGGAATGGAGGGGCGGCCTCCAATATCGGACGGCCGTTCCGGAATAAGGAAAGTTCTGCTTAGGGCACTCAATAAAAACCAGATCATACTTCTTAACAGCATAGCCAGGAATTCCACCAAAACCATAACGTCTATCTCAAACTCGCTGTCTTCTGAGCTAAACATACCCGTCTCCACCCTAAAACTGAACTGCAGGATATTGAAACAACTGGACCTGATAGCGTTCGAAACAACGAAACCTGTTTCTCTTACGCAAACAGGGAAAATAGTTCTCAACATCATGGGTGAGGCCGTATGAAAACTGTCGGCATTCTTGGAGGGTTTGGCCCGGAAACCACAGCCGAGTTTTACGTGTCCGTTGTTGCGAAAAACAGGCCGTTTAGTGGGTCGCACCCTGCCATATTGATACACAACTCGCCCGTCCCGTTTGATTTGGAAGAAAACGCAGTGAAAAACGCAAAAAACCTGGAGAAATTCCTGCCAATCCTGCTTAACAGCCTGGAAATCATAGAAGACAAATCAGACTTTGTCGTCCTGCCTTGCAACACGCTGCACATTTTCATCGACGACCTCAGGAAAGCTTCGAAAAAGCCTGTAATCAGCATCATAGAAGAGGTAGCAGCAGAAGCCAAAGCGAAGAAATTAAAAAAAGTCGGCCTGCTGGCTACCAAAAAAACGCTCAGGGAAAAAATCTACGACACGGCGCTGGCGAAAAACGGCATAGAGGCCGTAACTCCGGATGAACACGAAATTAACAGGCTATCGCAGATAATACACCTGATACTGACGGGCGTGAAATCGGACGGGTTGAAAACTGAATTGTTGGTTATGATAGAAGGTTTGAAACGCCGGGGTGCGGAAGCCGTGATTCTTGGCTGCACGGATTTGCAGCTTTTGTTAAAGCAAGGCGATTCTTCGCTGCCATTGATAGACACTATGGATGTCCTGGCAAATTCTACAGTCAGGATCATGAATGGAGGTAATTGAATGTCGAAGGATGATATGGAAGAATTGACCGGGGAGCCGTTGATGGAAGGCGTTTTAATCGGAAGTGGCCTGCAAAGCGCGACAGGCGACTATTTCGGCATCGGTTTGTCCAACCGCCACGGCCTTACATCCGAACTGCCGTTTGATGTGATGGTGCTGGTCTTGGGGGCGGAGTTTGTGAGGCGCAGGCTGCAAATGGAAACCGTCACTACTCTAATCGCAGACGAGCACGCAAAAACAAACGGTTTTTCCAGGTCCGATATAGATGCGATAGCCAAAACAAGGAGGGAATTCCTGTCCCGTTCGCTGGACAGGCTGGGTTTCGAAAACTGGGACATATGCCTTGCGTCGGAAATTGCGCAGGACCCGTACCACAAGGAGCTCCTTTCCGTTCCCATCATGGCAAACAGCTACGAAAGGATGCAGCTGGCGGACATGGAACTGTTCCGGTCAAAGGGAAAGTCTGTAAAGATCGGCTGGAAACATGACGGCATGGAATTCGACGAGAGGCATTTCGATGAAATGTATAAATCCTCGTTCGGAAACGGAACCACGTTCGTTTACACGCCGGCAGGCCGTTCTTTGGACGGAACGCCGCTGCCCCCGTATTTGCACGTTCCGAACAAACCAAGATTAATAATGTCAAAAACGGAAAATATCCACGAAAAAGTCGGTTTGATGCCGAAGCGCGTAAGAGCGCATTTCAACCGCGTCGCGGATTTGTTTGAGAATTTGGTGTATGGACCAACCCAGAACAAGCAAAACGTCAACAGCACGGAATATTTAGAAAAACGGTTAAGGGAGATTTACAGCGTCGTCTTTGGGTAGGGCATAAACATTTATGCAGCAAAATTGTGTTTACAGTCTCTCTATATCTATCCGCTTGCAATAATCATTTATGGAAAAATCGGCTTTCACGCTGATTTCGGCGTTAGCGATATTCTCATTGTTAACCAGTTACACCGGGGCGTTGGAAACATGCCGGTCCGGCAATCTCACGACCTCTGTCCACAAGGATTATCAAATGGCGTACCCCAACGAGGACTTCATACAGCTCGATGACAAAGACCTTCTCAAAGACCTTTCCCAGTTAAAGGGCTTGGCATGCCTGCAATACATAGACATGACCGGGTGGGGCGTCAAAGGGGACGTCGTGAATTTAAACGCGCTGACTAACCTTGAAGTGCTCAGCCTGTACGAAAACCCGGAAGTTTACGGGAACATCTGCTCATTAAGCGGCGCAACAAAGTTAAGGAGCTTGAAATTCGCCTTCGATCCGGAAGTGTTCGGAGACATTTCATGCCTCAAGGACCTCAATCCGGAAACCTTTGCCGCGACCAATACGAAAATTTCCGGAGACCTCTCGGGTTTAAGCGGCATGACGAATTTGAAAGCGCTTTACATTTCCGGTACGGGCATCACCGGCGACATCTCCGCTCTCAGCGGCTTAACGAATCTAGAAGAGCTGGGAATATCCGACGAGTATCCGGGAAACTCCCGCATCACAGGCGACTTGGCGTCGCTAGCTAATCTAACGAAGCTGAGGAAAGCCTCGCTGTATAAGATGAAAGCAACCAATTGCAGGCAGTTCACAGCAGCGCACCCGAATATCCAGGGAGGCTGCTCCGAGTCGAAGGATCCCGGCAAACCTATCGCAAAAGAACCGCCAGCCGAAACCACAACAACACGCGCAGTGGTTGTAAACAGGGAAATACAGCAATCAGAGAACGCATCAGGCTACTACACAGTTGGGATCTTTGCAGCCGTCGTAATCGGCGCGGTTATTATGCGCAAAGGGCTGCGGAAATGATTTTTTCAGTGGGGAGACCGTGATTTGAACACGGATTGCCGCCGGTTGGCCATACGGGATATTCAGGCCAGCCGTAGATGGTTATATAAACCTAAGTTAATACATATTAACTATGGTTTATACATCTAAACTAAGGTTAACATCGTTGCAGAAGGAAATAATGCACTTCTTTTTCGTGAACGCAGGCAAAGCGTTTAACGCGCGGGAGTTGGCTATGTCGGTTGGGGTCAGCCAGCCGGCAATTGCTAAAGCGATTCCGCTACTGGAAAGCAGGGATTTTATCAGTGTATCGAAGGACAAGAAATCCAGGAGGCTGTCAATCGAATTGAACAGGGAAAACCCTCTTGTCATTGGTTTGAAAAGGGCCGATAATATAGGGCAACTGTACGAGTCCGGTTTAACAGAATTTCTAAGGGGAAAATTCCCGGGTTGCGCCGTTATCGTATTTGGCAGCTTCGCCAAGGGCGAGGATACGCATAAATCGGATATCGATATAGCCGTTGTTGGAGTGAAAGGCAAAACTGTTGATCTTAACGGCTTCGAAAAGACATTCATGAAAGAAATAAGGATAAATTTCTACAAGTCATTTAAGGAGATAAACAGGGAATTGAAAGGCAATATCCTCGGGGGAATCCTTCTGTCAGGATGGGTCGAATTATGAAACCTCTTAAAACGTTTGAATGGTATTTGGTATACTAATCAACAATTAGTATGTTTATATATTAGTGCTAACTAACAGTTAGTATGATAGTTAAGGAAACCCTTAGGCAGATAGTAACCCAACAGAAACATGAAAATGACCGTGTTGAAGAGACCGTGAAAAGGAACGTGTTGGACGAAATACTAAAATGGTTCAACGATAACAGGATAATAATTCTAACCGGACTGAGGAGGAGTGGAAAATCTACCCTCTTAAAACAGATAATGAGAGAAAAGAAGGGCTGGTGTTATGTCAACTTCGAAGATGAAAGGTTCATAGAATTTAGGTCGCAAGATTTTGAGCTATTGAACGAGGTTCTTGTCGAAATCTATGGAAACTCGAACATATACTTCTTCGACGAAATACAGAATATTGACAAGTTCGAAACGTTCGTGAGAAGACTACAGGATCAGGGAAAGAAGATCGTCATAACAGGCTCCAACGCATCCCTTTTGAGCAAAGAGCTCGGTACAAGACTCACGGGGAGGTACAAATCCTTCGAAGTATACCCATTTTCCTTTTCTGAATACCTAATGTTTAGGAATATCTCTCCGTCTAAAGACTGGCCATATCTGACCGGAAAAAAAGTGATATTGTTAAAAGCATTTGAGAAATATATGATTGAAGGCGGTTTGCCGGAATATCTGAAAAATAAGGACAAGGAATACGTAAGAACCGTTTATGAGAACATTCTTTACCGCGACATTATCGCAAGGTATTCGATAAAGATGCAGAAGGTTATTAAGGAACTGTTTAATATATTCGCAACAAACATATCTTCGCAGTTTACCTACAACTCATTGAAGAAAACTCTGGGATTATCTAATTCTATAACAGTCAAAGAGTATGCCTCGTACCTAAGCAACTCTTACCTGTTTTTCGAGCTGCAAAGGTTCGATTTTTCCGTGAGAAGGCAGTTGAATTTTCCAAAAAAGATATATGTTGTGGATCCGGCATTCAGCCTGCTCGGCGGGTTCAATTTCTCCGCTAACAGGGGTCGTCTGTTGGAAAATTTGGTCTTTATAGAGTTGAAGAGGCGAAAAATGGAATCGTATTATTATTCGGATAAAAACGAGTGTGACTTTGTATTGAAGAGCGGTTCCAAAATTAACGCAGCGATTCAGGTATGCTACTCTTTGGATAAGGGCAACCGTGAAAGGGAGATTGGCGGGTTGGTTGGTGCAATGGAGAAATTCAAGCTAAGAAAAGGCGTCATATTGACGATGGAGCAGGAGGAAGAGATTCCGGTGAAAGGCGGAAAAATAAGGGTTGTGCCTGTTTTCAAGTGGCTATTGGGATTCGATTGAAAATCAAAGAGACTATACCCATTGCTCAAAGGGTGAGTTCCAACACCCGGCTGGCCCAATTTTGTTTCAGTGGGAGGACCGTGATTTGAACACGGGTTATAGCCAGTTTGTTTTGAGTGACTGACACATACTATAAGTATGTGTCTAGCTCAACACCCCAAGGCTATGTCTTAGACCAAGCTAGACCATCCTCCCGGCAAACATATTGGACACTTTTGACTTAAAAAGTGGTTTATACGGTTCTTATCGGAACACCATAGGGCAGTTATTATATAATCGATAATTGTCATTTAATTTTATAATTTTTACTTGGTGAATCGTTTGGACATATTTAACACAACTGCGAATCAAGCAAGAAAACTTTTACTAAGCCTTTTAATGACAGACGGTTCAGTATCGTACATCAAGAAAAGGAAACACTATCTGATCAGAATATACGGATATGATAAAAGTATACATGACCTGTTCACATTACTAGTCAAAAAAGGTTTTGGAATAGAAAAACCCACATGGTATTTCGCTTCTTATGGTAACACGGTAAATGCAACGTGTTATCAACGATGGGCTAAAACTGAAATAGTTAAAACACTTTTTCAATTGTCGCCTTCTTTCAGGAAGAAGCCCGATAAGAATGAGAGCGCCGAAGACTTTTTAGCATCTTCAAAACCTACGATAAAGTCGATAATGGGCTGTTCCAGACAAGTCAGGGAATTGTTTTTCAGAATAGCCATGAGTTGTGATGGTTACATAACACTTCTATACGGCAGGAAGCCCCGCCTAGGTATGGCTTGCGCCCATCCACAATTAGTAAATGAATGGCTTGAGTTAGCAAGGTCGATAGGCTTGGAATTCAAAATAGAGAAGGATAGAGCCACTTGGAGCGGTATTCACGGCCTTGAAACTGTATCCATGGATACTATAGTTAAATTCCACGAAATGGGAGGATTCTTCCCGGAAGACGTTGAAGTGTGTAGAAGCAAGAGATACAAAGGTTATAAAAAGAATGATATACTTCTAAAGGGTATAGAAATCCATAACAGCTGTATCAGCTCCCATCGTCCAGCCCGGTCAATCGAAAGAACTGATAGGACGTTGGCTTCTCAGGCCGAAGACACGGGTTCAAATCCCGTTGGGAGCATTTAATTTTTTCTAAAAAGCTCACCAGCGCAACGCATCGACTGGATTTAGCCTTGCAGCCGGACGGGCCGGTTATGCTCACAAATTCTCCTTTGCGGATTTTTATATTCACGCCTTTCGGCACGGGCACGTCAAGCTTTCCAAGGCAGTACGTCTTGAATACGTTTTGAAGTTCAAGTATGGTTTTTTGCATTCCCAACACGCGGCCGGTTAATACTATGATATTGTATTTACATAAAATACGGCGACAAACCGTGAAAAGGTTTAATCGTTGCTTACATATCAAATCGGTTCAAACTTTGTATAGCCGGCTATTTCCCTGTCCAATTCTGCAAGTTCTTCGGATTTAGGAATGAAAGCCCCTGGATTTTTGGTTGCAATTGCCTTCATCTCCTGTAAAAAATATCTGTTGACAAGTGCGTCAACCAGAGGTTGTACTTCCTCAACTGTGGCTTCTCCGTTCAGGTAACCGACCGTTTTTTCCAGACGGATTTTTTTGGGACGCCTGAACTTTGTCTTAGCTTTGTAATTAAGGTTGTCACCTTTGCGCCGGATTTCGCTGTACGGGTCTGAAATTTTTACATCCGCACTTACCCCGACAGTGACGTGGCATATTATTTCCATTCTACCGTCATGTCTGACAAAGCGTGCGCCCCCGTCAACATAACCTATAGCAAGCGGCGCAAAGCCCAATTCAGGCTTTATATGAGGAGCACCAAGTCCATCGAGCCCCTCCCGTAAAGTTTCATATACTTTTTCTTTTTCCGCTCTTCCAAACCAAGGAAAACCCATTCCAATCTGGTATGAATTGCTACCGAAAACATAAATATCTTGTTTCGCGGCGACTTAATATTGACGTTTGATTATCACATTAAAATGGTTGATGCGATCAAAAAACTCTTCGGCTACGAAAGCACGGATCCTTACGTATATCTGGTCTCTACAAAATCCGGAGATAAAATAAACGGCCAGATTGCCGTCGACGTAATCGGCTTCACGTTCCTGGAAAAATGGCCGCGCGTTGCGATTTTCATAGGCAAGGACAAATTCACGCACGATTTGATAATGGAAAGCGGCGTTTTCGCATTGAATCTGCTGTCAATAAAACAGATGGAACTGGTAAGAACGTTTGGAATGCGGTCAGGAAAGAATGTAAACAAATTTGAAAATGTCGGGCATTTCACTGCAAAAACCGGCAGCCCGATAATAAAAAATTGCGTCGGCTATGCGGATTTCAAAGTGATGGAAAAACTTGATTTGGGCGACCACACCATGTTTTACGGGCTTGCGGTGGATAGCCGGTTGATGGCAGGCGAACTTCCTCTAAGAATTTCATACTTCAAAAAGAACGCGCCCAAGGAATGGCTGGCGGAGCTTGAAAAAACGACCAGGGAAAGCCGGAAAAAATCGGAAAAGTTTTTTGCGGAATATGCGGAAATAAAGGGGCTGGTGTGAGCGCGCCTTGCGGGAAAACAGCCGGCCTGCATCGTCGGCCGTGAAAAAAGTTTACAGGAAAAATACGCCCTGGAAATTCACTGCCTGAACAGTTCGTCCATGCTCTCCTGCATCGTCGGCCCCTTTTTGGTCTGCGTTTCGTATGCCTGGGGCGGGAATTGGCGCTTCATTTCCTCAACTTCACCAAAAAGTTTTTTCAATTCACGGGCCCACAATGAAATATACTCCTTATGCACGGGTTTCATGTCAGCCGTCTTAACGTTTCCGTTTTCAAGTTCTTCTATGTCCCTCATCACCTGGGTAGGGTTTACTTCGGTGTAATTCACGCCATACGTTTTCCCGAATTCGTATGATATCAAACTGACCGAAAGCTCAACCAGCAGCCGCATCGGCAGCGGTTTGAACCGTTCTTCCAATTTTAGCGCGCTTATTTCATCATCGCTCAAAAAAAGCTGGCTTTGCAGATAACTTCGTGTGAAGCTCATGCGCCCCTTATAGCCTTTTGACTCCCCGATCCTTGCGTTGTATGCGCTAAGGTTGGACCCGTTTTGCATCATGAATCAGCTAGAGCGCCAACCTTTAAATCTTGATCAGGGGTTCATTTGGCCTTCGAATTGTATGCCGACAGCAATATCAAAACCACGAACGCCACTATGAACGATACTTCGGCGTCCCACACAGCCGACGCCAACACTATCAAAGACGCCGCAATCGCTAGCGTTTCGTTTTTGTGCCCTCCTGGAAGCATGAACTGCGTTACTATCCGCGAAATAAAAGCTTCGTCGAATGGGGCTTGATTCGGAACCGCACAGCCGGCAAAGATTTATAACCCAGAATCATATAATGAATAGCGAAAATTTCAGGCTTTGGAGCCCGAAAAGACGCGTTTTATAACAAGTCCAAAAATCGGGGGTGAATATTGGAATGGCGTTGGTCGTTAGGAGCAAGGTAAAAGATGCAGCAAAGGGCATGAGATGCTCTGGTGATTTCTGTGATGCGCTCGACAAGGTTGTTGAAATGAAGGTGAAGAAGGCAGCTGAACGCGCAAAAGGCAATGGCCGCTCGACATTGAGGCCGGTTGATCTTTGATTTATCGGATCTTTTTCTTTTTTTATTTTTTGCCCGGCCAAGGCTTTATAAATTGAAGTGTAAATAGGAAAGTTAGCAGGCTGAACTGATGGCAGTGGCACGCACCAGTTCCCAGTTAGTGAATTGAAACACATGCATCGGAAAATGAAGCATACCGGAAAGCTTGAAGCATATCGTATTAACTAGAAGCATGCCGATACAGTATACGGCATGCTTCAGTTGGAACGCGATATGCTTCAGTTAACGGCGGTATGCTTCCAGCTGTCAGGCATGCGTTTTAGTTGGCGGTAGACCGAAACATATGCATACACAAAGCATATGTTTCAATCAGAAACGCGGGGGTAGCAAAGCTCGGTTAAGGACTAAAAACAGTTGCCGTTTTGCATGCAACTGTTTCAGCCGACTACATGCGCAGGCTTGAGGGGTCTGTGGCTTAGTGCCTTCGTGAGTTCAAATCTCACCCCCCGCACTTATGTTCATACTGGTGAGATTATTTCTATGGACTGGGAGTTATTGGCACTGGTCGCGGCCTTGTCCAGCGGGTCTGCGAGGCTGGTTCACAGGCACGTAATGAAAAAAGAAGGCCACGTTGCATATAGCTGGATTTTAAACTTGTTGGGTGTGGTATTTTTTCTTCCGTTATTAAGCAGAGGAATTAATATGCCGGCATCGCCGTATGCTTGGCTGCTGGCGCTGTTTGCGGGTCTTTTGTGGGCAATTGTATCATTGCTGGGATTGAAGTCTTACAGGTATACACAGGTATCGCTCAGGGATCCGTTAGCAAGGACAGACGTATTGTTTTTGCTGTTATTTTCTTCATTGATTCTTGCCGAATCAATAACAATTGAAAAATTGTCCGGGTTTTTTATTATTTTTTCAGGCCTGGTGGTTTTGACGTGGCATAACGGAAGGCTGTTTGGGAAACTGTCTGACAAAGGCGTGAAGCTCACCTTATTCACCGCGGTTTTGAACGGCTTCGTTGCCGTTGTAGACAAGATGGCGCTGGCCTATTTCGCGCCGGCATTCTATGGGTTCCTTATGTTTTTTATACCTTCTGTGTATCTGACCCCGCTGGCATTGAGGAATAGGATTGGGATAAAAAGCCTGGTTTCAAAAAAGGCCGGCTGGGTGGTTGCGGTGTCTGTGTTAATCGTTATATCTTACTATTCCCAGCTGTCAGCGTATTCGCTCACAGAAGTAAGCAATGTGTTTCCTGTATTGCAGCTGTCCAGCTTGGTCGCTGTCATCGGAGGCGCTATATTTCACAAGGAAAGGGATTTGGGTCTAAGATTGATTGGCGCGGTTTTGATGATACTGGGAACGGTTATTATCGTGGCGTCTTAGATATTACAGGCGATCCAACTAAATACTTGTAATTTGTTATATTATCCATGCAGCCAAAATTCGAAATGCACGCGCTGAAGATATTCGCTCTGTGCACGGCTGCGTTTGCAGTTCAAAAACTATACGCGCCTTTTACAGGTCTATTTGGCCTGGACTCTTCTTCGGTTTTGCAGCGGCCATGGACGCTAATAACGTACATGTTCCTTCACGCGAATTTGCAGCACCTGGTATCAAATATGTTCGCACTTTTATTGTTCGGCTTGATACTGGAAAAAGTAGCAGGCTCTAAAAACTTCCTTAAGGTATATTTCGCGTCAGGCATTGCAAGCGGTTTGGTTGGTGTGATGTTTTATGATTCTATTGTCGGGGCATCAGGCGCGATCTTCGGCGCAATGGCTTCGCTGGCCTTGCTGCGTCCGAGTTTAACAGTGTGGGTCGGTTATGTCCCGATGCCGATGGTCGTTGCGCTTTTCGTCTGGGCCGCCGCGGATTTTTTGGGCGTGTTCGTTCCCGATAGCGTAGCCCATATTGGCCACCTTGCAGGCATGCTATTCGGGGTCGCGTATACGTTTGCGTATTTGCGCCAGTTCATGGAAAAACCGGAAAGGAGATACAGGATCCGCATAAGCGAGGAAACGATACGCGAATGGGAAAAGCGGTATATGCTGGCGCCGAAAGGATAATTAACCACGCCGCGGAGTAATATTATGGCGCGCGCACTAATAGCCAAGCTGCTGAGGTTCGGCGGCCGCAGGATGGGCGGCAAGGACGTTGACGTGGATCCGAAAAAGCTTGACGCTGAAGTGAAAAAGATAGACAAAATAGAGATGCGTCTGGAAAACGCCGCGGACAAGATGATCAAAAGCACTGAAGAGCTGGAAAACATCAAGCACGGCGTGCTCAAACGAAAGGACCATCTGGGGTGGATGGGCGGCCAATTAACTTTGTTGGCCATGCAGGACGTGGTAGGCGCAATATTTGGCGCCGTGTTTTTCGTGATAACGCAGGAAATATGGGACCTGTCGGCACGGTTGGGAGCTCTAAACATCGCCGCCATAGCCATATTGTCATTCTTCATGGGATTTTCTTTGGTTTACATGTCAAGGCGTAGGAAACTTGTCTCTATCAGGATATTCCACACCTCGTTTTTGCGCGCCATTGAAATTTACCTCATATCCTTCATAGTGTCGCTGAGCCTGATCACGGTGTTTAGCACCGCGCCGACTTTCGACCTGATGATAAAGCAGGCCGTTGTGATCTCATTCCCGGCTGTCATTACCGCAGCCACGGCCGACCTGTTATTTTACTAAAAATTGGACGCGTATCTCGTTATCGCTTCTGCGACCCTTTCAATGCCGAGTATGCTCGCCAAATTCCCTATTTTCGGCCCGCGCTCTATGCCAAGTATCGAAACATAGAGCATTTTGAAAAATCTGGCTGCGTCAAGGCCGTTTCTTTTTACAATATCGAAAGCCAGCGCCTGTATCTCATCTGCAGGCATGCCGGCCTTCAGTGAGCGCGCGAATTCCAGCATGCCGGCCTTCTCATCTTCGCCCGCCTCTATGGGAACGGCTTTTATCTCGTCTTTCATTACAGCGAGCCAGTTTGCCGCGTATTCGAGCCGCTCCTTTAATTCGTTTTCATACCCTTCCTTTGCGTGGCCTGTTTGCTCCAGGATATCGGAAACAACCTTCAACCGCTCCTCGTTTTTGATCGGGAGAACTTTTGTAAGGTTGACCAGGGTGTCGTAATTTATCCTGAATGACGGCTTCGTAGGCGTGTTCATAAAATTTACGAATTGGTAAAGCCTTTTTAGCTGGGTTGTTTCTTTTTCGTTGGTTAGTTTCTTTTCGTCAAAGAATATCCTGTCCAAATCGTCGACTTCGTTCATGTATTTTGGTATGTCCTGCGGAGATAATTCGCGCGTTCCTGTGGCGCGTTTGAACATCAGCAGCGAAATCGATTTTTTCGACCCGTACCTCAACCAGTCCTGCGCAGTAAACACGTTTCCGACGGACTTGGATATTTTTTTCCCGCCCGTTTCCAAAAACAGCTCGTAGAAAAGGTGCAGCGGCGGGTCAAAATCCAGTATCTCCCTGCACACCCTGTCATTTATGTTTACGGAATCGCGTATGTCCTTGCCCGCGGCCTCGAATGAAATTTTCAGCGAAGCCCAGCGCGCAGCGAACTCGACTTTCCACGCAAGCTTGCCGTCGGCTTTCGCAAACGACGCCTCGCCTTTGTGCCCGCACCCCTGGACTATGACGGCGTTGCCAGTGGCCTGGTTCTTTCCCTTGAACTCCTGGTCGCAGGCGTAAGCGACTTTTCGTTCTTTGGAAAAAACGTCAGTGACGCGTGTTGTGTAGATCCTTCCGCATTTTTCGCACACGGGATAATAGGGATAAACGTCCAGGAATTTTTCCTGCCCGACCATTTCCTTGATTATGATGCCGATTTTTTTGTAGTTTAGAAGCAGCTTTTCTATAGCGTCGTCCAAAACGCCGCTCCGGTAAACTTCTGTGGCTGATTTGAACGTGTATTCGACGCCCGTTCGTTCCATCGCATCGATCAATATCGAGCTCATGTGCTCGCCGTACGACCCGTGGCAGCGGAACGGGTCCGGTATCTCAGTCACAGGCGAGCCTATGTATTTTTCCAGCGAGCTGTCAAATCCCGACGGGACCTTTCGTAAACCGTCACGGTCGTCCGAATAAGCGATTAATTCGGATTTGATCCCAAGGTCTTCCAGGGCCAGCTTAACAGCGTACTGCCGCAGCACATCGCCGAAGCTTCCTATGTGCGGTATTCCGCTCGCGCCCAGCCCGGATTCCACGCGGAACACATTGATGCCGCGCCGTAGCGTCTCTTCGCGGTTTACAACCTGCGCCGCGAACTGGTCTGCCCAGAACATGGATTTTTCTTTGATCAATGAAGCACCGGTCCAATGTAATGAAAGTGTCTGCGCTATTTAAATTAAATTGTCCCACAGTAATAGTTATGGCTGACATACTCACGCTTTCCGCGGTCGCTTTCTTTGTGGTTGTCGCGATTATCGTATACGTTGACAGGAAAAATGTCGAATTCAAGCCCTTCATGGTAATGAGAAGGACGAAAAGGGGAATCAAAATCATAGACTCGGTCGCAAAGTCAGCGCCCCGTTTCTGGAATTTCATCGGCTTGTTGTCGATACCGACTGCGGCAATGTTCATGGTCGCGGGCGTTGTCATGATGCTGTACATATCGGGGACGATAATCTCCGGCGAGCAGAAGGGGCCTGCAATGTCACTGATACTGCCGTCATTGTCTTCTCAGCAGCAAACGGGTTTGGGCGGGTTTGTGTTTTTCCTTCCGTTGTGGTTTTGGCTGGTGATGGTCACGGTCCTCCTGGTCCCGCACGAAGTGTTTCATGGAATACTGTCAAGGACGGTCAAAGTGCCGCTGAAATCGGTCGGATTAATGATGCTCCTGATATTTCCAGGCGCCTTTGTGGAGCCTGACGAAAACAAATTAAAAAGGGCGCGCCGGATAGACAGGCTTAAAGTATTTGCGTCAGGCGCATTTGCCAACATACTCACCGCAGTTCTCTTGTTCGCTTTGCTGACGCAGGTGTTTCAGCCCGCTGTTGTTGCTGAGGTCGGCGTGAAAATTTACGGCGTGGACGGAAATTCGCCGGCGGCCGCATCCGGCCTGGCGCCGAATATGACAATAACAGGGATGAACGGCCTGAAGCTGGATAAGAATTCCAGGAATCCGGTAGGCGATATAATGGCGGCAAACAATCTAAAACCCGGCGACAGCATAACGGTAAGCGCTGACGAAGATGTTTTTCGTTTAACGCTGTCGCAACATCCGCAAAACGCGTCGCGGCCGTTTATGGGAATAACCACAACAGGCCCTGTGATAACAAAGACAAATTATCTGGGTGTTGATTCGGCTTTGGCCGTGTTCAGTTATACATCGCTGATAATTTACTTCGCTCTTGTGATTGCGCTCGTCAACCTTCTTCCGTGGAAGCCGTTTGACGGCGGTTTGTTCTTCGAAACATTAATGGAATACGTTTCAAAAAAACACGCGCTGAAAATTGCCAACGCAGCCACAATGTTCATCCTGGCTGTTTTCCTTTTCAACTTTTTCGGCCCGGTCGTGATAAAGCTTCTTGCATGATAGTTTTTTGCGCCAGCCCGGCCGTTCAGTATCCGCGTCTTTTGTCCACCACGTTGGTCATAGGCTCTTTGTTCAGGTAATGCCGGAGGTTTTCACAGAATATTTTGGTGGCCCTGTCTATGTAATGCGGCGTTGCCCCGGAAACGTGGGGTGTCACAATAACGTTTGGCATTGAATAGAAGGGGCTTGACACGGGCAAAGGCTCCTGTTCAAAGACGTCCAGCCCCGCACCCTTTAAACTGCCGGATGTCAGCTGTCCTATCAGGGCGTCTTCGTCCACGATGCCTCCGCGGCCTATGTTTATTATCACAGCCCCTCTTTTCATTTTCGACAGCCTGTTTGCGTCAAACATGTGGCGTGTTTCTTTTGTATACGGAAGGCAGATGATCACATAATCGGCGATAGGCAGCGCCGAATCGGCATCATTTATGGAATAAAGTTTGTCGATAAGCTCCGGCTTCTCGGTTTTTTCCCTTTTGATTCCAATAACCTTTACCTCAAACGCCTTCAAAATCTTCGATATGCGTAGCCCTATTTCACCCAAACCATAAACTGCGGCAGTTTTGCCGCGCAACTCCGACATTTGTCCGAATTCAAACCTGTGCCATTCCTTTTTACTCTGGTAATCACGCGACAAGTGTAAGTTCCTTTCAAATGAAAGGATCATGCCGAGCACGTGTTCTGCTATCGGTATCGCGTGTATGCCTGACGAGTTGGTCAGGATTATGCCGGAATTTACCAGGCCGGGAACCATAAACCTGTCAACACCTGCTGACATGGTGTGGATCCACCCGAGCTTTGGTGCTGCTTTGTCCGAGAAATTCGCAGGAAAGTCTGCGGGGAATGTGAGGAGCACATCGGCGCTTTTCAGTGCGTCGGTAAACCGGTTTTCATCCTTCGGAAACGCCAACTCTGCATCTTCTGCGATGGACATGATTTCATCTAAATGTTTTTTATCCAATCTAACTTGCGGAGATACTGTAATATTCAAACCGGATCACTTTCAGAAATTTTTCGTGGCCGTTAATTTGAATGGCCTTCTCCCGTAAGAGTGTCGGTAATTGTTTCGAAACGCCAGCGAAGTCACAAAAGGCGAGATTATGTTCACGAACAGGAACACCAATACCATGGTGGAATAAAGCGACAGGTCTATGGCGCCGGACGCGAGCCCTATGCTCAGGATTATCAGCGACATCTCGGATATCGAAACCATGCCTGCGCCTATCCTGTAAGCCTCGCCGGTGGAATGCCCGACAACCATTAATGGGATAACGTAAGACAGCATCTTTAGCACTATTGCGAAGGCAACCAGCGGGATTACGAACGACAGATGGCTGGCCGTAGCCGGCACATTCACGCTCAGGCCGATGGACGCGAAGAATATGGGTATGAAGAACGATTCGCCCACATCCTTCACTTTTTTGGAAATGGTTCCTGCCTGCGACGTCTTGCTAAGCAAAAGGCCTGCAAGAAACACGCCCAAAAAGCTTTCGATGCCGAGCTTTTCGGTAAAGCTGGCCATAGTGAACGCCAGCACAAGCGTAAGCCCCAGCAGCGCATCCTCAAGCCCGTACTTCTGCACGGCATTGATCATCAGCGTTATGAATCTTACACCGGTCCGGCTCATCACCACGAAAAAGCCGACTATGATGAAAATCAGCTTGGCCATTGCCTCCACGCCGATAAAGGAGTTGCTGAGGAAATTCGCGACAGCGGCTATGCTAAGTATCGCCACAACGTCGTTGACGACCTGGAAGCCTATGATCGTTTCGCCTTCCTTGCTGTTTAACTCGCCCAAGTTCGCCAGCGTGCGGGACGCGATTACGAGGCTCGATTGCATCAGCGCAAGCGCAACGACGGCTATGACGTAAATGTTCCAGCCCAAAAACGAACCTGCAACGTATGTTACCGCAATAACGGCAGCGGCCATGACGAGCTCTATCGCAGAATAAAGCTCAACCTTATGTTCTATTTTCTGCCATTCTATGGACAGGGTAGTGAGAAGGACTAAGAACATAAGGCCCAACTGGCCTACGGACTCCACAATCGGCGACGGCTTGACAAGGTTTAACATTGACGAGCCCAGTATGACGCCGGCCAGAAGCTCGCCCGCGAGGCTCGGCTGGCGCAGCTTGTAGAAGAGTATTCCGCCCATCTTTGCCCCGAACAGCAGGAGCGCAAGGTCGAATATTTCCAGATTTGCCATTTAATCGCCTAATAATACCCAAAAATGCCGCGCATCCGCAACACTAAAGAGCCTTCCGTGCCGCCTTTACGTGTTAATGGGCTTTGCAGCCTTCGGTGTTCGCTAAAAACGGCACTATAACATTATGATTAATTTTTTACAAATAAAAAGGAAAGGGTTGTGAAGAGACGGATTTAGGGCCCGGCGGGATTTGAACCCGCACATGAAGGTCCGAAGCCTTCCGCGCTGATCCTGGTTACGCCACGGGCCCGTTTTAGTTGGAACCATGCCGTATATTCTACCGGTATGGTTCAGTTTACGATGCACCTGTTTCAGTCTACCACTAACTTAGTTATTAACTTAACCCTTTATGGTTTTTATATGGACGAAAAATTCATGAAAATCGCCATAGCAGAGGCGAAAAAATCTTCGGAAAGGGGAAGGTGCGGGGCGGTAATAACCAGGGACGGCATTGTCATTTCAACCGCTCATAATACCCAAAGGTCTTCTAACGACGCTTCCGCACACGCCGAAATAAATGCCATAAGGTTGGCTGGTCAGAAGCTAGGCAACAAATATTTGGAAGGCTGTACAATTTACTGCACATGCGAGCCTTGCACAATGTGCCTTTCTGCAATTGTTTTTGCCAAGATAGGCAGGATAGTTTACGGTTTATCTTTTTCGGATATGTTTCCTGATGGAATGTTTTATGAAAAGGACATGGAATTGTTTTTGTCGAAAGCGGCTCATAAAATTGAAGTTGTGAAAAATTTCATGAAAAAGGAATGCGCCGGATTAATTCACTGAGTTTTTTAATTTTTCCGGGACGATCACAGATCAACCGTGTCGATAATTCGCCCGGACAGGTCAACCATTGCGGATACAAACCTGCTTTTAATTTGGTGTTTTTCTTTTAGTTCACGGATCCTGTTATGCGTAGCCTGCGCTGTTTTTAGTATCACATCTTCGTATGCGCTCATGACCTCCGAAGGATCGATTCCGTACATTGATACGACCTGTCTGAACATCGCTCTTTCTCTCTCATGGATATTCAATATATCCAGGTTGGCGGACATCGATCTGGTAAACAGCCTGAACAGCGTGACATCGTTTGGAATTTGTTTGTCGATAACCTTCAACTCTTCTATGGGCTCTGCACACGCACGCCCAAGGTCGGAGAATATCATGGATAACGTTTTATACTTCTCGCCCGCGGAGCGGTGCATTTCTGTGAACTGTGCCGGTGAAAATCCTGTTACAGCTTCCATCTCAGACGCATCTACGCGCCTCATTCCAGTTGTAATCTCCCTGGCAAATGTCCTTTCTGTGCCAAAAAGTTTTTTTAACAGGGCGGAACCGAAATAAGCTTCTTTCAGCATGCCCGCTGCCGGGTGGTTGTCTGGTAAGTCTGAATTCAGTGCCCGCACAAAATTGCGCCTGAAATTGCGGTCGGCTTTGGCATTTCCGACCAGCCGCATCCATTGAACCCAAGTGTCGATTAGTTTCGAGTGGGAGTATCCGAATGCCGGGGAAAGGTATCTCATGTCATCGGTTTGTATGCACGCCATGGACGAATTGTCATTTGTTCTCGTGTGCTTGAAAGAGGTATTTACATTCCTTGGCAGCATCCGGATTCGCCCGCCCAGATCTTCCTGGATGCCTGATATGTACAACGGAACAGCAGCTTTGTAAATTTCGCCTAACAGTTCGTATGACCTGAGCAAACTGGTTCTCAGACTGGCGGACCTTCTGGAAGGAGCTTGCATTATGCCCGCCGAGGCGTAAGTTCTCTTCGCACGTTCTTCGTTGGTTGTGGTTAAAACCCTTATAGGCAACCCATGCACAGGCTTTCCAGTTTCTTCGCCGCGTTCCGCCATTTCCACGAGATCAAAGCCGTAAAAACGCGACCCGACGACTTTGTTTTCTAAAAGCGGTTCTAACTTTTCCAACAAACGGGCCTTCCATTCCGGCATTTCATCGTGCACTCTTCCCTTTTTTGTTTTTGCCTTCTTTGCGGCAGGTTTATCATCGCCAACCTCTCTCATTATTCCGCGCATGTCACGCACGGCGCTCCTGTGCGCATCGACTATTTCGAAATAAGGGCTTCCCCTCCTTGCGTAATCGTCGCCCATCGTTTTTCGTTCCGTGTCAGCTATGTCCGATGCCCGAACAGCCAGATCGTCCGCGCCTAACGCTCTGGCCATCGCAACAACGTCTTCTGCCAGATCCGCTGTCGAAACATCTTTTATTTGTTCTGACTTGCGCGAGTTGTGAGTCGGATGTATAGTTTCTCCGCTTAGCCATTTGTAGACCGGTTTAAGTCCTGTATATCTCCACGCGCCCGCCTCGGCGGATTTTTCGCGTATGTAAGAAGCCACACCTTTGACCGTATCTTGTGAAAAATCAAGTCTCCATTTGCCCGCATCTTCGGGCGATATTTCCACCGGCCTGTTTGCCATGTGCTTCTTGAATACATATCCGGGCAGGTTGGCCAGTTCTTCAGGTTTAAACAAATCCGGTCTTTGTGCGGCAACTGCGGTGTAAAGGTCGGCTCTTAAGCGCGTTGTTTCGTATGTAGTTTTGTCATCGAGAAAACCCTGCTCAACGAAGAACGCGCTTCTGTGTTGCTGGTAACCGGGATTCTCGCTTTTTAACAGGGATAGTATGTAGGCGGAACTGACCTGCTCCTTTGCTACACCGGCTCCTTCAAGGAATATCGTATCCCTGTTTGGTTGAAGTTCCGTGATGTATGCGTTCCTTCTTTCGCCGTCCCTTTCGACGAGCAACGTCGTGACTAAGCCCGTGTCCGGGTCGATCAACGGCATCGTGGTAGAGCCCCACTGGTGTGTTAACCTGTAAACATTAGGCCTGTTTTGCGTTGTCATGAACTCAAGAGAACAAAGCAGCTATTTAAGTTCGGCGCCCCTTTTAAGGGCTTTTCGTATTGTTTCCGGATCCGCCGACCCTTTCGTTATTTTCATGACCTGCCCTACAAGATACTCGAAAGCTTCTTTCCTGCCTGTCTTGTAGTCGTTGACAGCCTTTTCGTTTTTGTCCAGTATTTCCTTTACTATTGTGTTCAAGTCGCCGAATTCCAAAAGCCCCAGGTTTTCGATTATTTTTGCCGGTTCTTCAGGGCGCAAAACCATCTCGCGCAGCGTCAATTCTGCCGCGCGCTCCGTTATTTTCTGCCTTTCAACAAGTTTCAGCAGCGAAGCGAGCTGCTTCTCGGTGATCTTGGAATCGCGCAGCGTCATGCTGTTGTAATTCAGGGTCTTTTTTAATTGTCCTACAAACCAGTTCGACGCAATGACAGGGTCAACGGTTTTTGCCACGTTCTCAAAAACATCGGCCGTGTAAGGGTCCGAAACCATATTTTCCGCGTTTTGCCCGGACAATTGATACTGCTTGACGAATCTTTTCGCCTTTGATTGAGGCAATTCCGGCAATGTTTCTTTGGTCTTTTCGGCCAGCTCTTTTTTTATCAGCAATGGGGGTATGTCCGGATCCGGCATGTGACGGTAATCTTCTTCCGTTTCCTTTTTTCGCGACGGCGACGTCAAAATCATCTTTTCGTCAAAATGTCGCGTCTCACGATCAACAATTAAACCGCGCCTTAGCAAATCCTCCTGCCTTGTTATTTCAAACGCTAACGCCTTCTCTACATTGCGGAACGAATTGATGTTTTTAATCTCGACTTTGCTCCCGTTGTTTAATGAAATATTCGCGTCTATTCTCATCGTCCCTTCCTCTTTTTTAGTAACGTCCAGGTAGGCTAACACCGAAGCTAACTTTTCCAGCCATTCTCTCGCATGCTGCGGCGAGTCGAACACAGGCTCTGTCGTTATCTCGATCAGCGGTGTTCCGGAACGGTTTAAGTCAACGAATCCTTCGCGAAGGAAAAATCTTCCGGGATCCTCTTCCAGGTGGACTTCATGTATCTGGACATTGTTTAATTCGCCTTCGGTGCCTATCGGTTCCGATGTGCGCTGGTAACCGCTCGGCAAATCCGGATAGATGTAATGCTTCCTGCGTATTTGCACGGGTCTATTGGTGACTATTTTGCAGTTCAAGGCCATTGCAATCTTTATCACAGCGTTGACGGCTTTTTCATTTACCCCAAAAGGCTTCGAGCCCGGCTGTCCTGTGCACACGGGGCATATCGATTTGTTCGGTTCCGCCTCGCGATAGTCTGTCGGGCATGCACAAAACAATTTCGATTTCGTATCAAGCTGCTCGTGTATTTCCAGGCCAATTTTGACGCCTTTCATTTTGACGCCCTCTCGTAAGCAGCGGCAGCGAAAAGGATTTTTCCGTCGCTGCCTGTGTCGGCGTGCAGCTGCATCCCGACCGGCATCCCTTTTACTTCCAGCGGTACCGAAGCGGCTGGCAGTCCTGACAAATTGGCTGAAACGGTCAGTATGTCTGACAAATACATCTCAACCGGATCTTTGATTTTATCTCCAAGCTTGAACGCTGTGAAAGGCATCGTAGGCCCGGCCAACAGGTCGCATTTTTTGAGGGCAGCCCGCATTTCATGCCTGATCGACTCGCGCGCCTTTAACGCCGTCGAATACCACTTTCCGCGGAATTCTTTCATGGTTATGTAAGTTCCCAGCAGGATCCTGCGCTTAACCTCTTCGCCCAGCGAACTGCGGCTTTCTGCGACGGTATCGTTTAAATCTTTCCCTTCTTTGCGGAAGCCGTACTTCAAACCGTCGAATTTCTGCATTGCCGAAGAAAACTCTGCAAACATGTTCAGGTAATAGGCAGGAACGGCTATCGGGGTTTTCGGGACAGAAACGTCGACGATCTTTGCGCCTTCGCTTTTTAAAATTTCCACCCCGTCTCGCACGTTTTTTTCAACGTTGTGGTCGCAGCCGTCGAAAAACTCCCCGACAACGCCGATTTTTATTCCTGTTATTTTCTGTTTGGCAAATTTTGTGTAGTCTTCTTTTGTCTTTATAGCCGTGTTATCCATTCCGTCGCTTCCATTGATCACAGACAGTACCAGCGCCGCATCGGAAACGGTTTTCGTTATCGGGCCGATCTGGTCCAGGCTCATCGCCATATCAACCAACCCGTATCGGGACACGGTCCCGTAAGTTGGTTTAAAACCTAACACGCCGCAGAACGAAGACGGGCAACGAATCGAACCGCCCGTATCCGAGCCTAATGAAACGTCGCACAAGCCTGCTGCGACAACCGCGGCCGAACCGGACGACGAGCCGCCGGGCACGCGCTTCTCGTCCGACGGATTTAGTGTCGCGCCGAAATAACTCGTTTCGCCGGACGCGCCGCACGCAAATTCGTCCATGTTCGTTTTTCCTATTATCAGGCCGTCTTCCGCGATTATGCGTTTAACAACGGTCGCGTCGTACGGGGAAACGTAGTTTTCAAGCATCTTCGACGCGCACGTTAACCGCATGCCGGAAACGGCTATGTTGTCCTTTATCGCGAGCACGTAACCGGCCAGCCTGCCGGCCGCGTTAGTGTCAATTTTGCGCTGTATTTTTTCCGCGTCTTTCTCGGCGTTTTTGTTTATTGATATGAACGCGTTTAATTTGCTTTTCGGGATTTTTTCCAAATAGCGGCTAACCTTTTCGTTCAGCTTCATTTGGACCCCTTCGGCACTTTGTACAGGTTATTTTCTTTATTTGGCGCATTGTCCATGATTTTTTCCGCGACAGCGTTATCCAGTTGCGTCCCGTCTTTTCGCAAAATAGCGGCCTTTTCTTCGGCGTCGCCTTCGCCGAATTTTTCCTTGTGCAGCTTCGAAAACTGCTCAAGTATGCCGTCGAAGTCCTTTGAGAAATCGGATATTTCTTCGTCGGTCAGGTTTAGCCTCGCCACTTCGGCAACCTTCTTGATGGTGGGTTTGTCCATGGAATCAATAGAATATTTCTTGGGTGGAAGTTAAATAGAATCGGGTTAGTTTGCTCTGTACAGCCCCTGTAAAAAGCGCGTCCGGGGTAGTTGCGCAACCGTGTAGGAAAAGCAAAACAGTTCAGAATCTCAGCACTTCTTCAATTGCCCGGGCCTCGGCTCGTAGCATGTCCCTTCCTCGAGCAAATCGCTGACAGCCTTGTCAAAAGTTTTTTCGTCAGCGCCCGCCTTTGACAACAGCTCCGCGTATGTGACGCCGTCGCCTTTGTCCAGTTCGGTTATGATATTTAATACGGCCTTTTTTGCTTCCTCTTTCAGGTCTTTTTTCTCTTCAGCCGCTGCCGGGGCGGAAAGATGTTCGAGCAGCGATTCCGCGTCCTCCTGGTTCATCTCGCCTTTGACAACGTCCATCACTTTTCCCGGCTCATTGTTTTTAATGGCAGCCGAAATTATTTCATTTTTGCGCTTCCATCCCATGTACTGCTTGATTAATTCCAGCCGCCTCAGGGACTCAAAATTGGGGTCTGTTATTTTTATCACAATCTCAGGGGCGATGTAAATTTCATCGTTGTACATGCGCACTTTGCCTATTACATCCGCGGAATCGCCCAAATTGACGTTGTCGAAGAATTTCGTCGAGCCGAACGACTTGGCCCGCATTGTCTCCGTGCCGTCGTCAAGCGTTACAGACGCGAAATTTTTGTCCTCTGAAACGAACTTGCTGACGACCGTTGCCATGATCCGCGCGCGCGATACTTTCATCCCGAACGGGGTTAATATGTATCCCGGTGTCATCCCTTCCGCGGGCTTGTACCTTCCGTTGACTACGTCAGTTATCCTGGCCTTTTTCGCAGTCATCCTTTTTTTCGTTTCCGTCATCGCTGTCATTTATTTTCTTCTCCCTTAAGGACATAGGAAATCGACATTTCCTGTGCACGATGCAAGTCGTTGTCTTCTTGATTAAACTTCTTTCTAAGAAGTTTAAAAGCGTTGTCTTCTTGATTAAACTTCTTTCTAAGAAGTTTAAAAGAAGAGGCTTATACTTTTTGTAGATGTTTGTATTTCGGCTCCATCAGCTGTCCTTCGCGCTTGAGGCGTTCAATAACTTCCATGGCGTCTGTTTCATTTATACCTTCATTTCCAGCCGCGGCCAGGACATCTTCAACGGGTATGATCTTGCCTACCTCCTTCGTTAAGGCGTCTACGATGTCTAAGATCATCAGTATCTTGTTACGTTGGCTGGACGAAGTGCCGCTTTCTATTTTGTCTATGTCGATAAGGCCCGTGTCCTTGTCCAGGCCAAGCTGCTGCAGTGATGTTTGTAAAAGTTTGATTGCGCGGTGCGCATCATCCTCTGTGACAACAGGAGACAGCCGTATCTTCGCCGAAGCTTCGGTCAGCCTTATCAGCGCTTCGTATTGCCTCGGCGTTATCGATATCGGCCCGCGCTGCACGTATTTGGACCGCGTGTCGATGTAGAATTTCTTGATTATCTCGCCCACGTCCAGGGTCATCTTTGGGAAGCAGTTCTTTCTTGCATACGCTATGTATTTGCGCAAAAACATCGGGTCTAATATCGGTTCTGCCGGGGCGTAATTGTCTTCCACCCTGCTCCTCATTATATGTTCTGCCATCTTGGCGTCCTTCTCCTTGTCCGGAACGTCGAACAGCGCGAATTTCAGGTCGAAACGAGATAAAAGCGTTTCCGGAACCGTTACCTGGTCCGCAATGCCTTTCATGAAATCAAACCTTCCGAACTTCGGGTTGGCCGCGGCCAGTATCGCGGTTTGTGCGGGCAGCGTCGCAATGATCGATGCTTTCGCCACAGATACAGATTGTTGCTCCATCGCTTCGTGGAGCGCAACCTGGTCGTTCTCGTGCATCTTTTCAAACTCGTCTATGCTGCACAACCCTTTGTTTGAGAGGACGATCGCGCCCGCTTCCAAAACCCAGCCGCCTGAAAATTGTTCGTCCTTCATCACGCTTGCCGTTAGGCCAACCGCGCTCGCCCCCTTGCCCGAAACATATTTTCCGCGGTTCGCGATCCTTGAAACAAGCTTCAGCAGCTGGCTTTTGCCTGTGCTCGGCTCTCCGATAAGGAGTATGTGTATGTCGCCGCGCACCCTTGTGCTGTCTTTCATTGTGTGCGGGACGCCGCTGAATAGCTGGTACGCGATCGCTTCCTTGATTTCGCGCAGGCCGTACGTCGACGTTGCAACGGAATCGACGATCTTTTCATAGATGTTCGGGTCCTTCGAAAGCTCGATTATTTTTTGTTCGTCTTCGGGCGTTATTTTCAAATCCGACGCTTCGATTTCCGTTGTTTCAACATGATTCGCTGCCAGCAGTATGTCTAACTGTACAGACCGTTTTCCTTTTTGTGTGACTTTCGTAACTTCTTTCAGCACGCCGGTTATTCTCAGCCTGTTTCCGGCGTCCGTTTTCGGCCTCATCGCAGGCGACGTCAAATCATCGCGCAAATAGACGTTTAACTGCGAGGGCTTCTCGCCCTCTGTCATTTCAAACGGTTCTTCGATCTGTATCCAGCGCGTGTCCACAAGTTTCTTGTCAAACAGCTCGAAGCGTCCCTTGTACCCGCAGTCGCAGCTGACAGGCTTCTTCATCGTCCTTTCGTTCTGCTCGAGGAAAATCCTTGTGCTGCATTGCGGGCACGTCCAGATAGTAGTCGCAATCTCGGGGAGAATTTCGGAAGACCGTCGCACCGTGCCTTCAACTGAAACGAACTGCCCGATGTGTTGCGACCGCAGATGGCGTATTGATATGCAAGCGAACTCCGGTAAATTGCGGAAGCGGAACTTGATTTCGACCGTGTCCGGGAGATCGATTTCTTTCACGGCATTTTCAAAAATTTTCAGCGTGTCTTCCGGCTGGTACAATAATTTTTCAGACAACGGCGTGTCAAACTCGTCAAGGACTTTGAAGTCCATTTCCAGAAAAGGCTTGCCGTCGCGCACAGCCTCTAGCAGGCCCTGGTAGTATTTCTCCCTGAGAAAGTTGACGAATTTCTTGACAATTTCTTCCTTTTCCATCAGATCACCCTGATTGCGTATCACCCCGGTTATTTTCGAATCAGGGTGATTTGCCAAACATCTTTTAAAAACTATATCACAACTACGGCTGCTGTATATATACCGTGATGGTGGGTAACCCTCCTTTGTTTCGATTGATCCAATGGAAAGATGACAAAAAGAGCTTATTAGACGTTCGGAACCGGCTTTCCGATAAAAATTAAGATCTGATGGAATTGGGATTTACTTTATTGCCTTGATCGATTTTAACTTCTCGTGCAGTTTCTTGACAGCCTTGTTGACATCGCTTATTGTGCGGCCGCCTGTGCAGACTATCTTGCCCGACCCGAACAGAAGGAAAGCGACGCGCGGGTCGCTCATCCTGTAGACCAGTCCAGGAAACTGCTCCGGTTCGTATTCTGCGTTTTCCAGCGAGAACGCGATGTCGTCAAGGTTCAACTCGTCGTGTATCTTAGCCGACGCGACTATATTTTCGACCTGCGTCGTGTAACCCGGCGGAACCTTGATAGAGGCGGAACGTATCATTTCGACAACCTTTGCTATGGCTTTTTGGGCAAGTTCCGGCGAACGCGCCCCTGTGCATACGATCTTTCCGGAGCTGAAAATCAGGGCCGCGGCCTTCGGGTCTTTTAAACGGTAGACTAAACCAGGGAACTGCTCGGGCTCGTATTCCGTCCCCTCCAAAAAACCCACGATCTTGTCAAGCGGTATCTTCGCGTTTAACGTCGCAGAAGCGACTACATTCTCGATCTTGATGTCAAAATTAGCCATTTTTGGATCGCTAAATGATATTCAAAAAACGATTATAAATACCTTACGCAAAGCATAAAAATTGTCTTTATAAGGAAAAATTAATCATTGAAGAGTGGTTAATCTTCCGTCTCTTCCACTTCTTCGGCAGGCTCTGGAGCGTCTTCTACAACGCCAGCGCACGCGCGGCAGACTATGCGGCCCTTGCTGACTGCGTCTTCGCCCGGCTCGATTTCAGCGCTGCACATTTCACAAAACACCATAATTATAACCTACTTTTTTTTCGGCAGTTATGTTTAAATTCTTTATTGTCGGACTCCCTGGACAAAGCCTTTTCGCAAAAGGTAGGCGTCATAATCTGCCCTGTGCGGCGAGATAGTTCTCCATGGAAAACAACTATAATCGTCCCTGATAGCCCAGAAGTCCGGAGCCTTCCTGTGGAATGTTTTTTCGCCCGTTTCCATGAAATTCAGCACAGCTGTCATTACCCGGCCGCAACCTTGTTCTTCAATGTATGACCGCCCGACATTTGCCGTGCGCCCGCTGTCAAAGACATCGTCTACTAAAAGAACGCTCCGATTTCCACGGACTTTGGATGACATCCGGCCCACCAAAATAGGAGGACTGTAACCGAAACTTCGTTTTATCTCAATGAAATCTACAGGCATACCGAGCGCATCCGCCATTTCCAGGGCTGGTAACGCACCGTCATTTAATATTCCCACAACGAGATCTGGGCGAAATGTATCATTGACCTTTGTCGCAACCTCTCTGGACATCCTGGTCACGTCTTCGACGGAATAGAGATGGCCGCCCAGGTAACCTACCATATCAGACTACAACAAATCCCGATTTAAATGCTCTTGGCAGCCTATCCGGATTTCCATAATTATAAGCAGTTTACCGTGGTCTCGGCAACCGACGACGGCGTTCCAACCCGCACAGTATGCCGTCCTTCAATTCCCGGGTAATTTATCACAATTCCGGAAGCGCTTGGTTGTATGTTGACGTCACCCACGGATTTTGTGTACACTTTTATTTCGTCCAGCACGCCGTTGTACACTTCGGCGTCGCTTCCTGCTTTAAGCATCTCGGACAGGGCGGACGTTCCCAGGTTGCCGCTGTTCTTGAGTTCGCCGTTGATGTAAATTTTTGCAGTAGTTCCGTCATGCGTCCCGGTAACATGGTACCATTTGCCCTGTATAGGGACAACGTTTGAGTCCAGGCTGCCTCCGCCGTACACCTGATACCAAATTATGGAGTTGTCTGAGGTGTCCATGTGGAACCGTGTCGGGTCGCTGGTTTTGATACCAATCAGATCCCGCCATCCCGTGGATACGACATCCGGCCTCATCCAAAATTCTATGGCCAGGTTTGAAACCGTAAAGTCTGCCCAATCTTTTACCACATACTGGTTCGCTGCCGTAAACTTCAATGCGCTTCTGGATTTGCCGGCCACCCACTGCGGGTTATTCACAAGCGTGCCGTCATTGCCCCTTGTTGACGAATCCTTCGCGGTCGATCCGCCGTTATCGTCGAACTTCCAATAAGCGGTTAACCCGGTTTTCATATCCCCGAAGAACGGCGTGTTCAACACGTCAACGCCGTCAACCTGCGCAACAATGACATCGTTTGCAGTTATCGCAGAGTCGCCGTTGTTCAACGCGTAAACTTTTATGTCGCCATCACTGCAGTAAGCTCCGCCCGG
>JACQNZ010000009.1 GCA_016202815.1 Candidatus Aenigmatarchaeota archaeon
TCGGCGCATGTTCAAGTTGGTTGGACATATGAATCACCTATAGTTATTAATTAATAACTATAGGTGATTCATATGTCCAACCAACTTGAACATGCGCCGAACTTGAATACAGTCATTATGGTAGAAGAGACTCTGAAAAAGGCTGGTGAAAGCGTGATAACTATTGCGGAACTAAAAAGAAGGCTGCCGAAACAGGTAAACCACAACACGCTGAAAACCATTCTCGAATATCTGGAAGAGAGCAACAAAATAGCTGTCAGTATCAAAGGAATAACATGGGTACATAATACAAATCTCAATTTGAGAAGGGCGCTTCCCGGCGGACTGGAAATATGAAAAAAGTAAGGATCAAATTCTCGCCGGAAGCCGAGCAGGTTTACAAATACCTTAATGAGCAGGCAAAATTTTCAAAAATTGAAAGATCAATACTAAACGCTGTGAACAAGAAAACCGAGCTTATCAAGGCCAACTTCCATTACGGAAACCCAATTGCGGAAAACCTGATACCAGCAGAATATAAAATCAAGTACGGCGTGACGAATCTGTTTCGTGTCTAGCTTCCGAATTTCTGGAGGATACTTTATACGCTCACGAACGGCGAAACGCAAATAGAGACAATAGCGTTCATTCTGGATTTAATGGATCACGAAACGTACAACAAAAAGTTCGGGTACAGGAAAAAATGATATTCCTTGGTGCCTGGTTATAAAATTATGAAATTATCACGCGTCCGATATTTTTAAAGGCTTTTTACGCGCTGAATAACGTCCCCGTGACGCTATTTCCGCTGCCCGCCTGATTATCGCGCCGCTCTTCCGATGCGCTGAATAACCTTTGGTAAAATGTTCACAGATAATGTCTGCGCACGCGCTGTGCACGGCCTGTAAAGCCTGGCGCAGCAGATTAATGTCCTCTGCGGCATCCTCGTCGCGCTTGGAGAAAAAAGCCAGTCCGAAATCCAAAAAATACAGCCTGTCTCCGTTTACTATAAAGTTTGATGTTGTCAGGTCTCCGTGTATTATGCCCGCCGAATGTAATTTTGCAACAGCCTCTCCCCAGGCCTCGGACAATTCGCGGACACGTTTCCTGTCAGCATCGGCAAATGCGTCTTTCAGCACGGCGCCTTCAATGGGCTCAAAATATATTTTGAAATTTTTCTCGTCAGTGAAATAGATTGCTGGGGCGTTTACGCCTGCCCGCTTAGCCGCGCCGGTTATCTTCGCTTCCGTGCGCGTCCTCTGCGACCGCAGTTTTTCGTCAAGCTCAACTATCCTGTAACCTTTCCTGGCGCGCTCTTTTAACACCGCCTTATTGCCGTCAAAAACAGAATAGGTGACAACAGCTTCGGCGCCCCGTTTTAACAGCATCGAAATCACGTTTTCTTTTGCCTGTAGGAAACTTTGGTTTCCTACACACGAAAATCAGAAGATTTTCGTTGTTAAGGCTTTTCTTTGGTCAAACTTTCTTTCTATGAAAGGCTTATTTGCTGCCCGCTTTCCTGTGCGCTTCGGTCCATTTAACTTTGACCGGCTCCCTGATCCTATGGTTGCGTTCGCACTTGGTGCCGCAGAAACTTATCACAGAACCGTCCTTGCGCACTATGGCTTTGCCTGTGCCCGGCGAAATTACGTTACCGCAAAACGAGCATTTCACTCTTATCGTCTCCCTTTCATTTCGCCGGCAAATTCCATTTCCGTTTCCCTAAGCATTATTATGTCGCCAAGCCTCACAGGCCCGGTTACGTTGCGGACCAGGATCTTTCCGAGGTCCTTTCCTTCGATTAATTTGCAACGAACTTGCGTAACGCCGCGCACGCCTGTCCTGCCGAGTAATTGGACAACTTCGGCTGCGGTTGGTTCATTTGCCATGTCACATCACCATATTACCTGAATTTAATTTCTTTCTGTCAAAGCTTTCTTTTGGTTAAGCTTTTCTTTCAATTTAATTTCTTTTGGTTAAGCTTTTCTTTTGAAAGAAAAGGTTATTTCTTGATGTTCGCGATCTTGCTTACTATTTCCTTTACAACAGCCGCCGCGTCGCCTTCTTCGGCAATCGCAATCGCAGCCGTGCCGACATCAACGCCGGACGCCTTGCCCAGCTCCACTTTGTTCGGCACATAAATGTACGGGATTTTTTTCTCCCCGCAAATTACGGGAAGGTGCATGACTATCTCCGCAGGATCAACGTCTTCGGCAATCGCAACCAGTTTCGCTTCGCCGCGCTCAATGGATTTCGTAGTCTCATTTGTGCCTTTGCGTATCTTGCCAGAATTTTTGGCCATTTCTATAGCCTCATAGACCTTGTTTACAAGGTCTTTCGAAACTTCAAACTTCTTCTCAACTGCCATTTCAACAACCTCCATTCAGGCGCTTTTCAGCTAGAACCATACCGCCGCTAACTGAAGCATATCGATACAGTATACGATATGCTTCTAGCTTTCCGGTATGGTTCAGTTTACCGGTGCGCCCACATTCTTTCATTAGTCGTGATAACTGGACATACACCGTGTGTATGTCAGCATTCAACCAGTCTTTAATTCGATTAGATAGGTATAAAAAGGTTACTTCGCATTTGATCTCTATGCTGTCAGACAAAGGCATCAGGGACTATCTTCAAAAAGGCTTGTTAAGCGTAGAACCATTGGGCAACATCGGCCCGGCCTCTATAGACCTGCATATCGGAGACACGCTGCACAGGAGCGACCCGCAAGCGTGGCTCTTACACCAACAAGAAGTTGACAAACTTGCCGGTAGGGGAACTTTCTGGGAAATGCAAAGGATGTTAGAAGAACCCGGCTGCCTGCCATTCGATGAATTTGTTTCTAAATTCGCTATCCCTGTCACAAAAACGAACGGATGCTGGGTTCTTGAACCCAGCCAGATTTATTATACGCAAACCGCGGAAACTGTGAAAACGCAAAAAGGCGTCAGGATCGGCGTAGCCACAAGAAGCAGTGCGGCAAGAAACGGGTTGCATGTGCAATCTTCTGATGATGACCTTGACAGGGCAGACGAATTTTCAGGCAAAATGCCGTTAGTGCTACGAACATATGGAACTCGCGTAGAACTTCCTCCGAACCGTTCGATATTACAGCTTGTCGCAGAGCCGTCTAGATACCTGACAAGCCATGAAATTGGGAAAGCCGTAACAAAAGGCGAAATAACCGTTTCAGGAAAACCAGAGACCAGGGACGATGCAATTTATCTGACGTTCCACCCCAAAATTCTAAGATACAATGGAAAAGTTATGAACCCGGCAAAAGAAAGCAAAAAGTGTTTCGATCCGATCGACATAACCCATGGGTATGTGCTTGAACCGGATGTTTTTTACCTGGCATCGACCCAGGAAATTGTAGGAATAGGACCAGGGCATGTAGGTGTGATAGATGAAAAGTCCGGTGGTGTGGTTGTGCCGATTGACCAGCTTATACCCATGGCGATACCGCCGGTAGGCGCCGTATTCAATTCGGCTTATGTGCACATGAACGCTCCTTACCATTGGCCGGGTTCAAACCATAATGTTGTTCTTGAAATTTTTTCCAGAGAACCAAAGATAATTAGGGCCGGCATGCGCGCCTGCAGGATGTTTTTCGAGGAGCTTTATCCGGAAACCGGCTCGCCGTATAATTCACGTTACAGCGGGCAGGTTGGCCCGACTGTAAACAGGGTATAAAATAAATTTTATTTGTGTATGAAATTAAATTTCATCGACTTTTTGTCCTCCAAAATAGCAAAGCCCATCCTTTCGAACTGCACGCGCTCACCCTCCTGGATATTCGAGGCGTAAGGTTCGACAAGGCCTTCTTTGACCATTAAACTGTTCCTGTTAAACTCGTCATTTTGGAAAACAGGCCCGAAAACGTGCAAAATCGCGCGTGGCGAGTTCGCCGGCACCCAATGCAGTTTTTTGGCGTCCTTGTCATTGCCCGCGTAATCCGCTTCAATGTACTTCTCACCGATTTTCGTTATTTTGATGTTGAACAAATGCATTAGCCGCACGTTGTCGTCTTTGCGCAAGTCTTTGGCGTCGCTGCCTGCTATGTAAACGTACAGGTTTTTCCCGTCCAGCTCGTACTTCTTGGCTTCGCTTTTATCCGGGTGCAACAATGAGTCCGTGACAATTTTATCCGGTGCGTTCTTTATCTCGACCCGCACAGGATCCGCGACAAAATAATACCTGTTTGCTGCCGGGTCTAAAATTTTCCTGTTCGCGCTTTCCAGAGCTTCCCACTGCGCGACCGCTTCCGACTTGGCAACGCCCATCGAAAGCACGAATTCCTTTATAGCCTCCGGCAAAAATCCCCTGCGCCGCAGGCCGGCCAGCGTCGGGAGCCGCGGGTCGTCCCAGCCCGAAACGAGCTTCTGCTCTATCAACGGGTTTATTTTCCGTTTGGAAAGCGGGGCGTTTTCCATTTCAAGCCTCGAAAATTCTATAAGCTCCGGCTTGTTAAGCCCCAGAAGTTTGACGAGCAGGAAATACAGCTCATCGCGCAATTCGTATTCTTTTGTGCGCATCGAGTGCGTGACGCCGTCAATATGATCTTCTATTGCAACGGAAAAGTCGTATGTCGGCCAGACTCGGTATTTTTTGCCCTGCATTGGATGCTCGCCTTCGAGTATCCTGAACAAAGTCGGGTCGCGCACGGCCGTGTTGATGTTTTGCATGTTTGTCTTTAATCGCAGCGTCGCCTCGTTCTGCGCCAATTTCGTTAACATCAGCCTCCAGTTTTCCTTTGTTTCTTCCGCGCCCGCATTCCTGCAGCCGCATTCAACGCCTTCGGAACGGTTCTTCCGCATTTCCTCGATCTTGCAGAAACAGACGTAAGCGTTGCCGTCTTCGATTAATTTTTCTGCATAACGGTAGATTTTCCCCATGTCGTCTGAGGTGTTTTTTATTTTGTCCGGGTTTATTCCGAGCCATTTTAATCCGTCAAGGATGGCCTCATAGTACTCCTTGCGTTCTTTGGCCGGATTTGTATCGTCGAAACGCAGGATAAATTTTCCGTCGTACATCCTGGCGTAACCTTCATCGATTATCGCAGCCTTTGCGTGGCCCAAATGCGGGTAGCCGTTCGGCTCTGGCGGAAAGCGTGTCACGACTTTACCTTTCACGGCGCTGACCAGCTCCGGCAAGCCTTTGCGCTGCTCCTTTTCCTTTTTTTCCAGCAGCGAAGGATCGATTAAGGACAAAGACACTTTCTGTACAGCAGGAGGTATGCTATTCACTTTCTCCGTTTCCTCTAAAGATACTTTTTTAATGAGCCCCATCTCTTCTAACATCGATACAACTTTTGAAAGTCTCTCCCCAGACATTTGACTCTCTGCTTTAATCTCGGCCATTACTTTTCCTATAACAGCGCCCGGGTTCGCCTTGCCGCCGAAAAAGACCGCGTTTTGCAGGGCGTATTTCCTTGCTAACTCCCTCAAAGCCGCTTCATCCATTCTTACCACTGAATAAGAAATGAAACTCTGGAATAATATACTATCTTAGCGCCTGGTCTGCTTTCTTTTAGGCTTTTCCTTGCGTTCGTTCTTCCTTTCCTCTTTCGCCTTGTCCTCGTAACTCTCAACGCCTTCGAAATAGCTTATGCCGTCAACAGGCGCGTCGGATTTAAGGCCGGGCGTCTCAGCTTTTACCTTCTCAACTATCATCGCAGCGTATTCTTCATCAGATTTTATCAGGCCCTTTATTCTCATCGTCTCTCTTGTCAAAAGCCAGAATATGAGCGCGATCGCGCGCTTGCCTTTGTTGTTCGTAGGTAGGACAAGATCAAGGTTTTTTGTCTCGTTGAAGGTGTCGCACAACGCAACCACAGGGATCCTTTCGTCAACCGATTCTGTCACAGCCTGCGTGTCAACCAGCGGATCCATGACCACTACAATGTCAGGCTGGTAAAACCTTTCGTAAGCGGGGTTTGTCAGCGTGCCCGGATAAAAGCGCCCTGTTATGGCACGGCCTCCGATGAGTTCCGCGAATTTCTCCGCAGCCCTTGCGCCCACACCGCGCCTGGAAACCGCTAAAACGTTGTTTTTTGACCCGATAAACTTCGCTGCGATCCTTATTCTTTCATCCAGCTTCTTGATGTCCAGTACCGCCATGCCGTCTGAACGTATTTTGAATATGAATTCGCGCATGTCTTCGGTTCTTTGCCGCATGCCTATGTGTACGCCCGCTGACAGATAATCCGCGCGTGGTATCAAAAGGTCTTCTTGCATCCATACAGATAAGCCGGTGTCATTTAAATAGGTTCCCGGCGCTTCAAAATAACTTTTAAATAAGCGATGTGAAATAGAGATGTGAAAATGGAAAAGGCGAAAGGTTTCGCAAATCCTGTCATTTCTTTGGCCGCGTTGTCAGCCCTTCTGGTCGCGCTGCTGTACCTGCCTTTACCGGGCTTAAAGGCCGGGCAGGAAAACACGCCCCAGGACACAGCCGGCTATTCCGAACTAAATGCGGAACTGTTTCCAGGGTCCGGGTTCAATACAAAAATAACAATGGGCGACGCCGTCCCGAAACTTGTTGAGGCTGGCGCGATAGACCTGGAAAAATTCAAGCAACTATACTCTGCAAGAGGCGGCCTGACCGACGGGCAGATGAAGATGCTGACACAGGCAAGCACCGCAGAATTAACGCTGACTCCGGAAAACGCAAACTTTATCCTCAATCTGATGTGGGCGCTTGGGATAGCGAATAAGAATCCCATAATGGACGAGATGTCAAAATACGAAGGCGTCGCCAACCTCGCGTCAACAGGCGGCTGGACATTGTCCAAAAACGATTCGATGCAGTATTTCAACAAACTCGAGATCGTTAAACTTACCGCAGGACAGCAGGCAATTTTCGAAGAAGTCGCGAAAAACACTTACCGCCCCTGCTGTAACAACCCGACTGCGTTCCCGGACTGCAACCACGGCGCGGCTTTGTTGGCTTTGTTGGAACTGGGCGCATCGCAAGGAATGGATGAAAAAGAACTTTACACGCTGGCGCTCCAGGCAAACACCCTGTGGTTCCCGCAAAATTATTTGTCTACAGCGGTTTTGTTAAAGTCTGAAGGCATTGATTATTGGGGCAGCGCAAAGGAGGTTGTCAGCGCCAAATATTCAAGCTACAGTGGCTGGTCGCAGAACGTTTACAAGCCTTTGCAGGAAAAGAACCTGCTGCCAAAAGCGCAAGGCGGCGGAAGCTGCGGCGTTTGAACGGGTTAAAATGAAAAAGAAATTCGAATGCGCCGACTGCGGGAAAAAGTTTGGTTTTAAAGACGAGTTGGATCTGCACGCCGACGCAAGGCATCAGAAGGCAGATCTGCGCAAACGCATAGCGGTTGCGAAAAAATCTGTTTTAATCTACGCATCACTCACCGCGATACTGCTCACAATTCTTGCAATTGCGGAGTATACCAAATAAAAAGTTCAAAACAGTTTCGCCATTCTTGGCTTTTCCATTGCGTCCCATATTTCGACAAGCCTTTTTAATTTTGCTTCCCGCTCCTTTCCCACAACGCCCGTCTTTATCAGGTGCGCGCCGATACCTACAGCAAAATCGGATATCCAATTGTCCGTCGTTTCGACGGAACGGTGGGACGCGGCCAGGTAAAATCCGGCTTTTTTCGCGAGCATGGCCGCTGACAAAGCCAAAGTAACAGTGCCGCATTGGTTCGGCTTTATTATAGCGCCGTTCGTGGATTTTTTTTCAATGCCTTTGGCAATCAGGGCCTTGTCCGTCGAATACAGGTCGTCGCCGGCGATTATGCAATCCTTAACCTTGGCCGTAAGGCCTGCTGGATGGTCGAAGTCCTTTTCGAAAAACGGGTCCTCGACATAGATCAGGCCGTACGTCTTAACCAGGTTTTCAACGAATTCCAGCTGCTGCGCCGGGTTCAGGCTTTTGTCCAGCGAATTGTACGAATAGCGGCCGTCAAAATAAAACTGGGACGCAGCCATGTCTATGCCCACGGCAGCGCCGTAGTTTTTCGCAACCGAGGAAAGTATTTCCAGCGTCTTGATGTCGTCTAAGCTTGTCGTTAAAGCCTTCTCCGCGTTTTCACCGGTCAGCCATCCGCGCGCGTCGAGCTGCTGTTTGACCGTTTCCCGTATCTCTTCGTTTGTTTTAACAGCCTCTTCCATCGTCCTCGCTTTTACCGGCGCGATTAAAAATTCCTGTATCGACGTGTTGCCTCCGTGCGCGCCGCCTCCGATAACGTTGCCAAGCGGGTACGGGAATGTTGTTGCGAAAGGATTTATTGATCTCCAGATCTCGCCTTTTGCCGCGGCCCTGAAAACGGCCAGCGAAATGCCAAGGGCAAGGTTGCCGCCTATCTTCCGGAAATTGTTCGTGCCGTCCGCCTGCTTCAAAAAATCGTCAATGCCTTCCGTGTCGTTTTCATCCATTCCGATTATTTTGTCCTTTAATTCGTAGAATTTCCTTTCCGCGACATCCAGCGGGATGTCAACGGCCTCGGATCCGCTTTTCGACGTGCCCGACGGGATAGATGCCATGTAATATTTGTCCGTCATCGCGCGTATCGCGACAGATTCGCCGCCCTTTGAATTCGGCACTTTCAAAAAACGAAGGTCTTTGATCATCAATTTGTTCTAGTTTTAGCTGCGTATAAAAGTTTATCCGGCAGGCTTGCTGTGGACAAATTCCAATTTTCTCCTGCTGCTATACGCCAAAACCAGAGGATTGTCTTTTACCGTTTGGTCACGCCTGTAGCCTTCCATGGCGCCTGCCACAAATCCATAGTAATTATGGTCGGTCTCAACTCGATAATTTTCATATTTCGCGTCAACCGGCAGTCCTCCGGTTGCAACCACGCCGCTTCTTTTCAACGGGGTTATGGTCACTTTTCCTATGCCGGCGGGATGGTTCACTACATAAGCGCTGTGTAAAATTAAAACCGGATTCCCGTTTTTCTGGCCGTCCCTTTCACTTACGTCGCCGAGCCTAGTGTCCCAGAACGTGATCCTGCCAACCGCATAACCGGGTGGCGCATGATCATAATTTTTTCGTGGAACAGCCCATGCCCTGCCAATAACGGTGCCATCGTGCAGCCTGTCATGCAAAGACATGTGTAGATCTCCGCCGTTCGAGCCGTTTACGGCCTCGGCATCATCTTGCATAAAGAATAGCAGCCTGCTGCGCGAAGCGGGAATTATATAAGAGAATCTGCCCTGTCCGACCACTCTTTCTAGAATTTCCATGTCGGACGGCGGCTCTTTTTTTGATGGCATTTCCAAAAAAGTTGCCCACTCTCCCATTTTTCTGCCATCCCCGTCAACCAATGCAAAATCTGAATAAGGATGGATTTCCCGCAGGCTGCCGAACATTCCATCCAGGAATTGAAGGTTTTGACCGGCCGCTAAATGGTTCAAACTTCTGAAAAAAACTTCCGCCTTTCTCGGGTCTTCTGCGTACAGTTCTTTCAACCGCTGCAAACGTTCAGAAGTTCCCGGATCAACGAATGGCATAAAAATCTCAATAATAAATCAAAATTAAGTTATTTAAAGCAGAAAATATCAGGCCTTCGGCCTTATCACTGTTATCGGTATAAGGTCCTGCTCCATTTCCTTGACCGCGATTTTTACAGGATCCATTTCGCCGTCCAAATCTTTTATAAGGACAGGAGCGCCCAAAGAAATCTGCAGAGCCCTTGCGCCTATGATCCTGACTCGTTCAAATCTCGTGTATTCCATAAAATCAGCCATGCCGGCAATCAATTAATCTAAACAGCCATGCTTTTAAGCTTATCTCCGGAGATATGGGCATGCCGGCCGGCAAATATCATAGGAGTGTACAGACAGAAGAATTAACGATAGGCGGCAAAACTCTCCGTTTTTATAAACTCGGGCTGAGCGAAGAAGAACAAGTGTTGGTCAGGTCGATCTCCACGGAAACTTTAAGCGGTGCCGTGAGAAGGTTTCCATACGCACTGGAACGTTGCACATTTTTTGCGGACATAGGATACGACTCTTTGGTAGAAGCTGTTAGAAAACCGGGCGCAAATAATCCCAGAATCGAAGGAGACGATAAAAATCCTTTTAATCAGCATTATTGGCTGGCTTTCAACCTAACCGGCACTGAAAGCCGCGCTAGGCCGGTAATATTGGATCCTATTTTTGGTTATGCCGGCCTAGAAGAACACGCCCCCGATTTATTAGATGATAATCATGTGAGTTATTACCGAAGAAAACGAATCGTACCACCCCATAAACCGCAGTGGGAAGGCGGTGTGAGAATAAAAACGACCGGTTTGTAATTAATAACTTACCCTATGTACCTCAGATCTTCCTTGGCTTCCTTCTGGGTGCCTTTTGTCATCTCTTCAATCGCTTTGCGCTGCAGGCCTTCGATCCTGTTTATGAACGTCTCCATTTCCTTGACGCGCTGATCCAACGCCTTGAGATCAAGGTTCATTCCAAGTATTTTCATCAGGACCTTCAGCACAGATTCCGCGGATTTCGGATCCGTTACTATGGGAAAGCCTGCCGTCTCGCCCATTAAGCAAACTCCATCCATGCCCCTTAATTTTCCAAGCCCTATCAGCAGGCCTGACGCTCCTACAATCGTGCCGATTTTCGATGACACGCTGAAATCTATGCCGTAGCTTTCAAGTTTTTTCTTCAGCTTCTGCGAAGACACTGCGCCGAAAACTTTTTGTTTTGGCGTTTCCAGTTGGCCTGTCCCCAGCCCGCCGAGCGTGTATATCTCCTTGCAGCCCAGGCCTTCCACAAAATCAAGTATCTTTTCCGCTATCTCGTAATGGCCGACCTGGTCCAGCGATTGCGCATCGCCTATCAAAATTATGAGGTCCCGGCCGCCTTTCCTCCCTTTGAGGTAATAGAATTCATTTTTTAACAATGCGATCTCGGCGCTGTCGTGCACAAGAACGAAAGGCAAAAAATGGCTCGAGTGCAGCTCCGCGAATTTAACCGCCTTCGTTTGGTCTATCAGGTAGCCCGCGGCCACGCGACCCACGTTGCCTATGCCGGGAAGCCCTTCGATAAGAATCGGGCTGTTTAGCTTTGGTTTCTCAAGGACCGTTATTTTTGTTTCCATTGCTACCAGAGCCTAATTAATTTTCCAGATATATATCCTATTCTTCCGCTATCCTGCGGTATTTGCCGTACCTGTCCTCGGGTGAGAATTTCATGGGATGTGCGGACTTTGTTTTCAGCCCGCATTTAGGACACGCCTCCTTAAGCGTGTACGCAGTGCAGCTGCATCTTTTGATTTTGTTGATTTTAACACCTTCTTTGACAAAACTTTCTTTATAAGAAAGTTCTAATAAACGAACTCGTAACTTGCGTCGCCGCCGCTCTTCTCGACGCTGGCCGTTATCGCATCGGCGACGGCTTTTATTTTTTTCTCCGTCTTTTTCGGGTCAGTTCCAGTAAGCTTTACCATGTAAACAGGCGCCGAAATGTACCTCACTTCAACGCCTTCCTTCTCCGCCTCCATCAACGCTTTCCTGATCGCAATTATGCCGTCCGGCTTCGGCGACGTCAAATTCAGCTTGCATTTTATTTCGATCTCGCTGTCCTGGAAAACGTCAGCCGCGGCCTGTACTATCGCTTCTGTGAATTTTTCATCCAGCCCTTTCTTGATAAGCAGTTTTTTGTCCTTCAGCGAGATTTTGAACGCCTTGAACAGCGAGCCGAAATTGTCCTGCAGCAAAAAGCCGACTTCCTCGTACATCTGGTCAAGGTTCTTGTCGAATTTCTTCCCGATATCCTCGAGTATTTTTTCCGCCTTTTCCTCGCTCTTGTAATCCGACATTTTCCTGTCGTACTCTTCCTTGCTAACGCGTTTCAGGGAAAGGTTGATATGGCCCTGCTCTTCGTCTACTTTGATGACCTTGCAGACGCAGCGCTGGTTCTCTTTTGCAAATTCGCGTATGTCGCGCACCCAGCGCGAAGAAACTTCTGATATGTGTATCATTCCAAAACGGTCGTACTCTTCAAGCCGCACAGCCGCAGAATAAGGATTGACAGTTGTGATAGTGCCTACGATTAATTCCCCGACTGCCGGAAACGCATCCCGTCTTTTCATACAAAACCCTTTTAGCAAAAGTGTTTTGATCCCCAAAACGGTTTGGTTTGGATCGGCAAACACCTTACCATTTACTAATCTCTATTTCGAAAATTAATTCACTTCAGCGTCTCAAGAACTTGCGCATTGAGTTTGCCGCGCCCGCCCGTGGACTCTGATAACGTTTCGCCGCAGACAAGGCATTTCACAGTCATAGCCGGCCTTGAGAACACGGACTGCTCATTGTTGCACTTCGTGCATTTCACTCGCAAAAAGTTTGATTTGTCTTTTGTCATATTACATCACCATTTTGTTGAATTTAATTTCTTTCTCATAAGGCTTCTTGGCTTTTCTTTTCCCTGTAGGCTTTTCCTGGTCTTTTTCTCTTCCCATAAGGCCTTATTTGATCAAACTTCATAGGAAACTGAAGTTTCCTATGCATGGTTTGTTTTGCAAACCCCTGTCCTAAAGTTTGAAAGACAACGAAAATCATGGATTTTCGTGCATAGGAAATCTCTGATTTCCTATGGAAGGCTTATTCACCTGCAAATTCGAATTTCTTGACCCTGAAACCCTTTCCAGACGTGTGTTTTTTCCCGCAAACCGTGCATTTGAACCTGAGGTCTATTTTTGTCGTAGGCTTGGCGCGGCCTTTGGGATTTGGCCGCGGAAACGAGCCATAACCGGCTAATTTACGCTTAAATCGCCTCTGCGACTGCGAATCCGGATGCCCGGCCGATCGCCCGCGCTTCTTCGCGCGTTCAACTGTGTGCTCCGTGTGTTTTCGGCATACAGGACAATATGTCCTGACTTTCTTCGGGTATTTCATAGGATCGCCTTCAACGCTTCTTAATTAAAGCAAAATTAGCTTAAATAGGCACGCGGCTAAACGTGGCCAAGGTTTATATATAATCGCCACCTAGTGACGATTGTTATGTCTAACGGCTACATTTTAGCAAGGTTCTCGCACGGCAACGAGCCGATTTTCATAGCCATGAATTTGGCCGCGCACCTGATGCGCGAAGATCCTGATTTAGACCTTGTTCTGGCTGCCCCGGAATCGCGGGCAGGCCTGGTCAGGGAAATAGCAGACGGCAAAGGGATACCGCGGCAAAGGGTTTACATGGATACTGTAGCCGCGGGCTTGGCCTCCGCTTATGGCGTCATGTGGGGAGGCGGTCTGACATACGCCAAATGGATAGCAAACAACGCAGAACATTTTGAAAACGTAAGGGAAGACCTCGGCAAGCACTACAAGCGTTTCTGGGCCAAAAATCTCGGGGGCGAAGAAAAAGAATTGCGCGCATCCGGAGCAAGAATGGTCTTGAGCGCGGGCGACCTGTACGACCAGCTCGGCTTGGATGCGCCCGCTGTTTATGCGTTTCCCCTGCGCCACAGTGAAATATTGAAAAGGAGCGGGATGGCAGGAGTTGCGGAATTCAGCAGGTTCCTGCTGGAACAAGAAAAAAGGAGAAGCGTTAATTTCATACCGAAAATACACAGCATCAGTTATGCAGCCGGTTACCAGCCTCTTGGGAACGAAATGCCCACGCCGCACATGAAAGAAACGCCTGGCCGTGCAGACATTGCGTTACCTGACAATTCAATAGGCATGGTTTTCAGCGGAACCGGAAGGAAAATAGAAGCCTTGAAAAAGATAGCGGCCGCAACGAAACATCCGATTGTAACAGGCGCATTTTCCCCTGTCGAAGGCGGCAGATATGTAAAGATGGCCCCGCCGCGCGCCGAATTCGTACACGTTTACGCAGACCCCGGAATAAAGGCCGTTGTTGGCCAAATTGGATACGGCATGCTATGGAACGCGTGGAACGCTGGCAAGCCTGTGATATTCCCTATGTTCGAGGAAGGCGACGACGAGGAATTTGCGCATAACGCGATGACAATAAGAAAGCGCGGGTTGGGCGTGGAAATCAAAGCCCCGGATCAGGTTGACGCTGCCGTGGAAGAGGCGCAGCTGTGCATTCCCGCAATAAGGGCCATGAACGCGGAACTTATGGAAGAATTTGGAACAATGGACGGCCCGGCGTATATGGCAAAACGGGTCAGGGAACTAAAATTGCTGTGAAAACGATTAATAGCGGAAAAATCCAAATGAAATTATGAAAGCTGTCACGCCTGTTATTGCGCTGGTTATGCTGCTTCTCATCACGACATCGCTTGTGGGCACAGCGGCAGTATGGTTCACATCCACGCAGAACTCGCAGGTCTCGCAAACGTTCCAGATTATCAACGCCCGTTATGGCCAAGTAACAATAACAAACTTGGGGACCAGCCCCATAGCGTCACTGACAGCAACCGTGGACGGCTCGCAAGTAACGGCCAGCATCCCGTCACCGATACAGCCGAACCACGCCGGAAATGTTTATCTGGAAACCCTTCCCGCCACCGCCGGCGATCACGACCTGAAATTGCTAAGCAGTTCCATGGCCGCCGACAGGAAAACCAACTACCCCGTTGTCAAGATACTGGACATCTACAGGTGTGCGTGCCTTGTAAACAACATGGTCGCAAACTTTGCGAACAAGAACGGCTACCCGCCAGTGCAGGTCACGTGCCTTACTGAAGCCTCGTTCTCAGGATCCTACGACCTTTCCCCGTACAACGCAGTCGTTTTCGACGGCTCGGACTGCGGCAACACCGCAATGAGTTCGGCTGCGCAGCAAAACCTGAAAAATTTCGTATCCAACGGCGGCGGGATTATCATCACGCATGACACGTTCCTAAGTTTTAAAAACCCGGAATTGTGGCCGGTTGCAGGCATATCCGTGACCGGTGCGTGTTGCGACAATCTTCCGGCAAACGTGAAAAAGCTTGTGACCAGGACAGTAACGGAAAAACCGTACGCGCTGCCGTCGCTGATGTCCATCCAGTGCACGCACACTAGCGGCGAGGAAAAAACAACGTCGGAGGAAATATTCGGAGACATCGCATTAAGGGACCATTACTTGGTTGCCAACTTCTACGGAACCGGTAGGAGCGTGTTCACTCAATGGGGCCATTGCGCATACAACTGCGGGTGCGGCCTGTCCGGAGGCCTTCCGTCCGCGGACGAACAAAAATCAATGATAAATGCGCTGTACTGGGTTGCGGGTGTTTAGATGAGGATGTCTTTCGCATTAGTCGCTCTGTTGCTATCAATTCCGTTCGCTTCTGCCACCATACGGCCAAATGAAACTTTCGACGATTACGAAAAAAGGGTCATGGTCGAGGCGTCGGCGCAACAGTTCATATGCGGCAACAATGTGTGCGAAGGAATCGAGTTCGAAAACTGCCGGCAGGATTGCGTTCTGCCTGGCGCAGCAAACACTACAACCACTGCCGTATCCCAGCCTGCGCAAAAACCGCCCGCTGAATCAGCCTACATCGCTGGCGGGCTGGCGCTGTTCGTTGCGATAGCTGCGTACAGCCTTCACAAATATCAGTCGGCGTTGAAGCATGTTACAAACTAAACAATTTCCACCCTGACGCTCTTGTCGACCAGTTTTTTGAATTCGTTAGGGTCGGCTTTTATTTTATCGTTCGTGCTGTAATGCATGGGTATGGCTATTTTCGGCCTGATCGTATTCGCGGCTTGCGCGGCTTCCCTGAAGTCCATTGTGAAAAATCCGCCGATAGGAAGCAACGCAACGTCGACTTTTCCCAGTTTTTTCATCTCCGGAATAAAATCGGTGTCGCCGGCATGGTAAATCGTGGTTTTGTTGACCGTTATCAAATAACCGACGCCCAGGCCTTTGGGATGGAACGGTTCGTTTGGGGCACGGAACTTGTTTACGTTATAGGCCGGGACGACTTTAATCGCAACGCCATCAAGGTCAAATTCGTCGCCTGCCGCGACTATTTTCACGTCCAGGCCTTTTAGTTGTCCGAAACAGCCCCCGGGCGCGACGACCGAACCAACCTCTTCCAACAGGTCGCGTATATTCCCATCGGCACAATGGTCGAAATGCTCGTGGGTTGTTAAAATCAATTCGGTTTTTTTGCCGTCTTCGGGTTTGATGTACGGGTCTATGTAAAACGAATAATCTTTATAAGATATTCTAAAAGATGCGTGCCCGAAATGCTCGATTTTAACGCCGTTTACAACAAGCTCGCCCATATCAAATTCGTAATAGTTTACTGTTTTTTGTTTTTATATATTCTGCTAAACTTGTTGTTTAAATTCCCAAACGTCGAACAAGGTTAGGGTTGATATAGAAAAAACGGTCTGGAACAGCAAAAAAGATTTGCTAAGCATGAATGACCTTTCCAGGGAAGAAATAGAAAAAATTATTTATTACGCCGCGAAGCTGGAACCGCTATCTGGTAAAGGCTCGAAACTCGACATATGCAAGGGTGAAATTTTGATAACAGCGTTTTTCGAGCCCAGCACGCGCACAGTCACAAGCTTTGAGACTGCTATGCACACTTTGGGCGGTGATGCCCAGAGGTTCAATCAAGAAACTTCTTCTATGAAAAAAGGCGAGACCAAAAAAGACACGGTCAAAACGCTGGAACAATATTGCGACATTCTAGCAATCAGGGATATCGAACCGCGCTCTGTTGAAAAATACGCGTCTTCTGTGACCGTGCCGGTGATAAACGCGGGCGACGGCGTTAACGAACACCCGACGCAAACGTTGTACGACATGTACACAATACGGAAACACTTCGGGCGTTTGACAAACCTGAAAATTGCAATTATCGGGGGATTAAAATATTACCGCCCTTCCAATTCGCTGATTATAGGCTTAAACAAATTCGAGGGAAACAAAATTTTTGGGATATGCCCGGCAGGTATGGAGCTCGCAAACCAGTTCAGGAACGATTCGTACCAAGAAATCGTGATGAATATGTCGCAGCTCAATATGGTTTTGGAAAAAATAAAACCGGATGTAGTTTACGTCACGCGCCTGAAAAAAGAATACATGCTTCCCACGGAAGATCCGAAAAATTATTTTTACACGATAAACAAATCCACTATGGACGTGCTGCCGAAAAACTCTATTCTGCTGCACGCCCTCCCCCGGACTACGGAATTAAGCACAGACGTTGACAGCGATCCGCGTGTCGTAATGTTCAAACAAATCCGCCATTCGCTTCAGGTAAGAATGGCAATTTTAGCGCTGTTCTTAGGTCATAAGGATGAACTGGAAAGGCTGTAAATGCCACTCGGCCAATAACCTATAAATACCTGCGGATATAGGATAATGTAGGATAGTATCCTACTGTGATAACCATGGATTTTGCCGGCAAAAACGTCTTCGCAAAGGTTGACATGAATTCCTCGTACGATGAGAAAACGGGCTATTTCCGTGACATAGAAAAGATACTGCAGGCCGTTAGGACGGTCAAGTTCGCCTTTGAAAGGGGGGCGCGCTCTGTTATAATTGCGTCGCACCAGGGCGACCAGGGAAAAAATGAAACCTTAAAAAATCACGTTGACGCCATAAAGCTCCATTTGCCGCACGCTGAAATAAAATTCGCCGGCTTTCGGGCGTCGCTTGAACTGCCAGGCCTGCTCGGCGACAACGTTGTCGTGGTCCTGGAAAACACGCGCACGGATGAAGAGGAGTGGTCATTCACCGACGTGAAAGAAACTAAAATGTACCAGATGGTAAAACAAGTGCCCGAACTGGTTTTCCTCAAAGATGATCCGGCATCGCACCGCAAAGAGCTTACGACTTACCACATCCCAAAAACGCTGAAAGAGGAAGGCTTCCCGGTTGTCATTGGCCCGGCTTTGCAGGAGGACATAGAGCTTGCCGCAAAAGTTTCAAATATCCTGGAAGGGACGGACTCGTTTGCAATATTGGGCGGCAAGAAATTGCCCGACCAGCTGGAAATATTGCCGCAGATGCTGAAAAAATTCCCGCGCATGCGTGCGATGCTCGGCGGTTTGTTTTCAGTCTACATTGAACGCGCGCTCGGAAAAAACGTTGGCGACAACGAAAAAATGTGGAAAGATGAAGAAAAACTGATCGGGGCCGCAAAAACGATGATGTCGGAATTCAACGGCCGCATCATGCTGCCGAAAGATTATTGCATGAACAGCGGCTTCGGTTTTGTGTGCGCGCCCGTCGAAAGCCTTCACACAGGCAAAGTAATCGACATAGGGCCTGACACCATCCTGAAGTACATGGAAACGATCGGGTCGGCGAAAAACGCCAGCGTGCTCATCAACGGCGCCACAGGATTTTATGAAGCCGCCGCCTCAATAAGCGAGCCCGGCATGCGGGGTGCGGCGCATGTTTACTCGGAGGCATTCGATGAAAAGCACGGTCACATAGTCATGGGATTCGGCGGCGACTCAATGGCCGTGTTTAATCGTCTCGGATTCAAGCCGCACATAAACAGCTCGTCCGGTAAGGCGTTTTTTAAGCGGGTTATCTACGGGCCGTATTACGGGTTGGAATGGCTGAAAGATTAAGGAGGTATTTGGATGATTTCAATTGGAGTTAACGGTTACGGGACAATAGGGAAACGTGTCGCTGACGCCCTGGGCAAGCACCCTGACATAAGGCTGGTTGGCGTGTCAAAATTCACGCCCGATGCCGACGCCCGCATAGCCGCTGCCAAGGGCATCAGGATTTTCGTGCCAAAGGAAAACCACGATGCGTTCGTGAAATTCGGCGTGCAGCCCGCGGGCAGCGTGGATGACATCATCAACGCGTCCGAGATTGTCGTGGACGCGTCGCCTGACAAAAAAGGCGTTAAAAACAAGGAGGAAATTTACGTGCCAAAAAACAAGCGCGCGATATTCCAGGGCGGCGAAAAGGAAAGCGTTGCCGAAATCAGTTTCAATTCCAGGAGCGACTTCAACGCGGCAAAGAACAAGAATTATGTGCGCGTCGTTAGTTGTAATACGACCGGCTTGTGCAGGATCCTGAAGCCCATGATGGAAAACCGCGACGATATCGAAAAAATATCCGTGTCGCTGATCAGGCGGGGCGCAGACCCGAACGATTCAAAAGGCTCCGCGCTCAACAGCGTGGAATGGGAGGCCAATTCGCACCACGCCCACGACGTGCAGACCGTTTTAGGACCGGTGCCGATAACGACAACCGCGTTCAAGGCCCCGCAAACGCTGATGCACGTGCATTCCATATCAATGAAGTTCCGCGAAGCTGCGCCTTCAAAAGAAGATATTGGGAACATATACGCAAAAGAGTCCAGGGTCGCAGTATTGAAGACTGCGAACTCGACCGCGGACGTGATAGAGAAAGCGCGCGACCTTGGTTTCAACCGCAATGACATATTCCTGGTAAACCTGCACGCAAACACCATAGTATCAGGCGGGAACGAATTGTCAATGGCGATAACGGTCCCGCAGGAATCCATAGTTGTGCCGGAAAACGTGGACGCGGTTATCGCGATGTCAGGCCTGATGAACCAGGAAAAATCAATGGAGCTCACGGAAAAAATACTCGGAATGGGCAACATAAAAAACAAACTGGAACAGGCATTCGCGTAAAAGAGAAAATTTTAATGGGGGGATTGTATGGCGAAAATTACGGTGACTGTGATAAAGGCTGATATAGGGTCTGTGGGCGGGCATACTAAACCGTCGGAAGAGCTGTTAAACAGTGTGAAAAAATTCGTCAAAGATGCGAAAAATTCAGGCTTAATTATCGACAGCTATGTCGGCTACGCAGGTGACGATATACACATAGTGGCGTCGCATACGAAAGGCGTGAACAGTCCTGAAATACACAAGATGGCATGGGACGCGTTTCGCGACAGCGTCCAAGTCGCAAAAGAGCAGGGATTGTACGGCGCGGGACAAGACCTGCTGGCCGACTCGTTTTCCGGAAATGTGAAAGGCATGGGACCCGGCGTTGCCGAAATGGAATTTGAAGAGCGGCCGAACGAGGCTTTCGCTGTTTTCGCCGCGGACAAAACAGAGCCGGGCGCATTCAACTATCCGCTATTCACCATGTTCTGTGACATAAAATCCAACACGGGCCTGCTTATCAACCCGTCGCTCGCCAAGGGCGTTAAATTCACGGTAATGGATGTCATGAAAAACCGCGTCGTTGAACTGGAGACGTGGCTGCAGGTTCCGGAGATCGCAGCCATATTGATGTATCCCGGGCGCTATGTTGTCGAGTCTGTTAAAACAAAAGGCGGCGAACCCATAGTCGCAGCGACAACAGACCGGTTGCACAACATCAAAGGCACGTATGTGGGCAAGGATGACCCTGCCATGATAGTACGCCTGCAAAAAACTTTCCCCGCAACCGAAGAGGCCTGCTACGCTTTCAAGGACGCCCATTTTGTCGCCGGCAACACGAGGGGATCCCATCATATGACCCTGATGCCAGTTACGATAAACACAACCGCAACTTCGTATTTTTGCAACCCGCTTGTGTCCGCGCTGCTGTTCAGCATGCACAACGGAAAATTTACAGGCCCAATCGACGGCTTCGAAGGCCCGAACTGGGATGTCGTAAGACGCCGTGCCGCAGAGAAATCCGAAGGGTTGCGCACACAGGGCTTCATACATCCCGCAACGCTGATACCCGAGGAGCTGGAATACAATGAAGGCTACCAGGACATAATGGGACGCATAGAAAAACTGTTCACGCAGAGGTGACCCGTGCCGATTTTTCTGATAAACTTCAAGCTGTACGAAGAAACCCTTGGCGAGGCCGGTAAAAAGATCGCTGAGCATGCAAAAATCATATCGGCAAGGCTCGGGGTAGAGGTAATTGTCGCGCCCTCGTCTCCTGACCTAAGGTTAATCTCAGGTGTGTTGCCCGCGATAGCTCAGCACATAGACGCTGTTGAACCGGGCGCGCATACCGGTTTCGTAACGGCCGAGTCTGTCAAGGCGGCAGGCGCAATCGGAACTTTGATAAGTCATTCGGAAAGAAAACTCAGCTTTGAAGAAATTGGGAAATGCATTGCGCGCGCAAGGAAAAACGGCCTCATGTCCATCTGCTGCGCAGGCTCGCCGGAGGCCGCGGCAGAAATCGCGTCATTGGGCCCGGATTATGTCCTGATAGAGCCGCCGGAATTGATAGGGAGTGCAAACTCAATATCAAAAACGAAGCCCGATGTGATAGCGCGCACCGTCGATCTTGTGAAATCGTCAAACCCGCGTGTCGGCGTTATCTGCGGTGCGGGTGTTTCGACTGGCGAAGATTCCCGCATCGCAATGGGGTTAGGCGCTATCGGCGTGGCTGCTGCGTCGGCCGTTGCGAAATCAAAAAACCCTGAAAAAGTGATCGAAGACATAGCGCACGGCCTCGTCTAGGACGCTACTTTATCTTCATCTCTTCGGCTTTCTTGTCGCTGAACAGTATCTCCGCGTTTTTTTCCGGCACAGAGGCTATGTCACCTTTCTTGAAAGGCCCGTATGGAACCATGTCCTCGCCCATAAAAGCGCTCACGTCCTCGGTGAATGCAACAACCTTCAAAGGCACGCCGCTCTTAGGATCCAAAAAATCTTCGCGCAACTGCCTGAAATTTTTCAGCGCGGCAAGTATGTTTTCGAAGAACGGCCTTTCGGTAGGCGTTAAATTCTCCGGCGGCAATCCTGTGCGCACAGAATATAGCGCCATGTTCAGTATTTTGCGCTCGCGCGCTTCCATTATGAACCTTAGCCTGTGTTTGACGTTCTGGAATTCCTGGGCAGCCGCGGCGTCGGTTTTGACAGCGTCTTCCTTGCTCCTGATGTAATCCCTGGTCCTTTCAAAAAAATCGTCCGGTATCTTTGATAGTTTGACTGACAGCTCTTCGTCCTTGTGTATCCTGCGTATCGTTTCGTAGGTAAGTATGTCAGCCATGTAATCCTATTATTAAATGGCAAGTAAGGATAAAAGCTGGTGCAGCTGGGCACATATCCGATGATATGCGTCAGTTTCATATCACTCGCTGACGTACTCGTCATCATCTTTCACAGAACGCTTTTTGGCTGGTTTTTTGACCGCTTTCCGGGTCGCGGCCCGGAAGCTTCTGGAAGCGTACGTTACGGGATTCCTGCATCCCGCCCCGGTTTCGGCGCTGCAGTCTATGCCCATCGACTTGTAGAAATTCTCGTTTTCAAAGTTTGGAGGCAGCATCTTTCTGGAGTTTCGCAGCCAGCGCATCTGGGATCTTATATAATTGGACGGCAGTGGCGGGGTGTTTTTCCCATTCCACTCAGTTATGGAATTTTCAATCTCATCGTCCGTCCAGTTCATGTTGCGCAGGAAATTGAACAGTATCAAAACGGACCGTTTTCTGCCGTCTGCGAGGCCTGACATTATTTTCTTTATGGACGGCGGAAAAAATTCAGCAGGTATTTTGTCCGAATTGGTTATTATGAACTTTCTCTTCACCTCCTCCTCTTTCGCCCTGGAACCGTGCCAGTCCATGGCCTCTATGATCAGCGCTTCCATTTCAGCGCTGTCCGCGCTTTCAAATTTAAGGAATTTTTCCTTCACTTTCACTTTATCCGGTTCGGCGTCCGTTTTTTCGAATTTGTCTATGTCGGAAATTTTCATTGGCAGGCTCACCAACAGGCTCGATTCATGGAGTGAATAGGGCAGCCGGAACATATGGCGGCTTGTGAAAAGGCCGACCTCGGTCACGATTTTATAAACGTCTAGCCCCTCCTCGGAAATAAGCTGTTGCGGTTCGGCCTGTATTTTGCGCGCTATCTCATCAATGTTCGGTTCGTAACGCAGTATGGCGTCCGCGATTTTCCGTCTTGCTTTTTCCTTGAGATAAGCCGTGATTATCTGTGGTATCACGGGATATTGCATTTTGGCAGGCTTGTAATCAATTCTTTTCGGGAAGGATTCAAACGGAACTGCAACATGGAAGCCCTTTCCTCCCGTGTACTTCAAGCCTATGTTTTTTATCCCGCGGGACCTCAGCTCTTCCAGAAAAACTTTTGTTATTATCTTTGCAAAATCAAAGGATTTGACGTCCGGGTCTATGATAAGCTCGAACCCTGTGCGCACTTCGCTGAGCTCCTCCGCGCCCATCCCGGGTCGCAGGGACATCGGGTTGTCCCATCGCTCAACCGAGCCGTGGAACGACACTGTGCCCGAGCGGACCATGCTCACAATGTCTTCGGGATAGACGAGCATGTTCGGCCTTTGCCCAAACGATCCGGTCTTGAAAATTCCCGCAACTTCCCTGTTTTTGGAGACTTCCAGCAGCGCGTTTTGCACATCGCCGCGTGAATAATAGTCAAAAATCTGTTTGTAGCCCATGGCCGTCTGTGCTTAATACGGTAAAACGGGTTAAATGGCTTTCTGGAGCGGATTCCGCACCCGAAAAGCATCTCAAATGTCTATCAGCATAAATCTGCCGTATGAAAGCGTACACACATAATTGGACGGAAACCGAACACGGTATTACTGTGCAGGCCGTAGAAGCCGGAAATGTAATCGCTGCGGTCAGTTACCGGGCTCAGGACAAGCGCTGATAATGCACAGGCCGCCGACCGGCCCGGACGGGTTTGCAACGGATTGCGAAGCTTTGAACCGCGGATATTGCGCAGCAGAGCTTCTGGGCAATGAAAAAAGGGTGACAAGAGAAATTGAGCTTATCGAAGGCGCCAAAAACAAACGCGACAAGTACGCATTAATGGAAGTTGTTTTGGATAGAACTCTTTCACGCTAGTTTATTCTATCATATGCGGCGCAAGGATGAAAGACATCCTGAATTTGTCACCGCTGTTGAATTCCATCTTCATTGGAAAATCCGAGGAAAACCTGATGCTGGCCGTGTCTGATAATTTAGCCGCTTTGACCATCTTCCGCAGGTAATCCAACGGGTAGCCTGATTTTGTGCTGGCGGCAGGTTCAAGCCTGATCAAAGACGGGTTGCCTTTTTCAAGTTCCAATTCGGTTATCGAGGAATCGCCTTCGGATTTTATTTTAAAGTAATCGGCCGACGCCTCAAATATGACTACGTCGGAAACTATTTCGGCGTCCGCAATGCCTTCTGCCAGCACGCCGGATTTTAATTCAACCAACGACGAGAACTCCAGCTTATCCGTCTGAGGCAGCTCGGATTCCGCCATATCGAGTATCGGGACTTCAAACCTGCGCCTGGAAGACCCTTCGATGATTATTTTCAGCTTGTTTCGGTTGTCTTCCTTTTTCAGAGTGAGCTTGTCGCCCGCAGAAGCGCGGCGCAGGACTGAAACGAAATTGTTCATATTAACGCCCACCGAAGTGTCTTCTGTCAGGTCAAGTTTTTCGAACGCCGCCGCTGATATGGCAAGGTCAACAACAGCCACCATGGCGCGGTCCGAGGCCACGAATTTCAGGCCGTTTTTGCTTATGCGGAAAATCCCCTCGTCGATGATCTCGGACGCTATCCCGACGGAATTTTTTACAATATCAACATCAGACGTTGTTATTTCAAACATTTCTTTCGAGCTCTCTGACTTTTTTTAACAGTTCCATATCAATGCCGTTCGCGTTCTGCACAGCCTCTGCCCGCAGCTCAAACCCGCTCTCCGATGCAAACACGCGGCCTATGACGCGCACGCTGTCGCCGGTCTTCATGGCCCCGATGCTTATCTCCGGATCCGTTGTGACTTGGACGCTTCCTCCTCCGTCGTCTATGACAAAAGATTCAGCTGCCAGGCCAACGACCTTGCCCAAAATCTTTACGCGTATATCCTTCTCTGGCTCAATATCGCTTATCGCCTTTTCAACCGCAGGCAACCTCTTCTGAAAATCCATGAAAAATCAACAGTTTTAATTTAAATCGTAACTTTATAAATCTCGGCAATAACTATGAATAAAGCAGCCGTGCTTATATACCATGGCTGCGCCAAGTGATCTGATGAGAGACGAATGGGTAATAGTCATAGATTTCCTTTCCCGCGGACGGGTGGGGATGCAGCGCTCGGAACCTATCGCGCAGACGGTCGGGGAAAAATATTTCTCCCTGCTCGAAGTCATCCCGCGCGAGGACACGGAACTGAAAGTGGGCGAACGGGTTTACATAGGAGAGGGCAAGCGTGACAGGGTCAAATACATACATGGACGAATTAACTACTCAGATCTGACAGTATCTTCAAAGCAGGAGCTGCAGAACGTCGTAGAAAAGCTGGTCGACGCTGACCAAAAAAGGTTTGTCGACTTCTTTTCAAAGGCCGGCCCTGTGACGAACCGCTTGCACCAGCTTGAACTGATACCGGGCGTCGGCAAGAAGCATTTATGGGACATAATCGAGGCGCGCAAGGAAAAACCGTTTGAATCGTTCCAGGAGATATCAGCCCGTGTCAAAATGCTTCCCGACCCGAGAAAAATGATTATCCGAAGGATACTCGACGAGCTTGAAGACAAAGACAAATACAAGCTTTTCGTGGCCGGCTGGGTTCAAAGGCCCCAATAATTCCCTGGTTCATATGTACGACATAAAGGGCCTGCTTTCTTCGGTCGGTGTGAAACCTTCGAAAAGACTGTCGCAAAACTTCCTGATTAACGACGCTGTCATAGAAGCTGAAATCGGTTTCGCAAACCTGTCCGGCACCGACACTGTTCTGGACATAGGAGCGGGCTTTGGTTTTTTGACGGAAAAACTTTCGGGAAATGCAAAAAAAACCATAGCTGTGGAACTTGACAAACGGTTGGCGGTTTATCTGAAAACCCGTTTCAGGGGGAACAGGAACATCGAAGTGGTCCAGGGAGATATATTGGAACTTGTCAAAGGCCTCGAATTCGACAAGGTTGTTGCGAACATACCCTATGAAATATCATCGCCGTTGACCTTTGCCATACTGGAAAAGGGCTTCAAACTGGCAATAATCTGCTACCAGAAAGAATTCGCAGACCGCATGGTTGCAAAACCCGGCACTAAGGATTACTCGCGCCTTTCCGTGATGACAAGCTATTTTGCCGACGCAAAAATACTGATGCGCGTGCCGAAGCAAAGCTTCTATCCGCAGCCGAAAGTCGATTCCGCCGTTGTTTCAATGACACTGAAAAAGGAAAGGCCGTACACAGTTAAAGATGAAAAATTTTTCTTCGGTGTCGTAGCTTCACTGTTCCAGCACAAGAAGCAGACCGTAAGGAACGCCCTGAAGCATTCTTTGAACAGGTTAATGTTAACAAAAGAAGGTTTTAGAAAGGTGGGGTTGCCGAACGGCCTGGAATCGCGCCGGGTTTTCACCCTCACAGGTCAGGAAATGGCAAAGGTTGCCGAAGAGGTGGGAAGGCATGCACGAAGCGATTAGGCTGCTGAGGAAAATTCCGAAAGGTTTCGTGACAACATACAAGGAATTGGCGCGCGCGACCAAAACGCATCCGCGGGCAATCGGAACCATCATGCACTCCAACGAATTCCCTGCCGAATTTCCATGCTACAAAGTCGTTATGAGCGACGGGCGCCTCGGCGGCTATGGAGGCGGCATAAGAAAGAAAATTCGGCTCCTGCGAAAGGACGGAATAATTGTGAAAAACGGGCGCATTGGACTGGAAAAACATATGTTCAAACTGCCAGCAAGCCCGCGTAAGAAACAGCGTAAGTCGTAACACCGACAACCAGCGGAACGGACAGGTTGTCGCTTATTTTCATGTCCAGCGATTCAACAGCCATGCCCACGAAAGAAGCAAAAACCGCTGTAGGCGGGTTCGTCACCAGAAGGCAAACGGCCGCAGATGCGGCGAAACCCGACAAAGAGCCTTCCCATGACTTTGATTCGTTGTGGAAAAGCCTGTTCCTGCCGATCACCCTGCCGGCAAGCGTGGAAATGCCATCTCCCACGCACAATACGATTATCGATATGGCCGCTATCTTTTCGGGCAATGCAAGCGCTATGAAGCCGATGCTCACAAAGAAACCGATAGCTCCGGAATAGCGCAAATGGTCTTTTCGCTCGAGAAAATCAAGGACTGACCTGAAAGCGCGCAGAAACCTTCCGAAAGGCGTCTTGTCCATTTTTTCCACAACAAGCGGATATGCATAAAGCCCGGCGGCAAGTAAAAAGAACAGCGCCGCTGTTTTAACCGCCCCCAACTGGTCTAAAATTGGTATGGCTAAAACGCCTGCTATGTGCACGGTCTTTCTCAGAAACTCCCCGAGGCCGGACTGCATAAATTATAGACGTTGGAATTGCTAATAAATCCGATTGAAACAGGCGCCCGCAAACTGAAGCATACCGTATGCTGTATCGGTATGCTTCCAGCTACAGGACGCCTGTTTCCAGTTGATCTGTTTTTATCCGGAAACCTCCAATACTATACTATGATACTTGACCAGGAACGCAAAAGAAACCTGAAAATACAGGAAAGGTCTGGCATAAGCATAGGCTTAAAAGACTCGTTCCGGGAGGTGGAGATGGTCGTCCCGAACCAGTTCGGGAGCGTTGTCGAGACCCTGAAAACGTGCTACAAATACGGTTTTCGCTCCCTCGTTGTGCCGCAAAACGTGCTGGCTGCTCCGAACAACCCTAAAAGCCTTGTCAGCATGTCAGGCCTTTACAAGGAGATATACACGGGCCTGCTTCAGGTAAACCGCACAGCCAAAAAGTACCGCATCGAACTGTCGTTCCACGCAGACACCATGAGCGTACTTAGCCCGGATGAAGCGCACAAAAAAGAGCTTTACAGGGAGGCGATCCGCGTGTTTTGTCACGCGTCCCATATTTTAGACGGCCGCCTTTTCGGGATCAAGCCAGGCGAGGCAAGAGGCATGTACGAAAAGGAGGCTGTGCGCGCGGTCGTTCAGGAATTAAACAACATCACGGAATCGCTAAAAGTCGACACGCCTATCGGCATAGAAACGACTGGAAGATTAACGGACATCGGCAGCTTATCCCATGTTCTGGACATTGTAAAGAGCACTCACCAGACAGAACCCCTGATAAATTTCGGCGCACTTCATGCCCGCGGCGCCGGCTCGCTGACATCCCAGCAGGACGTGGCCAGGGTTTTAGACGAAATCGAATCAAAGCTTGGCGCCGAATACCTGAAAAGCCCGATAATGTACTTTTCAACGCTCTCCTACGGGCCTTCCGGTGAGACAGGAGTAACAACAATGGCTAGATCCAATCTGAAATTCGAGAACATTGCAAAAGAGCTGATCAACCGCGACATGCAAGGGACAATAATCATAGACACGCCGGGCAAGGAGGCGGACGCGTTAAAATGTATCAAGGTCATAGACGAAAACATGAAGTGATGTTCCTTGACTAAAACTTTTCTGCCGTTTCTGGAAAACCACGAGAGATTGATGGAAAACCGTATAAAGAAAAAAGGCCTGACAATAACAATTTCAGGATTGTCCGGAATCGGCAAAAGCACGGTAGCCGAAGCTGTCGCGAAAGACCTAGGCCTGGAAAAAATCATCATGGGGGAAATATTCAGGAATGTGGCAAAAGAACGCGGAATGGTGCTGGAAAAATTCTCCGCAACACGGGAGGATGATATAGATTACCAAATAGAAAAAAAATCCCTCGAACTTTCGATGCGCGGCGGCGTTGTTATCGACGCGCGCATGTCCGGCATGGTCGCCGGGGATAACGCGGATTGCCGCATAATGCTCGATTGCCACATGGGAACAAAGTCCGAAAGGGTTGCAAAGCGCGAAAAAGTTAATGTCGATGAGGCGCGGCAAAAGCTTGCCGCGCGCGACACGAGCGACTCCGCGAAATACATGAAACTTTACGGTACGGACGGGTCTGACCCTTCGTTCTACGACGCTATCATAGACACAACAAACATGGACATAGAAACCTCAAAAAAGGAAACCGTGAAAATCGTGCGGCAGGTTTTGAAGGACAAAAGATTGATTTAACGCACTTCTACAAACGGATGAAATTTTCCCGGATCCGCGTACAACAGTGTTTCAAGCGCATACATTCTCCTGCCGCCAGCGCTGATAACAGCTTTCATTCTAGGATTTTGTGGAGATAAACTCCAATAAACACAGGTTAAACCCGTTCGACTGTCTATCGGAACAGCTTTCTTCATATCGGAACTTTGTTTAATCGAAAGCCGCTTTACCCACGCCGGATAACAAAGTTTGGGTGGTAAAATGATAAGCGAAATAGAGCAGTTTTTGACCCGGCTCGAATCAAGGGCCGCAGAAGTTGAGATAAACGAATTTTTGAACAGGCCCAGCCTGAAAGCCGTCAAAGAGGACAATATGTCCGGATTATAAATCCTGAAAATAACAAAACTGAACAAATTGTGCACAGGCCAAAAGTTTTGACCTTAATTCACGCGCGTTCCCATTTCACGGAATCTTTTATCCTGCACCATAACGACTTTTTTGCGACGGTTTTGCCGCAACTGCCGCATTCATTGCTCAGTGGGCGCAGATAGCCTAGCGCGTTGGGGAACATGATCAGCTCTGTGCCGCAAGAAGGGCACCTCTCAGTATTCATAGCCAGCCGCTACAAATTTTGGCGCCGCAAAATATAAATTAAGCTGTCAGACAAATTCGCCGAAGATGCGCCGCAATTTCTTCACGCCCGCCGCCTCATGGCCGGCCAAAACCGCAGAATAGTGCCTCATCATCCAAAGTATCTTTCTGGAGGCCGACAATATTACCACGCCCCCGATGATCATCAAAGCTGCTGCAAACTGGTTTTGCGACACCGGCGCGTTCGTGAATAGTGATGTAAACAAAATAGTGAACAGTGGGGATGTTGCAAGTATTGCCGCCGACCTTTCAGCCTCTATCAGCCTTAACCCGTGGAAGAAAAACAACGCGGGGATCAGCGACCCGAAAATCGAAAGGAGGAAAAGGTACGACCACGCCTGCGAGTTTAGCAATACGGCCCCAGACCCCACCAAAAAAAGCGAAACTATCAGCGACACCGAACCTCCGGCGAGCCTGTCATAAAGCGAAACCACCCACGGATTCACAGTACTCAGGGTTTTCCTTTCAGCGACAGCCGCTGCCGCGCCCAATATGGAAGCTGCTATCAGCATTAACACACCAGCAGAAGCGCTGAAACTGGCCTTGCCTGCCATAAGGTATATTCCGGCAAATACCAGCAGACTGCCAACCAGTTCGTCGCCTTTTATCCGCTCCTTTAGGAAAATAATGCCAAAAAGGCCTGCCCAGATGACTCCGGTATTCGATATCGCAGCGGCTGTAATAGGGTCTGTAAGAAACAGTCCTGTATAAAATAGCGCCGGCATAAACGCAGAACCGAGGAAAGAAGCAAAAAACAGCTTGCGGCCCGCAGACCCGCTCACATCCATGTCGACGCGCTTAGCCTTCAGGTACAAAAAAACCATGAGTCCGGCCAGAAAATAACGCCAAGCGCCCAATACAACAGGATTTACGTAATTCATGGCCTCTTTTTCGGCTATCGGGGCGCCTCCCCACATCACCGCCGCAGCGGCTGTAAACAAAGAACCTTTTAGCACTCCGTCCATGAAATTGATTCGTCTAATGACAAGAAAAACTTTTTGCGGTTCGCAAAGAAGCAGAATACTTACTCTGCAGGCGCATCAGACGCGGACGCTTCCTCTGTCATATCGTTCGTTGGCGCGGTTATGTGCTTTATCACGACGACATCCCCCACGGCCTGAACCATGGGAAACGGCACTATGACACCGCGCTTGCCGCCGACTATCTGGGCAAGGTAAGAACCTTTGATGGCTTCAATGACGACTGCCCGTATTTTATATTTGGTTAAATCAAACTCTAAATCAGAGATCTTACCGCAATACGAGCCTTTATCCGTGAAAACATCCTTTCCAAAAATTTCAGAAACATCTTTTACGTTGATAGGCATTAATCCACCTGTTAATTGTATTATTCTAAAAGGATATTTATTCGTACAAATATAAAGCTTTTGCGGCGTGGAGCTAGAAGCATATCGATACAGTATACGATATGCTTCAGTTTATGTCGGTATGCTTCTAACTGTAACTGTCGGGGTCGCCTAGCCAGGTTAGGGCGCAGGTTTGCTAAACCTGTGGGCGTTAAAGGAGTTAGAAACAGCGGTAAACCGAAACATGTCACGGACATGTTTCAGTCTGAACCTGTTTCAGTCTGCACGAAGCCCCCGCGGGTTCAAATCCCGCCCCCGACGCTAAATAGTTAAATCGTAATAGAAATTAAAGTTGTACAAGAATAGATGGTAGACCGAAATAGGTGCATACTCATAGCGCCTATTTCCAGTCACAACTGCGGCGGTGGTCCAGCCTGGCTAAGACATGAGCTTGCCAAGTTCAAAACCCGGGTTCAAATCCCGGCCGCCGCATACA
>JACQNZ010000001.1 GCA_016202815.1 Candidatus Aenigmatarchaeota archaeon
ATCCCCAGCACGCCTGACAGTCAACTGCCAGATTTCACTAGAGACTTGCTAAGCCGGCTACGAACTCTTAATGCCAAATAATCGCGATTACCACTCGTGGCGCGGGAATTACCGCGGCGGCTGGCACCCGTCTTACCCACCACTTATTCTCCGAGGGCACTAACCTCGGCAAAAGTTGCAACTAAAAGCTGCAACACTCCGAATCCCCCCATCACGCTTGCGCGCATTGTGGAGTTTCCGTAACTGCTGCGTCCCGTAGGACCTGGATTAATGTCTCAGAATCCATCTCGGGGCTCCCACTTTCATGGCCCCTACCGGTTATAGGTTTGTGAGGACATTACCCTCACAACAGCCTGATCGGCCGCAGTCCCATCCTTGGGCGCCGAAGCTTTAATCGCCAAACCATTCCAGGTATAGGCGACTATCAGGTATTAGCCGCACTTTCGCGCGCTTATCCCTGACCCAAGGGTAGGTTGACTACGTGTTACTGAGCAGTTCGCCTTGCCTTGCGGCAACGACTCGCATGTCTTAACCGGATTCGGATAGCAGTAACCTCCGGCAGGATCAACCGGAATTGTGTACTGGGTTTCGACTGAATTTTCAGTTTACGTCCAGTACCGCGAAATTTTCCTTTTAATTTTGGAGTAATCGATCTTATTGGAAGATCACACTTTTACGTCTTTTTATACAGAATTTCACCTCACAGGAAATATGATTTCCTGTGCGCGATACAGGAAATTATCATATTTCCTGTACAAGAGAACCTTCTGGTTCCCGTTGAAACCTTTCGGTTTTCGCTGTGCTCTAACCTGCGTCGGATCTGACATTCCAGATGACGCACACTCGGTGTGTGCGCCTATTATCGCATCAAGAATTTTGCTCAGATCTCCATGTAACTCCTGTTGGAGATCAGCAAGTTTTGCTGTTTACAGCAAAACTGCGCCAGTTTGCACAATTGCAAACTTGGAGCGCGAATCGCGCTTTAATCTAACCGCAGTTGAAAAAAGCCTTTCACAGTGTCGCCGACGAAGCGAAAACTCAGGCCTAACGCCCTGCAGCAAACTAATAATAAGGCTGGGGGTATTTAAAGGTTTTTTCACAAACCAGACAAAGGTTCCGCATGTACCACACAGACAGGATTTTAGTTTTATCAACTGAAAAAGAGGCAGATTTGCTGAGAAGGGATTTTACCCCTGTTTCGGTGGAAATTAACAAGCGGCCTTACTTGCAGGCCATGGGCGAAGGCCTGCGAATTGACTGGTGCACAAACACAGAGGATTTCAACAGTGTTTACTGGAAAACGAGTCCGCGGCCGGAAGCCGTATTCTATACGGGCAGGATGGACCAGTACAGGGAAGGAGTTCGCGTGACTGTGGGAACGCCTGAGTTGGTTGGAAAACTCCTTAAAAGTTTCCGCTTGAAAGACAGCGTGCTGGTGAATGCTGAGCGATGAACAAACCAAAGGGCCAAGGCCGGGATTTGAACCCGGTCTTCAGGATCCACAGTCCTGCGCGCTACCAAGTTACGCTACATTGGCCAAACTTTTTAGGAAAAAGTTTGATCAAAAACATGTTTTTGATCAAAAATATAATCCATATCCGATCATTATTCCCCTTTCTCTTCAAACCATTCTTTGATTAAACTTTCTTCTTAGGAAAGTTTATATGCGGGAGGTCGGAATTTCGAAGCTTTCTTTCCCTCAAGGCTTTCTTTACGAAAGAAAGGCTTGTTCGAACCGACGAAGGCACTAAGCCAATGGGTAGCTTCTAGCTAAAGCATGTGCTTTCGGTATGCACATGCTTCAATTTGCCTATCCTAAGCCCATCCCGTTAGACCGCTTCGGTACCCCCGCGTTTGCCAATTAGAAATAGATGCTGTTGGTATGCATCTATTTCAGTCTACATATCCCTTAACTAGATTGCTTAAATTTGTAGGCTATTAACTACTGGCATGCCCTACAAGTCTTTTTGGCGGGATTTCGCTGACGGGTTTTTGTCCGCAGCAGACAGAATTTCGGTAATGCGGTACGAACACAGCAAATTAGACCCGCGCAAATGGGAGGATTACCGGAGAACCACATCGCCGGGCGTGCGCGCGATACAGTCGTATACGCTCAGGGACGCTTACCTGCTGGGGGACCTGGATTTTGTCCCTGACAGTAAATCCGTAAAAGCTGTTAAAAAGGAGTTGAGGATAGAATACGGTTTCGGAACCGAAGGATTTTTAACAGGACAAGGCGCCGGGACCTTCGTTGCCATGATCAGCCTGGGAAGCGTGCCCTTTGGGTTTTGGATTTATTCCGCAATAGAGCGCAGGAAAGAAGACAGGGTAAGAAGGCACTTCAACAACCTGCTGCGGGAGATAAACTCTACCTGAGCGCCAAGAAACGGGCGGGCAGGCGGTTGTCGGCGTTGTAAGTACGCATGAGCCTCCGGCGCCGTTGCAGCTGCTATACGTTAGAATCATACCGTATACTGTATCGGTATGATTCAGCCTAACTAGACGCCGAATAAACCAGACTTGCGAAAATGCATTCATTTAATCCAGTTCGATTTCTTCCACGCCGGCTTTTTGGTTCGCGAGGCGCGCAAGGTTGAACAATAATTTCGAAAGTTTGTTCATGTAATCCATTATAACGGGATTGACCTCTTCGTTTTTCGAAAGTTCTATTATTGTCCTCTCCGCGCGGCGGGACACTGTCCTGCAAACATGCAGCAAGGACGCCAGCTCGCAGCCGTTCTGCACTATGAACTTGTGCAGCCTTGGGAGCGATGAAAATATTCCATCGTTGGTTTTGCTTATCCAGTTTAACCGCTCTTGTGCTAGTGTTTTCACTACGGGGTTTTTTCTCTGCTCTTCGACTGAGGCTAAATCGGACCCTATTATGTACATGTCCTTTTGCAGCGCAAGCAGGATTTCTTTAATTTGTTCGTCCTCTGTTTTTGAATAGGCCAATCCCAAAAACGAGTCCAGTTCGTCTATGCTGCCGTACGCTTCTATCCTCGCATCGTCTTTGCGCACGATTTTTCCACCAAACAGCGTCGTTTCGACGGGTTTATTCATAATACAGCCCCGGATGCCAGATAAGTTTAAATAGACCTTCGTCGTATTTATGCGTCATCATGAACGATTTCGCGAGATACGTGCACAAAAAAATGGTCCTGTTAGATAACGAGCTGCCGGCGCTCCCTCCATTTGCAAAAGAAGAACTTGAGTGCGCGGTGGCGTCGGGAGAGGTGATACGGGCCCCTGTGTCAATTTACAGGCCAACTGAGGGTCTAATGTATTGGGCGCACGACCAATTGACCGAACTGGGACTGGCTTTGGTCGCTGGAAGAACCGCGGCGTACCAGACCAATAACGGAAAACAAACCATAGTGGGCACCGTAAATGGCGTTGCGGATAACGATAAACTATTGGACGCCAGGACAGCGCAAATGGCGCTTACTTACGGCAGGCAGATGGGCTTGTGGGAGGAACTTGAAATGGGTGGGGTATCCGTTTTTATTCTTCCGGACAACCAGGACGGGAAACCAACCTAAGAAAAATTATTTCAGCACTTTATTTCTTCCTTTTTCAGCCGTCGCAGCTCTATTATTTCGCCGCTTCCCTGCAGCTGGTACTTGTCTGCTGAAACGTCGGGTATTTTTCCGTCCACTATGTACTCCCAGAAATAGCCGTTGTCACCATTCCTTACGCCGTTAACAGATACTATGTAGCGCCCGCCGCCTCCCCATGTTTCGTAAGTTTCACTTTCGACGCGCAGGTTCTGCCTGGCAGCCAAACCCAGGAACGAATCGTACACGCTTGCATGGGCGCTGTTCTCGAAAATTATGCTCTCGAAAGATTTGTCAGACGGATAATTCATGTTGTTTTGCTGCATCACGTAGGACATTCTTTGCAGATCAAGGCCAGCTTTCTCGTAACCTTTCGTTTCCATCGCTGCGTCGCCGTGTGTTTCTGCCGGCTGCTTGACGGATTTTTTCGCAAGCTCCTTTATTTTTTCCTGGTCGTCATTGTCAACGGTCGGGTATTCCCCCTCTTCTTCATCCCCGCCTTCTTCGTACGGGTCTTCGTCAGCGTCTCCGTAGAAAAGACTGTTTGTCCCGGTTTCATCATACGTTTTATTTGGAGTTTTTTTCTGTTTTTTCGTGTTGTTCCCGTCTTCCATAAGGTCTTCCAGCAGCGATTGCAGCGACCGCAGGGACAATTCGATGTCTTCTTCGGCAAGGCTTAAAGTTTTCGTCAGCGGTTCCTTTTCAGCCAGCATTAACGAAGAAATAACCATGCATAGACATGGAAAGAAGGATATAAAAACACCCCGCGAACATAACGGTTGCGTTTATGCCCCGTTGTTCCCGTTTTTCTTTTCCGCGGCTTTCCTGACGCGTTCGACCGCTATTTCCATCGCAGCGTCGCGCGGTTTCATATTTTTCTTTTTTGCAGAATCCAGCACGAGTTTTGTGTTTTTCTTTACCCGCTTCTCTACCATTTGGAACATGCGAACGGGGTTTTCGCCTTTGTACTCGGCGTATGAAGAAATCACGCCACCGGCGTTTGCCACGAAATCCGGAACGACCAAAATTCCATTTTTGTGCAGCACTTCTTCCATTTCCGGCGTAGCGGGAATGTTTGCGGCCTCTACTACAACCCTTGATTTTATCCTGTCCACGTTCCCCCTGTTTATCACGTCGGGAATAGCGGAAGGTATAATTATGTCAACGTCCAATTCAAACAGTTTTTCGTTCGGTAGAATTGTTCCTGGCTTGTAATTTACCACAGATCCGGTTCGTTGCTTGGTTGTTGACAGCAGGTTTACGTCCAATCCGCTTTTATCGTAGATGCATCCCCTACTGTCGCTTACAGCGGCAATTTTTGCGCCCATTTTTGAGAGATGTTCGGCTGCGAACGCGCCCACGTTTCCGTAGCCTTCGATTGCGACTGTCGCGTTTTTTATTTCCATCTTTATGTGCTCTGCCGCGATTTTAGTCGCATGTGCGACGCCGAAACCCGTGGAGCCGTATTCATGGGGTATGCCGCATTTGACGCCGGGTGAAACGCACAGATTTGACGGCTTGCCCGTCGCGGACCGGAAGGAGCCGTTGGCGCGGACGAATTCCTCCATTTCTTTTTCAGACGTGTTTATGTCAGGCGCGGCTATGTACCTGCTTGGGCAGACCGGTTTTATTGCGGTTGCGAATGAACGCACGACAGCCATTTTCTTTTCTGAAGAAATTTTTTTCGGATCCGCAACTATTCCGGATTTGCCGCCGCCGAATGGCAGGCCAGCCAGCGAACATTTCCATGTCATCGTACGTGCGAGTTTAGCGACTTCTTCAACGGTAACATTCGGCGTCATCCTGATGCCGCCTTTTGCGGGGCCAAGCGCCGTGTTGTCGATGACTGTGAAGCCGTGCATGCCTGTTTTTGCGTCGAAAACTTCAAGAATTTTTTCAGGCCCGAATTCGTCAAAATTAACCATGGCAATGTATATAGCGAATTTTATTCAATTTAAGCATTATCGTCGCCGGCAGGTTCCTGCCCCGTGAAAAATTACTATGCTCCTGCTGGGATTTGAACCCAGGTTTACGGCGTGAAAGGCCGACGTCCTATCAGTTCTTTTGATTGACCGGGCTGGACGACAGGAGCGGTTTGCCGCCTGGAGCAGATGTCATTTTGCATACATCTGCTTCTAATTGCTGTCAACTAAAACACATGCTTTTGGTATGCATGCGTTTCGATTATCCGGTACGTTTCGGTTTGCTCTGCATTAGGGTTAATCCACAACTCTATTTATGCTTTAGATTTTCCGGATCAGGTTAATATTGACTTAAGCGGATAGGTTTTATATGCCATATGCTGTTACGCACATACTTTTGACCATAATAGCAGTCGACTTATACCGGGATTATGTTGCGAAGCACAGGAAATATTTCACATTGCATACTGTTTTGGTCGCGGGGATTGCCGGCCTCCTTCCGGACATCGATATACCCGCCAACTGGCTGTTGGGCAAGCTGTTTCCGGGAGCTGTCCCGGCATTTCTGGCGCACGGGGGTATCACACACACGCCGTTTTTCGGGTTGGTTTTCCTGATACCTGCGCTAGCCTTGTGGGAAAGGAAAAAACACAAAGACGCCGCGTATTTTTTTGCGGCAAGTTTCGGAATCTTCCTGCACATTTTTCTGGACTATGTGCTTGGCGGCGGAGCCCATGAAGGCATAATGTTTTTCTGGCCGCTTTCAACCGCTGGTTTTAAAATACACCTGCTCAACGGTCTGGGCTTAAACGACGTGCCGCAGGGGCTTGACGCGTTGATATTATTGGCGTGGCTTTGGCACGAGGAAATAAAGCACAAGATAAAGGATTTCATTTGAACTAGAAACAGATTTTATTGGTATGAAATCTGTTTCAGTTTCTCAATGGGCCCGAAGAGAATTGAACTCTTTTCTCTGCCGTGTCGAGGCAGCGTACTGCCGTTATACTACGAGCCCTTTGCACGAGAAACACATGCTTTTGGTATGCATATGTTTCAGTTTACGATACGCCTGTTTCGGTCTATTTTAAATCTACTCTCTCTTTTTTGCTTTTGTTTTATAAATCCATGAAAATGCCTTTTGGAAGGTTTTTGGGTGTTTGGACAAAAAGCGATACGGCATACGTTAGGTATATATTGCTTGTTGTAGAACATCGCTTATGGCTGGCATAGTAGGCTATGGAGTCTATGTCCCTAGATTCAGGATCAAGGTGGAAGAAATTGCCCGCGTGTGGAACAGGAATGCTGATTCTGTCAAAGGCGGGCTCGGCATTATTGAGAAATCCGTGCCGGGAACGGACGAAGACACCGCAACCATAGCAGTTGAGGCGGCGCGCAACGCAGTCAACCATTCGGGCATAAAAGCCGTTGACATAGGGGCCGTTTTCGTTGGTTCTGAATCGCATCCTTACGCAGTAAAACCCACATCCACGATCGTTGCGGAAGCTATCGAAGCAACGCCTGTTATGACTGCGGCCGATACGGAGTTTGCGTGCAAAGCCGGGACTGCTGCGATCCAGATGTGCATGGGTTTAGTCGACGCGAACATGATAAGATACGGCCTGGCGATCGGAGCTGATACGGCCCAGGGACGCCCGGGCGACGCCTTGGAATATACGGCAGGCGCGGGCGGTGCCGCGTTCATCATAGGCAAGGACGATGTCATCGCTGAAATCGAAGACACTTTTTCGTTCACAACAGACACACCGGACTTCTGGCGCCGCGACCTGGAGCATTTCCCACAGCACGGATCCAAGTTCACGGGTGAGCCGGCGTACTTCCGCCATTTGACAGAGGCCGCGAAGGGCATAATGGAGAAGACCAAAACCACGCCAAATGATTTCGATCATGTTGTTTTTCACCAGCCCAATGAAAAATTTCCGCTAAGGGCTGCGAAAATCCTCAGCATTCCGGCTGAGAAGTTAAAGCATTCACTTGTTGTTTCAAGGATAGGGAACACATATTCCGGCGCGTCTATGGTAGGCTTAGCGTCAGTTTTAGACGTAGCTAAAGCGGGCCAGAGGATTTTGGTAGTTTCCTACGGTTCTGGTGCGGGTTCGGACGCGTTCACAATAACAACGACCAAGAAGATAGAGGCTAAGAGAAGTCGTGCCGTTCCTTTTGAATATTACGCCAAGAACAAGGAGTATGTTGATTACGCTGTTTACCTTAAGCACAAGAAAACAATTGTGGGGATGACATCAGGATGAGAAGAGTTGCAGTTATCGGCGGCGGGCTGTCCAAATTCGGCGAACACTGGGACAGGGGGCTGAAAGAATTGATAGCGGAGGCTGGTGTCAAAGCTATCGAAGATTCCGGCGTTGTGGGAAAGGACATACAGGCAGTTTACGGGGGCACGATGTCTGCGGGCGGTTTTTCGAAGCAGGAACATATAGCAGCGCTTATCGCCGACCACATGGGTTTGAATCCGCTGCCTGCTGTCAGGGTTGAGGCTGCGTGCGCATCGGGGGGCGTGGCGTTTCGCCAAGCGTACATTTCAGTCGCTTCAGGCTTGCACGATGTCGCCATTGTGGGCGGCGTGGAGAAGATGACAGACGTTACCATAGAAGAAGCCACGACAATCCTTGGCGGCGCTTCGGACTATGAATGGGAAGTTTTTCATGGCGCGACATTCCCCGGCATATACGCAATGATGGCAAAAAGGCACATGCATGATTTCGGAACGACCGAAGAGCAGATGGCTGCAGCCGCCGTAAAAAACCATGATAACGGGTCGAAAAATCCTTATGCGCAATTCAGGAACAAAATAACAATCGATGACGTAATGAAATCCTCGCCTGTAGCGTCGCCGTTAAAACTTTTGGACTGTTCTCCGATAACAGACGGGGCGGCTGCTGTTGTGTTAGCGTCAGAAGACTTTGTAAAGAAAAACAAATGCAATCCCGTGTGGGTCGCGGCTTCGGCGCAAGCGAGCGATACGTTGTCTTTACATGACAGAAAATCGTTGACGGAGATCAATTCAACAAAAGTGGCTGCGAGGGACGCGTTTGCGCAGGCCCGGCTGGCTGCGAAAGATATCAATGTAGCGGAAGTCCACGACTGTTTCACGATCGCGGAAATAATGGCGATAGAAGATTTGGGATTCTTTAAAAAGGGCGAAGGCGGAAAAGCGACGGCGAACGGCGAAACGGCATTAAATTCAAAATTATCCGTGAACACATCAGGCGGTTTGAAGGCGTGCGGACACCCTGTTGGTGCGACTGGCGTGAAGCAAGTCACAGAAATAATGTGGCAGCTGCGCAACCAAGCCGGCGAGAGGCAGGTTAAGAATGCGAATTACGGGCTGGCCCACAACGTGGGCGGCTCGGGCGGAACATGCACGGTTCACATATTTTCGAGGGATAAAGCATGACAGGAATAGCTGCAGCATGGAGAAGGATGAAGCACCGTTACAACCTTTATGGCAGCAAGTGCGAAAACTGCAAGGGTGTTTACTTCCCGCCGCGCATCATATGTCCCGGATGCAGAAGAAAGGGTAAAATGGCTGATGAAAAGTTAAGCGGAAAGGGAAAGGTTATCACATTTTCAGTTGTGCACGCCCCGCCCGAGGGATACTCGCTTGAGATTCCTTATGTCCTGGCGATAATAGAGCTTGTAGAGGGGCCGAAATTGACAACCCAGATCGTTGATGTGAACCCCGGCAAGATGACGATAGGGATGCCTGTCGAAGCGGCTTTCCGCAAGCTCGTTGAGCAGGATAGCCGCGGCCTTATCCATTACGGCTACAAGTTCAGGCCTGTCAAGCCTTCCACACGGGAATGATAATATGATTTCAAAGGAAGAGTTTTTGAAAAAACTGGAACGGGGCGAAACGCGCCTGCACGAACTAGAAAATCTAATTTTTGAAAGCCTTGGAAAAGGCGATGATAAATGGGCTGAGGCTTGTTCGGCGGCGAGTGCTGTCAGGCTGGCGTTCGTTGAGAAGATTAAATCCAAGAAACTGAATGACATAAAAACCCATTTCATTGACACTGCGGTAAAGCCGGGCGTTGTCGGAATTGAGAATCAGATCGGCGGGGCTGTTACACCTTTGGGCATCGCAGGCCCGATTAAAATTACAGGCGATTACGCCAAAGGCGAATTTTATTTGCCGGCTGCGACGAACGAGGCCGCATTAATAGCAGGCCTTTCCAGAGGCTGTAAGGCGATAAATGAAAATGGCGGCGCAAAAACGACGGTCACGAGAAACTGGATGACGCGGGCGCCTGTTTTGGATTTGGGATCTGCTGAAAAGGCACGCGAGCTGGCCGATGCTATCAACCAGGATGAAAAATTTTATGAGAAAGTCAGGGCCGCGGCAGACTTGGAGTCTAAGGTTTCGAAACTCGCGTTTATCGAAACTTTCCAAATTGGAAAAAAGGTATGGCTGCGATTTGCGTTTGAAACTGGTGACAGCATGGGGATGAATTCTGTCACCAAATACTCCGCCAATGCTGTAAAGGAGATAAAGAAAAAATTTGCCAATGCGAAATTAGTAGCGTTGTCCGGCAACATGTGCTCTGACAAGAAATCAAACCATGCAAACATCATATTGGGCAGGGGAAAATCCGTAGAGGCTGAAGCGCTGATAAAAAGAGAAGTGCTTGAAAATGTCTACCGCACAGACGCGAGAACTATCGAAAAAATCAATTTCACCAAGAATTACCAGGGTTCTGCGCTATCTGGAACAATGGGAGGGTTCAACGCAAACGCTGCGAACACCGTAGCGGCCATGTTTCTTGCGACCGGCCAGGACGCGGCGCAGGTCGTTGAATCTTCGTCGTGTTTTGTAACAGCCGAAGACCAGAACGGCGACCTGTATTTTTCCGTGTCCATGCCCAACTTGGAAGTTGCGACAGTGGGCGGCGGCACGAATTTTGCGACAGCGAAAGAATGCCTGGAAATTTTGGATTGCGCCGGCGCGGGCAAAAAACCGGGAGACAATTCAAAAAAGCTCGCTGAAATAATTGCAGTCGCAGTTTTAGCGCAGGAGCTTAATTTGTTGGGTGCGTTGGCCAATGATTATGAATTGGCCGAGTCTCACATAAGGATGGCGCGCGGAAAATAGCTAAGTTAAAACCACTTTCCTGAACATCTTTTCTGCTTCGGATTTTTCCATGTTCTTGGTTATCATCCTTCCGTCGTTGAATACCGTTATTTCACTGTTGTTGAAAATGGCCCGCACCAAAAAATCGTTGGCAGATTTGATACGGAACCCTTTTGGCAGCCGCATTGCCGCACCTTCCAGATCCAAGTTTATTGCAGAAGGCGGAGATATGTGGTACGATTTATCACCGCATAGCGAGGCCAGTTTCGACGGTTCTTTTCCAAGCAGAGTAAATTCTTTGCGCGCACACACATCGCATTCGAAGTTCCTTTTTAAAATGAAATTTTTCATGAACATTTTATCCAGGTCTGCGTGAAAAAGCCTGCCGTCCAGGGGCGCCTGCCCTTTTGTCAGGAAGTTCAACGCTTCGCCTACTTGCATCGCGGATATAAGCGACGTTATCGCGTTCGTAACGCCTGAGGTTTCGCACGTTTCGATACGGGAAGGCGCTTTATTCATGAAGCACCTGAAGCAATTCTTCCCGGGATCGATAAAACTCACGTAGCCGGTGTTGCGTATGGCAGAACCGTAAATCCATGGTACGATTTGTTTGACACAGGCCTCATTGAGGATAAAGCGTGAATTTGTGTTGTCCAATCCGTCGATAACCAGATCGAACCCCTTTACCAGATTTTCTGCGTTCATGCCGTTGAAATCTGTAACAGCATACCCGATCCTTATCGACGAATTTATCATTTTAAGTTTTTCAGCAAGCTGCGGCGCTTTTGGATTATCTATGTCATTCTCGTCGAACAAATGCTGGCGCTGCAAGTTTGACATCTCAACAAAATCCCGGTCAATGAGCTTTATTGTTCCGGTCCCGGCGCGTGCCAACAGTTCCGCAGAAGCGGATCCTAACGCGCCGCAGCCTATTATGCAGACCGCGGATTTTTCTATTTTTTCCTGTTTTTTGCTTCCGAAATAAGCTATTTGCCTCGAATAGCGGTTTTCCATGATTACAATCTTAGTTTAATACTTAAATGGAAATTACTTCATATGGATACAAAGGAAATCCTAAAGAAATACCAGGTAATAGCGGTAATGGGCTGTTCGCGTGATGTGACCAAGGATGCGCACACGGTTCCGGCGTACATGAAATCCAAAGGTTATCGGGTTATCCCGGTCAATCCGTCGGGTGAGGAGATACTGGGCGAAAAATCCTATAAATCATTGGCAGAAATTCCTTACGGGCTGAAGGACAAGATAGAGATAATAAACATTTTCCGGCCATCGCCAGAGTTGCTGGCAGCAACGCAGGCTATCGTCAAAGAAAAACGAAACCTGCCTTCGCTGAAAGTGGTGTGGGCCCAGTTGGGCATACAGGATGATGCGGCGAAGTCGCTGGCCGAACAAAACGGGCTTATTTTCGTCCAGAACCGCTGCATGATGCGCGACTACCAGGCTAAGATTTCTTTTTCCAGATGATGCCGGCTTTGGTATCCTCGATTATTATGCCCATTTTTTCAAGCCTGCTTCTTATGGCGTCGGCTTTCTTGTAGTCTTTCCTGGTCCTGGCAGCCTCGCGCTCCGATACGAGCTTCCTGATCTCTTCAGTGACTTTCACAGGCGCGTAATTGCGAAGCGCGCCGAATATGCCGCACATTTCCAGAAGCGTCGCCTCTATCAGCTCCTTGGAGTCGCGGCTTATTTTTTTACCAGTGGACGCGTACTTGTTTACCAGGTCCACTAATTCGTAAACGGATGACAAGGCATAAGGCGTGTTGAAATCGTCGTCCAAGTGTTCAATGAAAGCAGCCTTGATGCGGTTAACCTCGGATTCCACGTCCTCGCCTGGCCCCTTTTCAATGTTTTCCAGCACAACCAGTGCGTTGTAAATGGTATCCAGCGTGTTTTTTGCCTGCTTTATGTTGTTTTCATCAAAATCTATGGGGCTGCGATAATGCGACATTGCAAAAAAAAGCCTCAAAACCTCTGCCGGATGTTTTTTCAGCGCTTCCTTTATCGTGATGAAGTTTCCCAGCGATTTCGACATCTTTTCGCCGTTGACAAGCAGGAAGCCCGTGTGCGTCCACAGGTTAACCATTGGTTTTTTGCCGGAAACGGATTCCATCTGCGCTATCTCCGCTTCGTGGTGCGGAAATATCAGGTCGATGGCGCCGCCGTGAATGTCGTATTGCGAACCCAGGTATTTTTCAGAAATCGCGGTGTCTTCTATGTGCCAGCCCGGGCGGCCGAAGCCCCATGGAGAATCCCAGCCCAGCTCGGATTTATCGCGCTTCTTCCACAATGAAAAATCATGCGGGTTTTTTTTCGTGGCGTCCGGCTCGATGCGGTGCTTCTTCAATTCTTCGGTGTTCTGGCGGGACAATTTTCCGTACTCCGCGAATTTTGTTATGTCGAAATACACGCCGGTTTTTGTCTCGTATGCGAACTTCTTTTTTACCAGCCGTTGTATCTGGTCTATTATTTCCGGCATGTGGTCGGACGCCCTGGCGAATTTGTCGATGCCGCCTATGCCCAACGCTTTCATGTCTTCCATAAAAGCCTTTTCAAACTGGACAGCGATTTCTTTCGGGTCCTTTTTAGTTTCTGCGGCGCGGTTTATTATCTTGTCATCAACGTCCGTTATGTTCATCAGGAACGACAGGTCGTATCCACGATAGCGCAGGTATTTTGCGATAATGTCATATGCGATGTAAGTCCGTGCATGGCCTAAATGCGAATTGTCGTAGACGGTCGGACCGCAAACAAACATTTTCAGCTTTTTCTTTGAAACTTCCTTTTTTTCCCTGGTCAGGGTGTCGAAAATCTTCAAATCATCCCCCTCTCTGCCAGAAAAGGCAGTATTTTATGTTTCGTTATTTCTGAAATTGTTTCTGCGGGCAGTGATTCCAGATCGCTGCGGTTAAACCATCTCAGCTCTTCGATCTCGCCGGCCGCTTTGGGCTCGTTTTCCAGATCGCCTGAGTAGGCGTGTATGTGTACTACCTTCTCCGGGCCATCTGTACCGACAAACTCGCAGAGGAATTCCAGCGTGCTTTCCACGGCTTTTGTCCCCACTTCTTCCTCCAGTTCTCTTTGAAGGCATTGGAGATCGGTTTCACCGTCTTCGAAAGAGCCGCCTACGGTCAGGAAGCGGGAATCGCCGAACTCCCGGGACAGGAGTAGTTTTTTGTCGCGTACCAACAACAAGGCGCATTTGCGGATTACCCTCATACGACCACTATTGGGATTGGGGCGTTAAGAAATTAAGCCTCATGCTTAGAAAGTGTTAAATTAATAGCTCGGAGGGAGAGTCGAACTCCCCTATCCCACTTTCCGCTTCTTTTGATCAAACTTTTCCCAAAAGTTTGCCTGCAGGCGGGTGCATAACCGATCTGCCATCCGAGCCTATTTAAGCCTACCTAATTATTGCCTTTTTAGTAATAATGTTATAAAAGCAGTTGTTTGATAAACGTTTTTCTGTGCACGAAAACCCGAAGGTTTTCGTTGAAAGCTTTGCTTTTCGTTGTTTTGAAAAGCTTGTGTGCGGCGGCCGGGATTTGAACCCGGGTTTTGAACTTGGCAAGCTCATGTCTTAGCCAGGCTGGACCACCGCCGCGTTGTAGCTAGAAGCACATGCTTTTGGTGTGCATGTGTTTCATCCTATCGTCCCTCTTTTACGACTTTAATTTTTATTGATATTCAACTATTAGAGCGTCGGGGGCGGGATTTGAACCCGCGCTGGCTTCGTGCAGACTGAAACAGGTTCAGACTGAACAACGAAAATCAACAGATTTTCGTGCACAGGAAATCCTTTGATTTCCTGTGACATGTCTATGACATGTTTCGGTTTACCGCTGCTTCCAGTTCCTTAACGCCCACAGGTTTAGCAAACCTGCGCCCTAACC